>MVQO01000143.1 GCA_002067585.1 Syntrophorhabdus sp. PtaB.Bin027
GTGCCGGCCAATATCCTCAGAAAGGGCGAGGAGTGTACCGTATCTGTCAAAAATACCAGCAGCATGTGTTCCGCCTGTATGTTGAAAGGTCTGCTGGCCCTTTATCAACTTACTCTGGAATTCTGCGAGCTGTGGAAAAGTTATGTTCACTGTCTTAGGAATTTTTGAAAGGGATTGTGAAAGGTTTGTTACTATATCTTTGCCACAGGTTCCACAATGTGTAAAAGAAGATGATTTTCTGGAAATAAATTTTTCAAGGTCTTTGTCTGTAGAAGTTTTCAGATGTACATTCATCCTGTTACCTGATACATCATTACAGTGACTGAGAGTCAGAACCTCCTCGATAGAACCTATCACCCCTTCGGTGAACAGAAAGCCAAGGATAAGGGGGATTTCTTCACCGGGAAGACGCATGGTGATGTGGCAAGGCTGATCATTTATCAATATTTCCAATGGTTCTTCTTGAGCGACAGCGTCATAGATGTTCGTTGTTTTGCCGTTCTCGTATTTTATTATTGGTATATCAACCAGGCTCATTACTTATTACTCAAGTAGCCAAAGTGTTTTTGATAAAGATTTTGAAGTTCTTCTTTGAGTGAGATGCGGAATTCTTCGTAATGTCTCATCAAATTATAACCCTGTTTTGTTATTTGCGATCCCCCGCCGGCAATTCCCCCAATCTTTCGTTCAAGGAGAGGAAAACCAAGTCTTGTTTCAATATTTTTCAGTGTGGTCCACGCCTTGCGGTAGGACATTTTCATTTCTATTGCTGCTTGGTGAAGAGAACCGGTTGTTTCAATTTTCTTGAGAAGCTGATATGGACCCTCGCCAAATGCTTTTCCATCATTGTCAAGCCAGACTTTGTAAGCTATCTTCAATTCAAATATCTCCCGATATGAAATCTGTCTGCAGATTCCAGCATCTGAAATATTAACATGAAACAGAATCATATCGGTAAAATATTTCTCTTTCGCAGGTGGTAGCGCAATTAGTTGACAGGGGTATTCCCTATGGTATATAACGAATAAAGAAATTTGAAGCAGATTAGGCTGTGCTGATCAGGGGTCGATTATATGAGAGTGTTTTGGTTATGCAGTAATCTTGAAAATGTTATTTTTATAAGAGATCTTTTAGCCAACAGATGAAAGAAAATAAAGGTTTTTCAAAAAGTCGCAACAGCAGAGTAAAAACCGTTTTTAACGTTATTGGAGAATCTGGGGTGTTACCTTTACGCCCGGCAAAATGTTCGTATACATGAAAAGCAGTGCTTCATCTCGGGGATTCATTGGGGTTTTGCTATCCGATGAAGGAAGATGGGTTTTTGGAAAATGGGCCTGTGGAGTTATTGAACGGGGAGTGGAACGGTTAATCATGAACGCTCTCATAGAGGAAGAATGCATTCTAACAGAGGGTGGGAACAGAAAATGAAAGGATTTTTTTCGTTGCCAGGAGAGCGATTATTTCATGTGGCAACCCTCAGCGCCCTTGGATTTCTTCTGTTATTTTTTGTTGGAATCATATCATCTCTTGCCACATACACTGATTGGAGACAATTTTTTTCTATTCTTTTTTCAAAGGAGATTCTTTTTGCAATACGGCTGACACTTTTTACATCAACCATGGCGACTATTATATCAATGGTCTTTGCTGTGCCAGCTGCATATGCAATTTCAAAAACAAATTTTCGCGGAAAAAATATTGTGGATACGATTCTTGATCTCCCAATCGTGATATCTCCCATAGCCCTCGGGGCAGCATTGTTTGTCTTTTTTAATACATCACTGGGTAGGGCACTTGAAGGAAACCTCATGCGCTTTGTTTTTGAGGTTCCGGGCATAGTGCTTGCCCAATTTACTATCATCAGTGCCCTGGCTGTAAGACTGTTAAAAGCAACCTTTGACAGCATCAATCCTCGATATGAACGTGTAGGCAGGACCCTGGGTTATACAAAGATAAAAGTATTCTTCAAGGTGACCCTCCCCCTTGCAAGAAACGGGTTGATAGCAGCGTCTATTCTTACCTGGGCGCGAGCGGTTGGTGAATTTGGGGCAACAGTGACTGTTGCTGGGGCCATGAAGATGAAAACCGAAACATTGCCCATCGCTATCTTTCTCAACCTCGCGCAGGCTGAAGTGGAAAGGGCTATAGCAGTGGTTTTTGTCTTGGTAGCCATTGCAGTCATTGCTCTTGTAATACTTCGGCGATTTACAAGCAGAAGGCAAACATCATGATTTCCATCAGGAATATTTCTGCCAATGCCGGTAGCTTCATCCTGAAAGATATCAACCTTGAGATCAAGGATGGGGAGTATTTTGTTGTAGTGGGTCCAACTGGTTCCGGAAAAACTATTCTCCTCGAATGCCTTGCCGGTCTTCAGCGATTGCGTGGAGGAGAAATCCTGATATCTGGCAAAAACATAACACCTGTGCCACCAGAAAGGCGTGAACTTGGCTATGTCCCGCAAGACTACGCCCTTTTTCCATTTTTGGATGTCAGGGAAAACATTATTTTTGGATTACAGCCCAAAAAAATCTCAAAGCAGGAGTTGGAAAAAAAGGTGAGCAGTCTGGCAAATCTTCTCAGTATCCACCACCTTCTCGATAGAAATGTTCGCACGCTGAGTGGTGGGGAAAAACAGCGTGTTGCAATTGCGCGGGCCCTCGCCATCTCACCCAAGGTTCTGCTTCTTGATGAGCCAATGGGAAGTCTGGATGTGAGAACTGCCAAATATTTGAGACTTGAATTGAAGAGATACCATGAAGAACTGGGCATCACAACTATCCATGTTACCCATAATCTTATTGAAGCAGAGGAGATGGCAGAGAGAATGGCTATTCTTCACATGGGGCAGATAGAGCAGGTTGGGACGCCTGATGAGGTTTTCTTCTACCCCAAGAGTCCATTTGTGGCTGATTTTATCGGTACTCCGAATATACTTGATTGTGATTATTACAATGATATTGGCCATGGCCTCATAGAAGCAGTGTGCGGAGGTGTACCCATAATTCTCCCCCATCACGACGGGCCGGTAAGGAAACTTACACTTTTGCCGAGGGATGTATATGTGACTACGCGGACGCCCCCAGGTCCGGGCATTAACCGGTTTAGGGGTACAGTGATGGAGATTACACCCTTTTCTTCATTGATCAAGCTTACCATAAAGGTTGGAGAGATCAACCTCCTTGCAGAGTTGCCCCAGGACATCTTTGAGGAGATGGATATCAGGACCGGACATGAGGTCCATCTGATACTGAAACTCAGGTCATTGAGAGTATACTAAACAAGGCAGGTTAGAGGGCATGGGCAATGGGATAAGGCACCGGGCAAAGCAGGTGCGGAATGAAAAATGAGAAAAACTGGAAGGGCATAAAAAAGCAACAAAAAGTCAAAAGCAAGAAGGGGAACCCATTCCAGTAAGAAATGCAGCGTGTTACCGATTGTGTGTCACGGGCACGGGTTTAACGTATTCTAATATTGCTTCCACGAGGCCTGGAATGTCGTAGCGTTCTGCTTCGATGTGAACTGTAAGGCCAAGGCTATTGATGGTTTTAGTGGTTACGGGACCAATTGAAGCTATTACCATTTTTCCGAGGGTTTTTTCCCCATAAAGAGTAACAAAGTTTTTTACGGTTGACGAACTGGTAAATGTTATTATGTCAGGTTTTGACGTTAGTGGAACAATGTTTTTCGGTAATGCTGTGCGGTAGATTGGTATGACGTCACATGTTCCCCCGTGATCCCTCACGAACCTGACAATAATATCACGGGCCTCTTCTGCGCGGGGCAAAAGAAGTCTCTTGCCATTTATTCCAATGGTTTTTAATGTCTCAACTATTCCTTCGGATGTAAAAGTATCGGGTATAAAATCGGGAATGATGCCTTTTGATTCAAGAAGCGAAGCTGTTGCCTGACCAATGGGCAGAATTTTTACTCCGGCCAGCGCCCTTGCGTCCCTGGTCTTGGCGGAAAGGGCCTCAAAAAATACCGATACAGCATTGGTGCTCGTGAAAATAATACAGGCATATTGATCGATAATATCTATTGCATGAGATAGCTTCCTGTTGGGCCTTATAGGTTTGATATCAATGGTAGGGTAATACAGGACCTCGGCGCCGGCATCGGCAAGTTTCTCACCCAATCGGATTGATTGGTGCCGTGCCCTGGTAATAGCAATCTTTTTGCCCATGAGAGGTCTGCTCTCAAACCATTGAAGCTGTCTGCGGAGGTTGATTACATTACCCACAATAATTATTGCCGGGGGCTGTATCCCGGCTTTCTCCGCAACTATATCGATTTCTCCGAGCTTACCAACCACAACTTTCTGTTTGGGAAGCGTACCCCACTGGATAAGGCATGCCTGGGTTTCCGGGTTTCTTCCACCTTTGATCAGCCTTTCTTTGATAGTTCTTAAGTTTTTAACACCCATGAGAAAGACCAGAGTGTCAGGCCCTTTGGCAAGTTCATTCCACCGGATGGTTGATTCTGTCTTTTTCTCATCTTCGTGGCCGGTTATAAAAGCAACAGTAGATGCAAAATCCCTGTGTGTCAACGGGATACCGGCATAGGCTGGAACTGAAATAGCCGATGTTATCCCGGGTACAATCTCAAAACTGACACCATGTTCTGCCAGTGCCTGCGCCTCTTCCCCGCCACGGCCAAAAATGAAGGGATCTCCACCTTTCAGCCTCACCACGACAACATCTTTTTTTGCCTTGTTTACGATAAGGGCATTGATATCCTTCTGGGGTAGTTCGTGCTTTGATGCTTGCTTACCCGCGTAAATTATTTCTGCATCCTCTTTGGCGAAGGCAAGAAGTTCTTTGTTTACGAGAAAATCATAGATGATGACATCTGCCTTCTGAATCAGTTCAAGGCCACGGAGTGTGATAAGTTTGGCGTCGCCCGGTCCGGCACCGACGAGGTATACCTTGCCCATGGTAATGGTCCCAGTTGCCGGCGTTTACTTTACCTGGCTTGCGACAGCCTGGCTGAGTACTATTTTTGCCTGAGCCACCTTTTTGTAATACTTTTTGGTTTTAGCCATATCGCCTGCTGCCACAGCTTTCAGCAGATCCCCCTCTGCTTCCGCAACGTCCAGCAGCTTGTAATAGTCAAGGGACTCTTTGAGGTGTGCCAGAACAATCATGCCCGTAATAATGGGATGGTTGTTCGTAACGTTTGCGTCTTTGAACCGAACGCCGTGTTCGAGTTCTACTTCAAGGCCGGTTGTAAATTCTTTCAGGTCAATCTTCATGTTCTCCACGTTAACCAGTGACAGAA
Source organism: Syntrophorhabdus sp. PtaB.Bin027 (assembly GCA_002067585.1). Taxonomy (GTDB): domain Bacteria; phylum Desulfobacterota; class Syntrophorhabdia; order Syntrophorhabdales; family Syntrophorhabdaceae; genus Syntrophorhabdus. Next base: position 5,281 of record MVQO01000143.1, read on the forward strand.
TCTTCTTTGCCTCTTCAGGCAGTACTGCCGCCTTTTTAAGCTTTGTCCAATCTCTTATTTCGATTTCTTTACATATCTTCTGTACTTCTGACTTGGTGATGTATTCAGGCAATTTCATGGTGACCCCTTTCTTTAACTTTTAATATTTTATAACCCCCTGTTATTTGGCTGTAATTCTAACAGAACTCCAATAACTCTACAAGAAAAGATTGTGAAGGAATTATGCGATAATGGCTCACTGTCCTAACTTCTGCTGATGCTACTCGATTTCTGATCAAGATTGTCCTTTTACCGGGTAAGGTTGCCGAGAATCGTTTGCCCATCATTTCTAGTTATGGCATTCGGTTTGTGTATCAGATAAAGAGGTTTCGGACAGGGGTGAAAAGATATTGGGACATGTCCCCATTGTCACAATTCTGCAGAAGATTCTGGGATATAGTTCTGGAGGTTTCTTTAAAAGGGCCGGTGTTGCAGGTTGTAGGCTTCAGCAGTTTCTATCTTCAGTTTTGTTGACGAAACCTCGTATTGAATCAGGCAGGAGTATCTATATAAAGAGCTTGTCTCCCTGATTTAGGGATCGCCATCGAAACAGGATAGCACTGTGATCTTCTATCCTGGGTTAACCAGTTCATAGTCACGCCTGCGGGCGTCCGAAACCAGAAGATCAACATTATCCACTGGTACCCCAACCATTCTGAGTGCGTCAGTAGCGAGACGAAGGCTAGTTTCCATCAATTCCGGGAATGCCCGAGTTGCACCTGCTTGAATAAGCTTGCCGCTTGCCTCAAGATCCCAGGCTCTCGCGATCACGGGTATGCTGGGATAGTTATTCTGCATGTGGGAGATGGCTTTCAGGGTAATCTTTTCCTGGGCCACTGTTAAGACAACAAGTGCTGCTTGCTCTGCATGGGCAGCTGCCAGTAATGCAGGATTGGCGATGTCTCCATAGTAAACCGGAAAACCATCTCCTTTTCCTTTTGCAACCCTCGCTGGGTCATTGTCAAACGCAATAAAAGGAACATTGGAGGAATGAAGGAGAACTGCCACCACATGGCCTACTCTTCCATAACCGCCAAGGATGACCCTTCTTTTAATCTCGCCGGTTTCATCCGGTATGGATATGATGTCTTCAGCACTTTTCTTTGGCATGAAATACCCCGCCAAATAATTACCGAGTTTGGCCATTAGAGGTGTGAAGAGCATACTGACCGATATTACTTCAATTCCCATTACAAAAGTATCGTTATCAATAACCGAAAGCACTTTTGCTGAACTAAGAAGGACAAACCCGAATTCTCCTCCCTGGGCAAGAAGAAAGGAAATCTTTGTGGAAATACTTCTATTCATCCCAAAAATGAGGCAGAGTGTACCCATTACAATAATCTTTATGCATATGACTGCTGCAGCATATTTGACAAATGCCAGGGGGCTGGCAACAATTGAGCGCAGGTCAATGGACATACCAACAGCCACGAAAAAGAGGCCGATAAGAATCCCTTTGTATGGTTCTATATATGCCTCAATCTGCAGGCTATAGCGAGAAACAGACAGGAAAACACCCATTAGGAATGCCCCGAGAGCAAAAGAAAGACCGGCACGATGCATGGCCCACGCAGACAGAAAAACTGAGAGCATCATCACCACTACAAAACCTTCACGGTTTCTCTGGTGAGCTAATCTTTCGAGTGCAAAAGGCACAACGTATTTACCGAGTGTAAATATGAGGAGAAAAAGGCCCAAGATTATTCCAAGTTGCTTCCATCCGGGTATGCTTATAGAAAATGCACCTGGGCCTGCTAACATGGGAATCAGGGCCAGCATGGGGACTACAGCAAGGTCTTGCATGAGGAGGACCCCAAAAGCAGCACTACCCTGAGGGCTTGCTACCTCGCCTTTGTCATGAAGCATCTCCATGACGAGAGCAGTAGAAGACATGGCCATGGTTAGGCCCATAACGAGCGATGCTTTCCAGTGCCAATGGTTCCACAGAGCAAAACCAGTAATTGCCAATGCTGTAATAATGATCTGCAGGGAGCCCAGGCCGAAAACCTCCCGCCTCAGAGACCACAAACGCGAAGGTTTGATTTCAAGTCCGATTACAAAGAGAAGAAGCACAACCCCAAGCTCTGCAAAGCTTCTGACCCCTTCTACGTGGGTTGTTATGTATGGGCCGGGTGTGTGGGGACCAACAACGATTCCAGCAACCAAAAGTCCCGCGATCGATCCAAGACCAAGGTGCTTGAAAAGTGTAATCATCAGGGAAGCGACAATCAGAAGGATAGCGGCAGATGTAATAAAACTATCAAGATCCATGGATTTGAAGATGCCCCATGTTGCGAGAGTCCCTCACTAATAATACAGAATGAATATAAACTTCGTCAAGAAAAGTAATCGGTGATAGAACATGAATCAGGAGTGTTCCTGGGTTGCCCATAGGTTCTCTCAGGTAAGTTGAGAAGATATAACTGTGAAAGACCATGGTGGACATGAAAATAGGGGTGATTCTTACAGCAAAATATCGTTTTCAGCCACCACTTTGAAAAGAAAACCTGGACACCTAAAGAATTCATGAATTTGTTCTAGATTTTCAGTTTACCATGTTTGCTACCCATTTGAACAGGGCTTTTCATTGCGATATAATGTTTTGTTACAGAAAAACACTGCACTATGTTCAAAGATTTATCTTCACACAATATACCGATAACATTGAAGCTGTGCTAGCTTTGCAGTATAATCGAAGAGTAGAATAAGTAAATGGTAAGGCAAATGAATCTTTCCCATGTTATGCCCTTCGAAATATGTTCGATACGACCCCCTACTGAGAACTACAGCCTGACTTTTCGATTAACAAGAAACTGTGGATGGAACAGGTGCATGTTCTGTCCTGTTTATAAAACAGGTGCCCTTTTTTCACGCAGGAGTATTGAGGAAGTTAAGCGTGATATTAATAATGCAAAACAGATTGATGATATCTTGGTCGATGCCGGGTTATTCAATAATTCTTTTTCTGCAAAATCCTTCCTGGATATCGATAAAATAATTTTAGAGATACGAAAGGCCAACCCTGATTGTGACTCAATACCATTATCGCCTGCGAAAGGCAAGGGTGCTCCCACAGCAACCACGCATGAGGATGAAGATGAAAGAATGGCCTGGTTTTCTTCATGGTTCAGAGAAACACCTGCCATTGAGGAAAGTGTCTACCATGTGGCTACCTGGCGACGCTATGGAGGCCGATCGTGCTTCCTTGGTGATGCGAACTCCTTGATCCTGTCGGCAGATTTCTTCTCAGAGGCTGTAGATTACATGAGGGATCGATTTCCTGCTTTGAGCCGTTTTACTATTTACGGAAGGACAAAATCTGCAGCCAAAAAGAAACTTGACGAAATGAAGGCATTTTCCGGGGCAGGATTGGACAGAATTCATTTCGGTATTGAAAGCGGAAGTGATGGGGTACTTTCCTTTATGAGGAAGGGCGAAACTGCGAGAGACCACATTGAAGGATGCAGAAAGACAAGAGAGGCCGGAATATCTCCTTCTGTTTATGTCATGCCCGGTCTTGGCGGTGCAAAATGGTCTATTGAGCATGCAATTGAGACAGCCAGAGTTCTTACAGAGGCAAAACCTGATTATATCAGGCTTCGAACCCTTGAAATATTTCCCGGTACCGGTCTCTTACAAGCTATGAAAGCTGGAGAATTTAAGGAGGCAACAGAAGACCAGATAGTCAGGGAGATAAGGGTCATTGTTGAACAAACCGATTGCGAGACTGAAATAGTGAGTGACAGCGCATCGAACCTTCTTGACATAAGCGGGAGATTGCCCCATGATCGCGCACGTATGCTGAGTGTTATTGACGGTTACCTTGGTCTTTCGGAGAGAGAGAAGATCGTTTTTAGCCTTTCATCCAGGCTGAATTCCTTTGTCGGGCAATACGGCGGAATAAGCGACGACATTGGAGAAGCAATCAGACCATATGTACGGGATGGTGCAATCGATCCATCAGGGGCTTCTGATGAAGAACTGAAGTGGGTTATCCGGCTTATCCGGTCAAAACTCATGCCGTAGAAAACATCTGGGAGTTGGAGATTCCCATTGTCTGCCTCTTCTGTCTCATTCACTCCATCAATGGGTATGGCAGTATAATCTGGTCGCGTTTAATACGAAAAAGAGAGATTATGTTATACAAATTCAATGCACTGTGATAATTCTGAACAAACAGAATCAATGAAAAGATGACATCAAGGTCTCTCATGAAAGACCTTGAGGGGAGTAAAAAGAGTATTTGCCAAGGTATTGAAACCCTGCAGGCAGCTGGTATCCCTGAAGACCACAAAAGAGGAATGAACAGTTATATCCCCATCGAAGGCTATAGAGTGTAGTACCTGCTGTGTCAGTGGGAGAAACCCTCCAGCCTACTTTTTGTTTATGCGCATTTCAAGCCAGATAAAATAAAGGATACCTATTGCCGAGGTTACCGTTGAAGGAACTGCTGTCTGCGGGTTGAAGAAGACAAGGGCAAGGGCCCCTGAAAGGCCATAATTTTTAAAGGTTACGAGAAGCTCGAAACTTGTCACCGTTGATTTTTCAAATTCAAGCAAGCTGCCTGCCCTTTCGATGGCCCACCCCAAGACAAACGTGGTCAGGATGGCTACAAGTGCAACAGGAACGACTGATAGGGGCTGTTGGATGAAGATGTCTCGATTGAGGCCGGTAATAATGTAGATTATAAGAAAAAAACTCCAGTTTGTAATGGGGCCCTTATACAGGTCAATCTTTTTTAAAAGGCCGGTCCATATCAAAATTCTCGACAAAAGAAGGGGACCGATAATCAATTCACCAAACACGAGGAGAAGTTTCATCGGGCTAATGAATCCTGTGCCAAGAAAAGTAAGGGCAACCAGAGGTGTGATCATGAGGCCACCTATGTATGCCCCAATGGTTCCGAACAGGGCAAGCTCCATATTCCCACGGAGAAAAAGGGAGAAAGGTATAACTGCCACTGCAGGAGGGACCGCCGCAAGAAGAATAAATCCATTCCAAAAGGCCTGATCCTTGATAACAAGCATGCTCAGGCCGATGAGAATAAGTCCATGGAGAAAGAAATTTCCTATAATACCTGCAAGGCTCGATTTGATGAAGGTTTTTGCCGATCGAAAAGTATCTCCACTGATGCCCAAGCTTGAGATGGTCATAATAACTGCAAGGCCAGGGAGGATCAACCGTTGTGTATAATGTGCTCCTGTATCCCAGAGAAACCCAAGGATGAGTGCCAGAAGGAAAATCATGTTTCTATTGTTCAAAATTTTCAGCGGAAATGTAGTCATAATTGTCCTATTTTCCTTCAAACGAGATGGATATGCAATGAAAAACGGATTGGACAATCTACAAAATGTTCTTTACACAATCGATTCAATGTGCTACATACTCTTCAAATATCCTATCGTGGAAGGTAATGGCAGAACTATTCCGTTTCGGGGTTTCTCTCGACAAAGCTCTCCTTGATAAATTTGATCGCTACATACGGGAGCGCAACTATTCAAATCGTTCCGAAGCATTTAGAGATCTAATCAGGCAGGAACTTATAAAAAAAGAATGGAATGAGGGTGACGATGTAGCAGGGGCTATCACGCTAATTTACGACCACCATAGACGAGATTTACTGAACAAAATAACCGACCTTCAGCATGATTTCCAGAAGGTTATTATTTCAACGCAGCACATTCATCTGGACCATGACAACTGCCTCGAAATTGTTGCTGTTAGAGGAAAACCTGAAGAAATAATAAGACTGACTGACATGCTTAAATCAATCAAAGGGGTAAAACACGGAACGTTGAGCATGTCAAGTACAGGCAAGGATATTGAGTAAGGAGTATTATTTTTTGCTGAATTGTGTCACGAATAATAAATTTGTAGCATTAACGCTGGTTCAAAGGATAAACTCTGAGTGAGGAAGAAGACTGTAAGAATAACCATTGCTCTAAAGGATGATTTGATGATGAGGAGTAAATTTCATAGGTCAACTAAAAAGTTGTTGCAACGAACATATGCACAGCATTATGTGGTCGTAGTTCAGATGATGGTTGGGGATTTGTAATGGCTTGGCTTGTTTACTTGGTAGATTACGGTATCGTTGGATTGCTGATTCTCCTGTCCATAATTTCTTTGGCAATTTTTATCGAACGGTGGGTTGTACTCAAGAAGATTGATCCTGCTCATTACAAAGGGAGCAGACGCATCCTGGAAATAAAGATAACGCAAAAACTGGGAGTGCTTGCCTCCATTGGGAGTAACGCACCTTACATTGGTTTGCTGGGAACTGTGCTAGGCATCATGTTGACGTTTTACACTGTAGGTGTTGAGGGATACATCGATGCCACACGGATCATGGTTGGGCTTGCCCTTGCTCTCAAGGCAACCGCCATAGGCCTGGTGGTAGCCATACCATCCATCGTCTTTTACAACATACTTTTGCGTCGTGTTAAAGTGATCCTTCTGGAGTGGGATGACCTGCATGGATGAGAAAGAATTCGATTATATCAACATGATCCCTTTCATCGACGTGATGCTCGTGCTTCTTACTATAGTACTCATGACGAGCACCTTTGTGGTAACCGGTATCATACCTGTTGAGCTGCCGCGGGTGGCTGGAAAACACGAAGCTGCCACGGTGACGCACGTTGTGGTGATTGATAAACAGGGCGCTCTCTCTTACCAGGGCAAAGCTATCACCCTTCTTGATCTTAAGAACATTGTCATTGATGTGCCAAAAGAAACGCCATTTCTCATAAAGGCAGATAAAGATATCCACCTTCAGAGTTTTGTCGAAGTCCTTGACCTTATCAAGACAGCTGGCTTCAAAAAAGTAAGTCTCCAGACCGAGTGGGTTGGCCAATGAAAGAAAATCACTTAGGAGCACTTGTCTCTGTTACTGTGCATTCATGCGTTATACCACTACTCGTGGCCGCATCATTATCAGTTCAGATTGCGCCGGTTAAAGTGGTAGAAGTCGATTTTTCCCTGATAAAAAATCAGCAGAGGATGAATTCGACGCTGGATAGTGAAAAGAAGATAATTGAGGCAAAACCAGTTCTCTTAAAAGGTAAAAAATCATCAAGAGGCATATTTGAAATGGATCACCCTGTTCAGGAGAGTCCACAAACCGTTCCGGTAAAAGAAGGGCTTGATGCATCTCCTGTTCCGACGATTGTCACAGCGTCAGATGACCAAGGCGAAATGGTTGTCCATGGTGTCCCGGCAACTTATGCAGACTCTTCAGGGACAGGCAAGTTCCTTCAACCGCACGGCAGCCTATCAGGCAGTTTGAAAGGGAGCGGCCAAGGGTTTGGACAAGGCGGTGAAAGCTTGACAGTGGGAAGCAAAGACTACAATTATATCCGCGATGCGGTGATCAAGAACGTCAAATATCCTGAACAGGCAAGGAGACTCGGATTAGAAGGAAAGGTGCTTCTTTCTTTTATTGTGTTGGAAAATGGTACTACGAAAGAGATTAAGGTGATGCAGAGTTCCGGTCACGCGCTATTGGATAAAAGTGCAAAGGAGGCTGTGGCATTGACACGTATTTCCAGAAGGACGCCATACAGGGTTGCAGTTAGTCTTCCTATAACATTCAGGCTTCAATGACCAAACCATGACAGAATGTAGAATTTATATATCGATTATTCCTTCGGTGCCAAGCTATGGTTGGTGTTGAAAAATGGTTAGAAAATGATAGAGAGGTTTCAGTGAAAATAGACTGTAACGAGGGTTAGGCAGGTGTAAGGCTAACGTTAGCAGGAACTGCCTCACCCTTTGTAAGAAAGTAACGAACAATATACCCCCTACTTTTTCTAAATTAGAGCAAAGGTGGTGGTAAAAGGAGGAAAGAATAATGAAGGCAGCATCAAAATTTGTAATAGGCCTTCTTCTCTTCGCCTTTGTCACAGTAACATGGGCATTAGCAGAAGAACCACAGAAAGGAAAAAAGGAAGAAAAGGCAATATTGGAAGAGATTACCGTAACAGAAGCCCCGTACACCAACCCTGTTACTCCTGTTGATACCCGCTATGGTACTCGTTATAATCTGGTGACTGAAGAACAGATCAAAGAACAGAATGCCCTTGACTTCCAATCCACCCTGCGTGATGTTCCGGGGGTTATGTTCCAGAGCAAGAATATTGTAGGAAGCCAGACGAGTCATAGCCTGTACATTCGAGGCCGAGGTTCGAGCCATCCAAGCGCAGATTTTTCCATTCTATTCGACGGCGCTCCCCGCTTTGGCGCATTGTTTGGACAGGTTCTGGGCGATGGTATCCCCGTTTCCGCAATCGAGAGGATTGAGATCTACAAGAGTCCGCAGCCATCCCAGTTCGGCAGTGGATATGCATCGATCAATATCCTGCCAAAATACCTTAGGAAAGAGGGTCAGGAGGCTGTGTTCAATGCAAGTGCCGGAAGTTACAGTACTGTTGATGAAGATTTTTCTGTGGGCGTCAAAAGAGGACCGTTCGATATTTACATGTCTCAGAGCTGGGTGAGAACAGACGGTCATCGTAACCATTCAGGTGCTGACCAGGAAAGCTATTATGCCAATGCAGGCTATCAAATTAGCAAAGAATGGAATATCAGATTCCTGGTGAACTACGTGGACAGTAAAACCGAGGCGCCTATGCCTGACGCCATACCAAACGCAAAGAATGGGGTAAGTTGGCCTGGAGCAGAGCGTTATGATACTGAAACCTTTTTTACCACTTTGACACTTAATCACGAATATGATCGTTTCAGCGGCTACCTCAAATCCTATTATAATAATACTTATTTTGACCTCTTACAGGAACTGAGAAATGGCGTTCGGTACGGGGATAATACTGGCGGGTTGAAGTCCAAACAAGAACTCGGGCTTTACGGAGTCCGAGGCAGGGAAAAACTCCATCTTTGGCCGGGTGGGGAAATTTTGGTCGGAGCAGATTTGGATATGACAAAACTAAAAAACACTCAAAAAACATACAGTGGGTTGGCGACTCCGGGAATTAATGGAGGTCTGGCAAAAAGGGTTTGGGATTTCCCAGATACAACACTCTTTTCACCTTATCTGGCAGTAAGTCAGCTGGTCGGCCGTTCCGATAATTTCCATATAATCCCCTCTGCAGGTTTTCGACATTTCGTTCATGACGAGTTCAAAGATAAATCATCATCCCAGGCCGGTCTGGTAATAGGATACAGACATACGGACCTTAGCCTCAATTATTCCCGAGGCGTCAACTATCCCTCTCCAGTCGCATTGATGAACATGGTTCTCGAAAGCTCGCCAGTGACAAAACCAGAGCAGTACTGGAAAAAATTAAAGCCGGAAGTGGTGGATCATTATGAAATTGGTTTAACCCATATCTGGCCAAAGGCAGCCTCTCTGGGGGCAACAGCCTTCGTAGACAAGGGGAAGGATCGTTATCAGGCTTACATGTTTGGACCAATCCCAATTCAGTTTAACGACCCGATAGGCAAATACGAGATTCGCGGATTTGAGCTCACAGGCACTTTATCGCTCATCAAAAACCTTGAACTTTTCGCCGCTACCACGTGGTTGGATGCCGAAGCCACTGGCAGTAACAGAATTAAACGAGACCATTTACCCTACACGCCCAGTTTTCAGTTTCAGGCAGGTGCCAACTGGACGTTCCTGGAAAATTTCCGGCTTTTCATGGATATGCAGCACCTCAGGGGCCTTTATCAGGGCACGGTCTCACGAGCCGGTGGTTTTAACATAGGTGACCCGGGACCCATAAATAAGCTCGATGATATTACACTGTTTAACGCCCGCTTGAGCTATCGCTTCAATTATAAGGCGCTCCGGCTGAACGATTCGGAAGTTTTTGTAGCAGTAAACAATATTTTTGACCAAGAGTATGAATATGCCAAAGGCTACCCTATGCCCGGTACGACTTTTTATGCCGGAATCAGTCTGAGGTTTAATTGAGTTTGGTTCTTTCTATTACAGGGGATTGCGTTATCCCAACCACATAAAGGGTTTCCCCTTGATGAATGAATATATACCGGAACGGTGAGTCTGGAAAAGGATCTGTCAGTGCTGACAAAAACAACGACATTTCTGGTTATTATGGTAATAGCATTTGTATTTTTTTTCGCTGGATGTTCGAAGAGCTCAAAAGACGGGAACGCGCAGTCCATGAGGTATATCGTGACTTCGGATACTATCCTGTCTGGGATGGTCGCTGCTCTTCTGCCACCGAATCGCTATTCAGTTGAAGCAATGCTTCCGCCGGGGCAGTGTCCAGGCCATTATGACGTTAAACTATCGGACATAGAGAAAATGAAGAGGGCTGCACTAACCCTTTCCTTCAAAGGTATCCCTTTCATGAACAAAACTGTTTTGGAGGTCAGAGCGCAACTTCTTGTTGATGCTGAAGACCGCAACTGGATGGTGCCGGATTCATACATATATGGGTTGAGCCTGCTTGCCGATGGGCTCTCAAAACATTTTCCCGAAGATCGCGATGAGATAATGAGGAGAAAAAACGATGCGATCCGAGAAGTTAGAGCGGAAGCAAACACCCTCACTGAAAAGATTAATAAGAGAGGGGGCATTGGAAAGCCAGTCATTGCTTCTTCCATGCAGAAGCAAACTCTCCATTGGATGGGTTTCCATGTTGTGGGAGAATACGGCAGGCCGGAGGCAATATCGGCAAGAGAAGTCGTGCAGCTTTCAAAAATAGGGAAGGATCAACGAGTGATAGCTGTGGTGGATAATCTTCAGTCAGGGCCCGACACAGGAAAAGGAATCGCAGAAGCACTAGGGGTACCACATATTATCCTGACGAATTTTCCATCGGAAGAAGGCTATCTTGTCACACTGGGAGAGAATGTTAACAAAATGTTGTCTGCTGTGGTCCAGAAATGATACTGAATCTATTATGAATGAGCATATTATTGAACTGAGCGGGGTAACAGTCCGAAAAGCTAAAGGGGTGTTGCTGGATGGAATCAGCCTGAATGTAGCGCGCAATGAATTTGTAGGGATCATTGGGTCCAATGGGGCCGGTAAGACGACACTCTTAAATGTTATAGCTGGATTTGAAAGGTTTGAGGGGGAACTCAGTCTTTTCGGAAAACCCGAAAGGTGGAAGCGATCGCGTGAAACAAGGGTTCGCGTCGGTTACATTCCACAATTATTCCAAATAGACCCGGCATTTCCAATTCTTGTGTCAGAGGCTGTAATGACAGGCGCAATCGGACGGGTCGGACTATTCCGCTCTCCCGGGAGGAAAGAGAAAGAAAAGGCGATGGGTCTTATGGAAATGATGCGTGTGGCTCATCTTCTGGATAGACCACTTGGACAGCTCTCTGGAGGCGAACGGCAGAAGGTGTCATTAGCGCGCGTGATTCTTCAGCAGCCCGATATCCTCCTTATGGATGAACCAACTGCGAATCTTGATATTGCTGTCCAGAAAGAAGTATTGAATCTTATCAATGAAATTCACCAAAAAGAAAACTTGACTGTTCTTTTTGTCACACACGACTTCAATATGATTCCGGCAGGCATGAAACGTGTTGTTCTGCTGAATCATGGGAAAATTGTTTTCGACGGTGACATTGATGTTGCTCTGTCCGGGGATATGCTCAGCACTTTGTTCCAGTATCCACTGGAGACATTTGAGCGTGACGGAAGAAGATTTATCTCTTATGGTTGACCAGATAATGGATGTTTTAACGTACCCACCCATTCAGAAAGCTGCTCTTGCATGTATCCTGTGCGGCGCAAGTTGTTCGCTGTTGTCGGTATTTGTTGTTTTGATGAAAATGCCGTTAATAGGTGTCTCGATGTCACACGCCGCTTTTGCAGGTGCTGTAATGGGTATGTTGCTTGGGTTTAATCCATTCCTATGTGGTTTTATTATGTGTCTTCTTGCGGCAGGAGTACTCGGTCCACTTTCAGATCGCACGGATATAGCCCCTGAAAATGTGCTTGGCATTATGTTTTCTTTTCTTATGGGAGTTGCATTTCTTGGTATGGGAATTCTCACAAGGACAAAGGCCGGCGCTCTGAATCTGATGTGGGGGAGTCTGTTATCGCTGTCCGACTCGGATATTGCCGTATTGACAGTCATCACAGCGATCCTTTTGCTTTTTATTGTGATGTTTTTCAAGGAAATCCGTTATGTCCTATTTAACAGAAAGCTTGCATTGGCAGGCGGAGTTCCGGAGCGCTTCATTTATTATGCGCTTTTGTTTCTAACCGGAGCTGTGATTTCGTCAAATCTTGCTACAGTTGGTGGTCTGCTCATTTTTGCGTTACTTGTACAACCTGGAGCCACGGCGCTTCAATTGACGTACAATCTAAGACACTTTTTTCTTATTTCCGTAGCTGCGGGAATTGGCTCCTGCGTTTCGGGCCTTATAGTATCCTATGTTTTTAATCTTCCCTCCGGTGCATCGGTGGTGCTCATGGCGACAACTATCTTCGCTGCGGCATACGTTTTTTCACCAAAAAGGCACAGGAGGAAAAAGGTGAAAGAGTGTATATCCTATGAATACGATAAAAGATGAAATCTATGAAACACGAAAAAAATTCTTTAATGACCACGCTGAAAAGTGGCGTGATATGTGGTACAAAGACCAGACTACAGGACGCTACGACAAGCACATAAAAGACTTTGAGCGCCTGTTTTCTCTTCTGCCACTAAAACCAGGAGACTGCGTGTTGGATGTCGGATGCGGAACAGGAATACTGGTTCCGCATATTCTGGAGCGTATTACAGCGACAGGAACCCTCTATGAGTTGGACTTTGCGGATAAGATGATAGAAGCTAATAAGATCCTCAATAAGGAGGACAACATCAGGTTTATCATCTCGGATGTGGAGAGCACACCACTCAATGACGCCTCATGCGATGTTGTTATCTGTTTTTCGTGTTTCCCGCATTTTCACGATAAAGAAAAAGCCGTGAAGACGCTATCGCGCATTCTCAAAAAGCAGGGCGCGTTCATCGTATCACATTTTGAATCGTCAGAAGGCATTAACAAACATCACGAATCATGCCATGCTGTAATGCATGATCATTTACCTGACAAAGCGTCAATGCTTGTTTTATTGCAGGCCGAGAGCCTGGATGTCGATTACTTCATTGACGAGCCTGGTTTTTATTATATTAGTGCGAAAAAAGTAGCCAGACCGGAACACGGAGAGCATGATTGACTTCATTATTGGCATGGTCATAATCTTTTCATTACGTCTTATGGTTGGGACTCATGGAGTCTGTGAGGAGCAACCTTCAACTTGATCAACTCCTCACCAGTGGTTGGTTATAAACGTGTACACCCGAGCAGACCATTTATCTTATTTCAGGCTCAGCATTACCCTGCTAATTCTGTCTGCCATCTCGATGGAGAAAAATCCCAGCTTCCTCCATACCCTCAACATCCACTTGTTATCCGTTAGGACCGCCATACCATGTATTCCAGCCTCCTTCACCGATCTTCTTGCCATGGTCTGATATAACGGTGGGATACCCATGGAAACATCTCAACCTCTTCCGGTATGCCAGTTGTCTTCCCCCTTGGGAATCAAGAGTCGAATGCGTGGAACACAGGATTCTTCACGCTGAGGTGCTGCAGTCACGGAGCAGTACCGACTTTATCCGCCTCTTTGAATCGTGCGCTATGACCGTATTGCAGGAGGTGCTGGTGAATGCCCTTTCCTTCAATGTCAGAGAAGATGATAACGGGCTCGGGAGGCTGCTTTGCCATTTCTTTAAAGCAGTCAGCCGCTGTGAGGTTATACTTCATTACCTGTAATCAGAGCGATTAGACGTCTGCAATAATAGGCCATGATTATGCAACGCTCGTTGTTGATCCGGAAGAGAAGTGGACTATATGCGATGATGAAGAGAGGGATGCATCAACCAAGCAAATTTCAAGGATGGCCTCGCTTAAGCAACGGTTCACCGGAATATACCATTGGTGCAGTCATTATCTTCGATAAATTCCACATCATAAATATTCTCAACGCCGCAACAGGTGAGGTGTGTAAGAGGGAGATCAGGAGATGCTCCTCAGTGCAAAGTATCTATGAATGAAAAGCAGGGAATCTCGCGATGAATCAGATGGCATTGTACACCTACTGTGAATCCTGGACCGCTCCATTATAAGAACTGTCCTTATATTCTGATAACTTTTAAACTTCATCTATAGAGTATCAACACGGCAAGGTTTTCAGGCGATGCTCAAAAAAGTGGTACATCTGAGATGCATTAGTTGATACGACAATTATGGAGACTGCAGAAATAATGAAGCGATGATGGGCAGGTACCAGTTACTGTTACACCTGAAAAATCGATAACTGCACCCTTGAATGCCTCAACAGCCTCATCCAAGCAGTAACGGCAAGGGCCGGAATATATAGGGTTTTTGAGAAAGTCAAAGCGATCACTTGACCTGTTATCAGCAGACAAAATCTCAGTTAAGCAGGGTTGCCCATTTGAAATGATAAAGATGCAAGATTTTTTCATAGAAAAAACAATTTATTTTATTAAAATTTTTTAAGATTTTCCTTGACAGCTGCCGATAAATAACAATATGATTCTCAACAAGCAGGAATGCTTAATTATTTCACTGAAAGGAGTTTAGCAGTATGCCAGTAGGTAAGGTAAAATGGTTTAACGATTCTAAGGGGTACGGTTTTATTGAGCAAGAGAGTGGAGAAGACGTTTTTGTACATTTTTCTGCAATAAAACAGAATGGTTTTAAGTCGTTAAAAACGGGGGAGAAAGTAGAATTCGAAATTGTCAAAGGTCCGAAAGGCCCGCAAGCATCCAATGTAGTAAAAAGCGAATAAAAAAAGGGGCTAATGCCCCTTTTTTTCCATACCTTTTACTTCATTCCACAATCTGTCCATTATCTCTAAGGTAGCGCTGGAAAGGTCTGTATTTTTTTCAATATAACTGAACCTATTCACAAACTTGTTTGATGTTGACCGAAGCGCATCTTCAGGATCAATATTATGAAAGCGAGAGATATTAACGATGGTGAATAAAAGGTCCCCAATCTCTTCCTTGATTGACTCGATGTTTCCTGACTGTTCAGCCTTTTGGAGCTCAACAATCTCTTCGTGCATCTTTTCATGAACATCTTCCAGTCCGGGCCAATCAAAACCAACTTTTGCAGCTCTTTTGGAGATGATATAGGCTCTGAGAAGCGCAGGAAGAATGTGGGGTATATGCTGGAGAGGGGAATAATCGCCTTTCTCATTCTTCTTTAACTCTTCCCATTTTACTTCAATGGGTATGTCACGGGGCATATCTCCGAACACATGGGGATGGCGGTTATACATTTTGTTATACACATCTTTTACTACATCAGTGATATCAAAAAATCCCCCTTCCTTACAGATTTGGGAGATAAAAACTATGTGGAAGAGCAAATCCCCAAGTTCTTCCTTTATGTTCGAATAATTGGCTTTTTCAATAGAATCGATCAGTTCGTAAACCTCTTCAAGAACAAATGTCTTGAATGAGTCAATGGTTTGTTTTTTATCCCACAAACAGCCTTTGTCACTCCTGAGTGTGGCCATGAGTTCAACAAGTTTTGAAAACTCCTCCATAAAACCTCCGATTTAGCTAATAGCTGCAAGCTGAGAGCAGCAGCTTTGAACCCTTGCCTGCCCATGAGTTGCCGGCTATAGTCTATGAGTTCTTGACTTATTTTTCCCGTTGGTCCAGCCCGCCCCGATTTTCCCGCCTGCCATCAGACATATCTATCGCTTTTAATATTACATCCACTGTTCTCTTCATCACATTTTGTTGTTGTTGAATGATCGTTTTGCCTGCATTTCCCATCTCTTTTTGTATAGAATCATCTGATAGAATACTTTTTATCCCTGTGTAGAGATCGTCGCCGCTCTGGACCATTATGCCTGCTTTATGGCTCAGGACCATATCTGCAATATCTTTGAAATTTTCCATGTGGGGTCCGAAAATAACTGGCGTGGCAAAGAATAATGGCTCAAGTATATTTTGGCCTCCGTAAGGGGCCAGACTTCCGCCTACGAAGGCAAGCTTGCTTTTTTCATAGATGCCCATAAGATCACCCATGGTATCAACCACCACAATATCAACTTCTTCTTTCACCCTTTTTTTGATTGCTGAGAGTCTTGCAACATTAAATGATTTCGAGAGCCTATCCTCGACTATGGCTGAGAGGTGTATCTCCCGTGGAGCAATATAGATAAGAATGTCCTGCAAATCGTTCTTCAAAGAGATAATGACAGGAAGGATTATTTCGAGTTCTTTCTCTTTAATACTGCCAAAGGTGATTATATTCTCTTTCGGAGTTATGGTGTTATTTTTTTTTAGCATCCTGTAGTACTTAATGTTTCCAGTGATTGTTATTTTTTGAGGATTCATCCCGATGGATACAAAGCGATCTTTGTGGATTGACGACTGGGCAGCAACATGTTCAACATGATTGAGAACGTGCGCCAGAAATGAAGAAAACCGGCGATATGTAGCTATGGTTCGATCAGAAATCCTTCCGTTTACAATAATTACAGGGATATGTCGTTTTCTGACCTGCCAAATAAGGTTGGGCCATATCTCGGTTTCAATAATAACTAAGGCCTTGAAATCAGAGGTTGCGATAAATCGGTTGATAAGGTAACTCAGATCAAGAGGCAATGCAAAGACTGGGATATCGTGACCAAGCCTTGCTCTAAGCATATCTTTTGTATAATACGTGTTGGTTGTGATTATAAAGCGTTGAAGATCAGTGTATTGTCTCAGATAAGCTACCAGGTTTTCTGCAATGGCTGCTTCTCCCACCGATGCGGCGTGTATCCACATTGCCTGCTCGACATATGATTTTTTTGTCGTTGCAAGAAGTCTTTCAAAAAGATTTCTTCGGATTTTTTTCTGGGTTAAACCGTAGATGACGAAAACCGGCAAGGCACAGTGGGCTAAAAGATTGTAGATTATTTTCCACATGCCAGTAAGTCAGCCTGTTCGGTGAGGTTATTGAGTGTAACTTCAAGCTCATGTTTTTTAAGTTCTAAGGTTTCTCGCGTGGCTTTTGATTCAATATGAATCGGGTTGCCCCAGAGTATCAGCACTGTTGAAAATGGATAAGGAAGGATAAACCTGTCCCAAGAGTGAAAAGTTTTTTTTTACTTGCGCTATAGGTTATGGGAACGAGAGCCTTTCCTGTCAACCGTGATAGTTCAACAATACCGTCTTTTACCGTATGCCGCGGTCCTTTGGGTCCGTCAGGTGTTATGGCAACATCATAACCTTCTCTTAAGCTGTTAATTATTTCCCTTATGGATGATACAGTCCCCTTGCGAAAAGAGCCGCGGATGGAGCCAAGCCTGAAAAATGCCATAACTCTAGCAATCAACTCCCCGTCGCGATGCCTGCTGATGAGAACCTTCCCTTTTCCTCTCACATTTGCAAAAGGCATCATTAGTAATCTTCCATGCCAGAAACAGAAGATGAAGTTCTCTCCTTTTTTCCATCCCTCAATCACGCGGCCATTGTTTACCTGTTTAATCTTTAGGGTGGTTCGCAACATACTGAGAAAAAGAAATATGAGCGGTGGCAGAATTTTAACCATAAAGAAAGTTTTAATTTGTTTATTCATTCTTGGCTCGTTTTCCGAGTTTTATGATTTTCTTATTTTCATTGTCACGAAACTGGAGATCATAAAGTTTCTTGTAGGGACCGTCAGCTTGAATAAGCTGGGCATGTGCACCTTCCTGGACAATGGTTCCACCATCAATAACAATGATCCTGTCAGCGTTCATCACCGTTGACAGGCGATGAGCGATAATTATGGTGGTTCTTCCTTTCATCAAATTTTCGAGGGCTTTTTGCACTTCCAATTCGGATACTGTATCAAGGGAACTTGTTGCCTCATCCAGGATCAAGATAGGAGCATTTTTGTGAAGAGCCCTTGCTATGGCAATCCTCTGCTTTTGTCCTCCTGATAGCCTGGCACCTTTTTCACCAACAACGGTATCATAGCTCTTTGAGAGTTTTGTGATGAATTCGTGAGCATATGCAGTCCGTGCAGCCTCTTCGATTTTAGCCATATCAACCTCAACCCCGTAGGCGATATTGTTTTTGATTGTATCATTAAAAAGAATGACGTCCTGAGTAACCAGGGCTATGTTATCTCTAAGAGAGTTGAGTGTTACATCACGGATGTCAACGTCGTCAATTTTAATTAACCCGCTGGCAATGTCGTAAAATCGGGGAATCAGGTTGACAAGAGTTGTTTTGCCCACCCCGCTCTGCCCGACTATAGCGATGACCTCATTCCTGTTAATTTTTAGGTTAACATTTTTTAAAATCATCTTGTCTTCATATTTGAAGAAAACATCCTTGAATTCTATGATACCCTGAACCCGGTGAAGGTGAACAGCATCCTTCTTTTCAATAATTTCAGGCTCTCTGTCGATAAGCTCAAATACTCGCTGGCTTGCACCCAGTCCCTGCTGAATGCTGTGATTCTCCTTATTTAATCTCTTGATAGGCTCGTAGAGCATAAGAAGCGCTGCAGTGAAGGAAAAGAAATTTCCCGGTGTAGAATGACCGGCAATAATTTGTCGGCCACCGTACCAGATGACAACACCAATCGCAATACCGCCGAGAACTTCCATAACCGGATGTGACAGGGCTCTAATCTTGTACCGCTTGAGATTGATCTTAAAAAGGTTGTCATTTTCAACTTTGAACCGCTGGTTCTCATACTCCTCCATGGAAAAAGCCTTAACGATTCGCTGCCCTGTAATTGTTTCGTGAAGAAAGCTCGTTAACCGAGCAACAGTTCTCTGGGTATTCACACTTATTTTTCTTAATTTTTTTCCAAAAGAAACGATTGGGTATGCCGAGAATGGCAATATAACTAGAGCAACAGTTGCAAGCTTCCAATCTCTGTAGAAGACCACAAAAATAAGGGCAAAAATGGAAAAGGCATCTTTCATGACAGCTGTGAAAGAATCTGTTATGGCGGTCTGGACTTGGTTCACATCGTTGATAACCCTGGATATGTTCGCGCCAGTTGGCACCTTGTCGAAGAAAGAAAGGGGCTGACGCTGGAGTGAATCAAAAACAAGATTTCTAATGTCATTAACAACTTTTTGACCAACAAAACCCATGAGGTATGCCTGGAGATATTCGAAAATTCCTTTGCATAGGTAAAGGAGGATGACCGCGAAGGGTATGATATAAAGCATTTCGGCGTTTTTTTCAAAAAAGATTTTGTCAAGGACAGGTTTCACAATATAGGCCGTTAGCCCATTGGTGGCAGCGACTAGAGACATGAAAATCATGGCTAAGGCGAGCTTAAACCGGTATGGTTTAACAAACTGAAGAAGTCTTAGGTAGGCTACCATAAATATGCCTTAAAAACAGGACAATCTCATCTCTGGCCCGGTTGTACGAGTCAAAGTTACTGAATTGATCACGTATCGTTTTGATGTCATCCTTTATACCCTCTCTCCCATTTTTTAACATATATAGCGCTTTTTCTGCAATCTTTTCAGGGTCTAGTTGCTGAATGAATTCTGGAAAAATTTCTTTGTTGGCAATGATATTGGGCAGGCTGATATATTTTACATCCACGAGTATTTTGGCGAGGAGGTAGGATAAGACGGAAATCCTGTAGATTACAACAGTAGGGGTACCAAGGATTGCAGCCTCAAGGGTGACACTGCCGGAGGCTGCTAAAGCGAGATCAGAGTGAGCAATGGCATCATGAGACAATCCTTTAATAATTTTGATGCTGTTCGGCGCTGTCACATATTTTTGAACTAAACCGGGGTCAATGTTTTCAGCGAGAGGAAGTAGGACGGTTGGCTGGTGAACCTGTTCCTTCAGCTTCTCAATAATGGCAAGCAGTATGGGCATATGCTTATGCACCTCGTTTACTCTGCTTCCAGGCAATATGGTAATCACAGGACCCTGCGGTTCCACGCCTAATTTTTGGTAAAATTCTGATTTTAAAAAAACCGGTCTGACAGTTTTGAAAAATGGATGCCCTACATAAGCAACATCCACATCGTATTCTTCGTACAGTTTTTTTTCAAAGGGCAGGATGCAAAGTACTCTGTTAACACGGTCTCGGATTTTTCGAATCCTCGATCTTCTCCATGCCCATACTTGTGGGGGGATAAAATAGATAACAGGCACTCCATGTTTTTTTGCAAACTGAGCAATTTTCAGGTTAAAACCTGGAAAGTCTACGATAATCAGGAGAGCTGGTTTTTCCTTGATCAAGTGGCGCTTCATAATGTTATACGCTTCCCGGATATATTTCAGTTTTCCGAAGATTTCGCTGATGCCTGTAACAGAAATGTTGCTGTAATCATAGATGATACGCACTCCGACTTCCTGAAGTCTTGTACTGCCCATACCGCTGAACTCGAAGGGCATTGAGCTGTTCAGAGCATCCACAAGATGAGATGCGTGAATTTCTCCGGAAAGCTCCCCAGTTATGATAACTGCCTTAATTGGAGCATTATTGTTATAGTCTATTTTCTGCAATGTGCTGCTTGACCTGATCAGCAAGGGTAAGAGCTCTTAAACCATCTTCGCCTCTTACGATAGGAGCGGTGCCTGTCAGGATGGATTGAATAAAAAGTGATATTTCATATTTTACTGCATCGATTGGATCAACCGTGTATTCCTCTGTATCTATGTCTTTATTCTGTTCTTTTGCAGAATAGACAACCCGTCGGTTTAGAAGATCAATAAAAAAAATCTGATTCCCCTCAAAGACTGTAAGCGTTCTCTCTTTTTTTGATGAGATGCGGCTGGCATTGAGGTCAGCGATGCATCCGTTGCTGAATTCTATTCTGGCGCTTGCCATATCCAGTTTATCTGTAATGAACGAAACTCCTTGGGCACGTATATCGCACACATCTTCCCTGACTATGGACAGAATCAAGTCTATGTCATGGATCATAAGGTCGAGAACAACGTCAATATCTGTTGATCTCCCTGTAAACTCACTTGACCTGCGTGATTCTATAAGAAGGGGCTTTTTAATGATGGGGAGAATTTTTGAGAATGCAGGATTAAACCGCTCCAGGAACCCTACCTGTAAAATGAGTTGTCTGGCCTGAGCGAGATCAATAAGTTCCTGGGCTTGATCTTGACGTGAAGTTATTGGTTTTTCTAATAATATGTGAGTCCTGGACTTCAGGAAGTCCTTGGCAATCTGGTAATGAGTTTCAGTGGGGGTTGCAATGATGACACCATCCACATTTCCCAGAAGTTTTTTATAATTGTTAAAAGCAGGTACATTGATTGGTTGAGCCAGGTCATTGGCCCTCTTTGTGTCAACATCTACAATACCGACAATCTGGATTTCATCAAAAGATGATAGCTTTTGAAGGTGTATTTTACCCATGTGGCCACAACCTACAAGGGCCATTTTTATCGGCATATACCCCTCTTGGATGACCCAATGAACTCAACAAGTTCTCTAATATGATCACCAGACAGTTCTTCTTTGATGATCTTTAACGATTCCGTCAGAGGCAGGGCCGACCTAAACAGGATTCTGTAGGCCTTTTTCAGCTTTGAAATTTCTTCTTTTGAAAATCCGTGTCTTTCCAATCCTACAACGTTCAGACCATACAGTTTAGCCCTGCTTCCTGCAGCGATCATGAAGGGAGGAACATCCTTGGGTACACCTGTAAGGCCGCTGATGAAGGCATGTTTACCTATCTTGCAAAACTGGTGGACTGCACAAAGACCCGCAAAAATAACAGAATCCGAAACCTCGACATGGCCTGCAAGGGTGGCGCAATTTGCCATTATAATATTGTTGCCCACAATACAGTCATGAGCGATATGGGAATAAGCCATGATAAAGTTATTGTCTCCTACCCTTGTGATGCCCTTGCCGTGTATGGTCCCCCTGTTCATAGTCACGTATTCTTTTATGATGTTGTTGTTGCCCACGCAGAGGCCTGTATCCTCTTTTTTATAAGAAATATCCTGTGGAGGCCCTCCAAGGGCTGCAAAGGGGCTAATCGTACAGTTTTCCCCAATCTCTGTTCTCCCCTGAACTACTATGTGAGAAAGCAGCTTGGATTCTTTTTTTATAATTACATTTCCTTCAATGATGCAGTAAGGTCCTATTTCAACCGATGAATCGATTTCAGCCTTCCTGTCCACAATAGCGGTTGGGTGTATCAAAGACCCTCCTAATCCTGTTTTAACATTGCCATGATTCTGGCTTCCGCAACCATCTCATCATTGACGTATGCTTTTCCCTCAAAAACCCATATCTCCCTTTTGTGTTTTACTACTTCAACCACCAGTTTCAACTGGTCACCTGGGATAACCGGTTTTCTGAATCTCGCGTTGTCAATGCCAATAAACAGAACAGACCCTTTCATACCAGGAAAAGATTTGAATGCCAAGACTCCCCCGGTTTGAGCCATTGCTTCTATAATCAAAACACCGGGCATAATAGGCATGCCTGGAAAATGTCCTGTAAAGAATGGCTCATTAAAAGTAACATTTTTGATGCCCACCGCATGTTTAGCAGGTTCAAATTCCACAACTCTATCAACGAGAAGAAAAGGGTATGTGTGCGGCATGAGAGTCATTATTTCATTAATATCAATCATCCTCCCCCTCCAGGTTAAGCTTTTTTTCTACTTGTTTCATTTTTGCAAAAAGCTGGGGCAACATCTTGAAATAGCCTTGCAGTTTAGCCCATTCTTTAAAGGGTAGGTGAGGTGTTCCCATAATGAGAGAATTTGCTGGAACATCTTTGGTTATTCCTGTCTGTCCGCCTGCCTGCACATTGTCTCCCACGATCACATGGTCTCTGACTCCTGCCTGTCCTGCAAGGACAACATTTTTACCAATGGTGGCGCTGCCTGCTATGCCTACCTGGGCAACAATAATTGAGTTTTCACCAATAGTAACGTTATGAGCTATTTGCACAAGGTTGTCGATTTTCACACCCTTTTTTATTATTGTTTTTTCCAGCGATGCCCTGTCAATTGTAACATTGGATCCTATCTCAACTTCATCTTCAATTTCAACGGAGCCAAGTTGCGGAATCTTTACATGTTTGCTTCCATCCCATGTATAGGCGAATCCATCGCTACCAATGACTGTACCACTATGGACAATCACATTCCTGCCTATTTTTACACCATCGTAGATGGTAACATTGGGAAAGATTTGTGTTCCGTCCCCGACTGTTGAGTTTCTGCCAATATAAACAAATGGGAAGATTGTTACATTTTTTTTAATGACTACGCCATCCTCTATATGTACAAAAGGTGCAATAGATGCTGTTTTTGAAATTTTAGCCCCTTTTGCTATAAAGGCTAGTCTACTTCGTCCAACAGTTTGTTTATGAGTTCTGGTGTTAAACAGGTCGGCAACTATAGCATACGCGAGTGGCGGGTTTTTAACGATAATGGCGTTCAGATTGCCAATATCCTGAACATTGGTATTTTCTCCGACTATTACGGCCGAGGCTTTCGTATCTTTCAGGTATTTCTGATAACTTACATTGGTGAGAAAAGATATCTCTCCCTTCTTTGCTTCCTTGATTCCTGCAACACCGGTTATCGGTGTATTTCCTTCTCCAACTAAGTGACCATTAACTTCCTCAGCTAATTTTTTTAACCTTATCATCACTTGGTTGGTTTTTTCTTTGTCGCCTCATTAAAAAGGTTTATTACTTTTGAAGTCACATCGATAGCCGGTGAAGCATACAGCACCTGACTTTTTTCAACTATAATGGTGTATTTTTCTTTTTCGCCGAGACTCTTTATGACCCCCTCAAGTTCCTTCAACATATTCTGAGTCAATTCCATGTCCTTTTGTTGCAGTTCGGTCTGATAATCATTTGCCAGCCTTTGATAATCCTTCAGTTTGTTCTGATATTGTTTTTCTTTTTCAGTCCTAGCTTCCGGCGTGATTGTGGTGCCTTGTTTCTCTATAGCATCTTTCATTTTTTGCAGCTCATCCTGCTTGCTATCAAGCGTTTTTTTCAGTCTGTCTGCCTCCTGGGTTAAAGTCTGTTTTGCCTCTTTACCCTTATTAGACTCGACCATTATTTTCTGAAGATCAACATAGGCAATACTGACCTGACCGTACGCGGTCCATGGAATTACTAATAGAGCGATTATTCCTGTGAATAATAAAACGTTTTTCATGCTGCCTCCTATTAAAATTGTGAACCAATTGCAAAATCAAATACACTTCTTTTTTCGTCCTTCTTAGGATTCAGGTTGAATCCCACTTCTATCCGTATTGGTCCGAAAGGAGAGAACCAACGGATGCCTGTTCCTGCTGAGGTCCGTGCGTCATTCAAAAGAAAGCCTTTGTTTTTATTGAAACCGTGCCCAGCGTCAAAAAAGATGACACCTTTGAGCCCCACAGGTACATAGATGGGAAATATCCACTCAAGGTTGAAGAACAACTGATTCTTTCCTCCCACAGCGTCCCCGTATATGTCCATTGGACCAGCTTCACCATACTTGAAGCCTCTGACAGTATGCAAACCCCCTACATAAAATTTTTCATATATAGGAATTTTTTTGCCATTGTACCCGCGTATCACACCGGCAGTCCCCTTCAGGAAAAAAGTAGAGTCCCAGAATCCGGCTGGAATATATTTCCCATATTGTGCAATACTTTTGTAGAAGTCATTCTCTGCGCCAAAAGGTCCGCCTGCCAGTTCAAATGAAATCTCTGAATTTGAACCCTTGGAGGGATTCATAATATTATCTATGGTGTTTCTGTTCAACCCGGCAGTAACGCTGCTTGTACTCGATGTCCCTGCTTGATCCTTGATGATATGACTTGCATCAATGTCAATATTATATATTTTCGTTCTTTCGTATTTGTACCTTGTGTTCAATTTAGTGAATTCAGTCATGGGTCTTACAAAACTAAGATTTCCACCGGCTATACGATAGTCATAGCTATCCATTTCCCGAGTATAATGAGAAACGCCAAGTCCGGCAGAAAGGTTCAAATCGAAGATATAGGGGTCAATAATGCTGGCGTTAAAACTATTCGTTATGTCTCCTATGCCTGCATTGAAATAGAGCTTTCTTCCTGTTCCGAGCAAATTTTGCTGTGAAATAGATCCGCCAATAATTGCCTTCTCTGATGTGCTGTACCCAATAGAGACATTAAATGTGCCAGTTGGTTTTTCCTGAACAGCCACATCAAGGTTTATCTTTTCGGGGTCTTCTGTTTTGACAAGTTTAAGATCAATTTCCTTAAAGTACTGGGTGTTTGTGAGTCTCTCTTTACTTCTCTTTAATCCCGTACTAGAGTACCGGTCACCCTCTGCCAGTCTCAACTCCCGTCGAACCACCTTGTCCCGCGTCCTTGTGTTGCCAAATATATTTATCCTGTTGATGTAAATTTCTTTTCCTTTTGCTACATTGAACGTAAGGTCTATCTTTTGAGTGGAGTCATCAACCAGAGTAACAGGGGAGATATCAGTGAAAGCATACCCGCGGTCCTGGTAGAGGTCTGTAAGCATGATCACATCCTCACGATACTGTGAAGATCTGAAAATGTTGCCTGGTTTGCTCTTGAGGTCTTTATTCAGAACGTCATCAGGAAATATAAGATCACCAGCAAAATCAATTTTTCCAATCCTATAGATAGCACCTTCTTCAATTGGGATAACAACACTGATGGTCCTGCCATCCTTTGAAATTGAAATGTCGGGCACTCCTATCTTGGCCTTTATATATCCATTGTCAGAATAAAATGATTCAAGTCTCTTCCTGTCATCGTCAAGGGCATCCTCTTCAAGTATGCCCGACCCGGTAAACCAAGAAAAAAATCCTTTTTCACGGACCATCATTGTACTTTTGAGCTTACTATCACTGAAACTTTTGTTACCGGTAAAGGATATTTTTCGTACAAAGGCTTTTTTTGGTTCTTCGATGAGGAATTTGACCCCCACGTCATAGCCTTCCTCAGGAATAATCTCATAGGTCGCTTTAGCGTTGTAGAATCCTTTACTCGCATAAAGCTTTTTTATTTCATCCATACTCTCTTTTATTTTCTCAATGTTCATCACTGTGTTTGTTCTTACTTTTAATTTCTCACGGATATCATCTGTTTTTATTTCTTTATTTCCTTCTATATAGATCATTTTGATAGGGGGTCTTTCAATGACGACAAATGTTACAATTTTACCCTTATCAGAATCCTTAACATCGATTTGAACATCGCTAAAAAAACCGGTCTTATAAATATTTTTCATATCTTCTCGAAGCTTATCGAGATTGTACGTATCGTTGTCTTTTGTTTTAACGCTATTCAGTATAGCTCCACGATCAATTGATTCATTTCCAGTAACATCGATTTTAGCAATTTTGTCCACTTGCTGTGCCCAGACAGATGTAAAACCAATAATGATGCAAATGAATAGTAAGATTCCCGTGACTTTCATGTGGTCAGCAATAATTAACAAAAATCATGATTATTGTAAAGGATAAAAATAAATACTGGTAAAATACCCGTTTTTTTAATGTATCTTCTCCTATAAGTTCTGAGCGCGTCAGCGACGAGTTTTTCCTTGTTCAACGTTGTCAGTCGAGTAAGGCATGGAAACAATCAGCGATGCCTTATGACCCCAATTCGTTTGCATAAATGGGAAATGGGACAATTATTACAGCGCGGAGAAACAGGGTTGCAAATTTTTTTTCCAAAGGTAACTAACAGAGTATTATAGATTATCCAGTATTTTTTTGGCAGGACTTTCCTAAGCTCTTCTTCGGTATCATGAGGGGTTTTTGTAGAAATCATTCCGAGGCGATTTGAAATTCTATGGACATGGGTGTCCACGCAGATGCCAGGTTTACCAAAAGCTTCCGTAATAACGAGATTTGCTGTTTTTCTACCCACACCCTTTATTGTGAGCAATTCATCGAGGGTGTCCGGTACCTTTCCTCCATATTTTTCAAGGATAATACGTGAAACATTCTTTAATGTTTTTGCTTTGTTTCTATAAAAGCCAACAGGATAGATGATCTTTTCTAATTCTGTATGAGAAAGGCTGAGAATGTCCCCCGGTGTTTTGGCTCTTTCAGTAAGATGAATCATTGCTCTGTCTGTTGTTTCGTCCTTGGTGCGAAGACTCAAAAGGGTACCAATAAGAATAAGAAATGGGCTTCCTCCGTCACTTCTGGAGATTTTTGTGACCACTGGAACCTCGTCTTTGAGATAAGTTTTGAGTGTGTTAATCATCTCATGAAAGGGAAATTTCCTCATACATGTAAACCTTTTATACAGATTAAAAAGTTAAGGGTGATATGTGAAAAATCAAGAGCAGAAGGAAACCCGGGAGCACAAGTTATAAGC
>MVQO01000144.1 GCA_002067585.1 Syntrophorhabdus sp. PtaB.Bin027
GCCTTTACTGACAAAACACTAAAAGGCATTGGCGTATCTTCGGGCATTACATCGGGAAGGGTCTACCTTCTTGAACGGGGAAGGGTGGCTTTTGTCAAACGAAAAATCAGAGAAGAAACCATCGACAAAGAAGTTGTTAAATTCAAGTATGCTATTAATAGCGCCATTGATGAGTTAAACGCAATCAAAATCGCTGTTACTGATGACGAGATTAGAAAGCATGCCTTTATCATCGATGCCCATATGCTCATTTTGCAGGACACTCTCTTTCACGACGAGGTGATAGACACCATACGTGCAGAGAAGATAAATGCCGAATGGGCCCTTGACATCGTGGTTTCCAGATTCCTTTCAGGCTTCGAGAAGGTAGATGATCCATATCTACGAGAAAGGGGCCAGGATATTAAATTCATATACAACAGGCTTATTCGGATCATGATCAAAGGGAAGGAATCTGCTATAGAAATGCAAGGGATAAGGGGTAAAGTCATTATTGTTGCCCACGATCTTTCGCCGGCAGACACCATCCAGCTCAATCTCAATAGAATATCTGGATTTACCACAGACGTAGGTGGCAGAACATCCCACACCTCGATTGTTGCAAGGGCCCTTGAAATTCCGGCAGTTGTAGGGGCAGGCAACATAACCAGCCTGGTGAAAAATAATGACAACATTATCATTGATGGGGATAACGGGATTGTCATTATTAATCCATCAAGAAAAGTCCAGAAAGATTATATCGTAAAGCAGCTGCACCTTAAGGCTCAAAAGAAAGAATTTCTGAAGATTGCGAGGCTCAGGGCGGAAACGCGAGACGGTTTCCGGCTCAAGGTAGGCGCAAATATTGAACTTCTTGCTGAGATGGATCTTATAAAGCGCTATGGTGCTGTAGGCATCGGATTGTATCGGACAGAATACCTCTATCTTTCGAGGAAAACGCTTCCAACAGAAACAGACCATTACCATGTTTATCGTAAACTCGCTGAAAATAAATCCCTTCAATATGTAACAGTGAGGACCCTCGACATTGGCGGAGACAAGTTCGCATCCCAGATTGAAGTGCCGAGAGAAATCAACCCTGCCATGGGGTTGCGGGCAATCCGGTTGTGCGTTCGGGAGATAGGCCTTTTCAAGGCCCAACTCATGGGTATACTAAGGGCAAGCGCATACGGTCCTTTGCGAATCCTTATCCCTATGATTTCAGGTATAGACGAGGTCAGAAAGGCCAAGGAAATAGTTGATGAATGTAAGGAAGAGTTACGGCACAATAAAATCGAATTCAATAATAACATTAAGGTTGGTGTTATGATCGAGGTGCCCTCTGCCTGCATGATAAGTGATATTCTGGCAAAAGAGGTTGATTTTTTTAGTATTGGAACCAATGATTTGATACAATATTCCCTGGCAATAGACAGAATAAATGAATATGTTTCTTATCTTTACGAGCCCTTACACCCTGCAGTATTAAGGCTTATAAAACAGACTGTTGACAATGCACACGCCAACAAGATCGAAGTGGGGTTGTGCGGTGAAATGGCCGGAGAGCCATTATACGCTCCTATACTCATTGGTATGGGAATAGATGAATTGAGCATGAATGCATATGCCATACCGCGAGTAAAGAAAGTAATCAGAGGCATTAGCCAGGATTATTGTAAAGAATTATTAAATGAGTTAATGATTAAGAACTCCGCAAAAGAAGGCGAATATATATTGAAAAAAGAGATGGGAAGACTCTTCCCCAATGATTTCAGTCAAGAGCACGATGAATAAGACAGCTCACAGCGATCAGCTCCCAGCAGATAACACATCGTATGAGGCAGGTGGGCTTTGCTGAAATCCAAGAGCCAAATCTTACAACTCATATGAAGGAGGTACAATAATGGGAATGACCAAATTTCTTTTTACATCCGAATCTGTGGCAGAGGGACATCCGGACAAAGTTGCAGATCAGATATCTGATGCAGTGCTCGATGCCCTGATTGCACAAGACAAAAGATCACGGGTGGCGTGCGAAACATATGTAACTACAGGCCTTGCTTTTGTCGGTGGCGAAATAACCACCAGTGCTTATGCAAACATTCCTGAGATTGTCCGGAACACCGTAAAGGAGATCGGATATAATGACTCGGCAATGGGTTTTGATTGGGAAACGTGTGCTGTTCTTACATCTATTGATGAGCAATCCCCCGATATTTCAATGGGTGTAACAGAAACGAACAGCCATGAACAGGGTGCGGGAGACCAGGGGCTCATGGTCGGTTACGCGTGTGATGAGACGCCCGAGTTAATGCCCATGCCAATCATGTTTGCCCATAAATTGGTTAAACGTCTGGCTGATGTGAGGAAAAACGAAACCCTCAAATTCCTGAGACCCGATGGTAAGAGCCAGGTAACAATAGAATATATTGATAGTATGCCCGTGAGGGTTGATGCAGTCGTTATTGCTGCCCAACATAATCCAGATGTGACCAATGAGACTATCCGTGAAGGTGTTATTGAGGAAGTCATCAAAAAGATCATACCTGCGGAGATGATGGACGAAAAAACACGATTTTTTGTCAACTCCACAGGAAGGTTTGTTGTAGGTGGTCCCAAAGGTGATTGCGGCATGACAGGCCGAAAAATTATTGTTGATACATATGGCGGCATGGCCAGCCATGGAGGCGGTGCTTTTTCAGGCAAAGACCCGTCCAAGGTTGATAGAAGCGGTTCCTATATGGCGCGCTATGTTGCCAAGAACCTTGTGGCTGCCGGACTGGCCCGGAGGCTTGAAATTCAGATTGCTTATACTATTGGTGTTGCCCGGCCTGTTTCTACAATGATCAATGCCTTCGGCACATCAAAGATACCACCAGACAGGATCGCACATATCGTTAATGAACTGTTTGATCTGCGACCAAGACCAATCATAGAAAAGCTTGACCTCCTCAACCCCATTTATAAACAAACAGCTGTAGGCGGTCATTTTGGAAGAAACGAACCCGGATTTACCTGGGAAAAACTCGACATGGTGGATGCAATACGAAAGATGGCAGGAATTTAACTTCAGCTGTTAACAGTCAGCTTTCAGTTAAAGCATAAAAGAACCACGCTTTCTGTTGACGGTTGAATAGCAACCGCTGGAGTGTATTAGTCAAAAAATCTTATATTAACGATGAGCTATCAGCCAGTAGCTGTAAACTGCCACGGAGGAATAAAATGGATTATGATGTGAAGGACATAAAACTTGCAGACCAGGGATTGGAAAAGATTGAATGGGCAGAGCGGCGAATGCCTGTTTTGCGCAAGATAAGAGAGCGGTTTGCCAAGGAAAAACCGCTCAAGGGGGTTAAAATCGCTTGTTGTCTCCATGTGACCACTGAGACGGCGAACCTCGGAAGAACGCTAAAAGAGGGTGGTGCAGAGGTGGCAATCTGTGCGTCTAATCCGTTGAGTACCCAGGATGATGTTGCAGCTGCTATTGTGAAATATTTTGGGATTCCAACATATTCCATTAAAGGCGAGAACGAGGATCAGTATTACAGCCATATCCTTAAGGCTCTTGCTTTTATGCCCAATATTACCATGGATGACGGCGCTGACCTCGTAGGTTCTCTCCACATGATAGCCTTGAAGAGATATGAAGCGCTTTATCCGAAGATTCTGAAGTGGGTAAAAATGCTGGGAGAGAAGAAAACAAAAGATTTTATTAACAAAGTTGTTGGCGGTACAGAAGAAACAACTACCGGTGTAATTCGGCTGAAAAGTATGGAAAAGGAAGGAGTGCTCTGTTTTCCCATAGTTGCGGTGAACGATGCGTATACAAAACACATGTTTGATAACAGATACGGCACGGGTCAGTCCACGATTGATGGTATTCTTCGGGCAACCAATCTACTCTTTGCTGGGGCAAACTTTGTCGTAGCCGGCTACGGGTGGTGTGGCAAAGGTATTGCCATGCGGGCACGGGGGCTGTCAGCACATGTGATCGTAACCGAAGTCGATCCACTGCGGGCTCTCGAGGCGCGCATGGACGGGTTTAATGTTATGGATATGAAACGTGCAGCCAAAATCGGTGATATCTTCATCTCTGCCACAGGTGACATCAATGTTATCCGTGGTGAGCATTTCAAGCTCATGAAAGATGGAGCCATCGTGGGTAATGCTGGACACTTCAATGTTGAGATAGACATAAAATCCCTTGAGACTATGAAAAGAAAGAAGCGGAAAATAAGAGGACAGATGGATGAATACACCATGGCTGATGGCAGGAAAATATACCTTCTTGGTGAGGGCAGACTGGTAAACCTGGCGAGTGCCGAAGGCCATCCTTCGGAAGTTATGGACATGAGCTTTGCAAACCAGGCACTATGCTCCGAATACATGTGGAAAAATGGGAGGAAGCTTCAGAAAATGGTCTACAGCGTTCCCAAAGAAATTGATGAGAACGTCTCTTTCCTAAAGCTCCAGTGTCTTGGTATCAAGATAGACAAGTTGACTGCAGAACAGAAGAAATACCTGGCTTCCTGGGAGATGGGAACATGATCAAACTTCTCGTTGTTGGCACGGTTGCATACGATTCCATCCAAACTCCTTTTGGAAAGGTGGAGAATGTTCTTGGAGGTTCGGCTCTCCACTTCACCAATTCAGCCAGTTTTTTTACTGATGTGGGCGTTGTGGCAACAGTGGGCAGAGACTTTGACCTCAGCGCAATTAATTTTTTGAAAGATCGCCATGTCAATCTGAGTGGAATAAAGATCGATGACGGTAAGACATTCCGCTGGGAAGGAAAATACGGGTATGACCTCAACCAGGCGATCACCCTCAAGACCGAACTTAACGTTATTGAATCATTCAAGCCAAACATACCGGAAGAAATGAAAAAGGCAAACTACCTTTTTCTTGCCAATATCGATCCAGCGTTACAGCTCCACGTTATTGATCAGGTAGAATCCCCTGAAGCTGTCGTGCTCGATACGATGAACTTCTGGATCGGGAACAAATTCCATGAGCTGATGAAAGTTATAGAACGGGTCCACATGCTCGTTATAAACGAGGCGGAACTGAGGGAAATATCAAAAGAGTATAATCTTGTCAGGGGTGCTCGCAAAATCATGGAGCTTGGCCCCTCCTGTGTTATTGCAAAGCGCGGCGAGTATGGTGTTCTCATGGTGAGCAAGGATGAAGTTTTTCTCTGCCCCGCTTTTCCACTCGAGGATGTGTTTGACCCTACTGGCGCGGGTGATACCTTCGCGGGTGGCTTCATGGGATACCTTGCAAACATGGGTGATACATCACTGGAGACAGTCAAGCAGGCCATCATTATGGGTTCCCTTATGGCCTCCTTCAGTGTTGAGGATTTTGGCATCAATCGTATCAAGGCTCTTACATATGACGAGATCAAGGCGCGGTACAAGTCTTTCAGGAAATGCATGGAGTTCGGCGACATAACGACACTGGCGTAGGTGAGGGTGCTGCCGTGCCAGTTCAGTATTCTTCATCAGCTATTCAGCGTAAAGACAGAGCCCTGAAAGAGCATGAACATGATGCAGGGCATTCCCCGGAGTTTTTTGCG
>MVQO01000145.1 GCA_002067585.1 Syntrophorhabdus sp. PtaB.Bin027
GCGGTTACTCCTCCTGTCAAGGTGTTTTTGTTCCCAACTGAAACTAACCTTAACAGATTGTAATTGCCATGCTCTATTTTCTTCATAATCATTGCTTGTTGTATTCTCTCCGGGCTTACTTCTTTATAGTAAGCTCGTATAAGGTCTTTATTCTTGCTTTGGATTATCAGATGATGCTGAAGGTATAACCCTTGCAAGATCAAGGATTCCGTCTGAAAGCATCTTTACTTTTTCCTTGAGCTTAATGACACAGTCAGTTTCAATAGCAATCCCTCTTATCACATCTTCTGCAAAGGCTCTGCAACTCGGAGAGCCACAGGCTCCACAATCGAGCCCCGGTAAATCATTCGTGATTTGATCCAAACGCTCCATCTTAATAAGGGCTTGACTAACATCTTCATCAAGGGGCATGAGGAATCTTGGTTGGAACGGTTCAGTTGCATCAAACTGACCGTGATCATAGAACTCAATGAGTTTATTCTTATTGAAGAAGGGCTCTTTTGAACCAAATCGGTTGATTAGGTCCCGAAGCCTAACCCTCCCTACAAAAAGATTGGTAACATTTAAAGGGCCACCGACACACCCTCCAGTACAAGCCTGCAATTCCAAAAAATCGACATCCTGAAGCTCACCGCGTTCAACTTCATCAAGAAGACTTATTACATTATGAATTCCACTCACTGCAAGTGCTCTCCCAGAGTTTACGTTCTTTGATTCACCGGTCACAAAGCCCCATGCCATGCCAAGACTTGTTGCCCTTTGTAGTTTGGATGATCTGCTAATACCATCAGGTCTAAAAATCCCTTTTCGGATATCCTTAAAGATAATATTAGCACCGATTACCCCGTCCACTGCTGAGGATTTAGTAGCGATCGGGTGTTTCACCTCGGTCACTTTTGCAGGACATGGAGATATAAAGAATGTACCGATCTCCTCATAAGAAAAGCCAGTTTTTTTAACAGCTTCCTCTTTTGCTAACCGTGCAGCAACCTCCATCGGGGTAAGGACAGGTGCGCATTGGTGGAGGAGGTCAGGAAATTTGATCTGCATAAGGCGGAGTACAGCAGGGCATGCAGAGGAAAACAAAGGTTTTTTGACGCGATCATTCAGCAGATGCCGGTGAACAATATCTGCAACAATCTCTGCGGCAAGGGCAACTTCGAAAACGTCATCAAATCCCAGCCTAAGGAAGGCATGCAAGATATCTTCAATGTGTTCCTGGTTCTTAAACTGGCCGAAAAATGATGGAGCAGGGAGTGCAATGTTGTACTTATAAGCAGCGAGTTTGTCTAATTCGTCTGTGACAGCAAATTTTGCATGGTTAGGACAGGCACGAATACACTCACCGCAATCTATGCAGCGTTCTTCGATGATTGTGGCTTTACCATCATGGACGCGGATAGCCTCTGTTGGACATCTTTTTATACAGTTTGTACATCCTTTGCACTTTTCAGGATCGAGCCTGACAGAATGAAAATTACGAATCATTCACCTTTATCTTCAAGGATCTGAAATGCTGTCCTTCTTTCTGAGATACACTTTTGCCTGTAGTTTAGTGCCAGTACCAACCTTGGAGTCAATATGAAGTTCATCAGAGCATTGGTCTATATTAAAAAGGCCCATGCCAGCACCGAATCCCATTTCCCTAATCTCGTGAGTGGCAGTGGAATAGCCTTCCTGCATAGCAAGTTCAATGTCAGGTATTCCGTCCCCTTCGTCATCTGTTTCAACTAAAATAGATTCAGGATCGATATAAATCCTGAGCATGCCATGATTTCCGTGGATAGCAACATTCATAGCAGCTTCATAAATAATAATGGCAACTTTTTTTATTATATCCTGATGGAGGCCTAATTGTTGAAGCGTTTTTTTAACTCTCGATGCTGATTCGCCTGCTACAAAGAAATCTTTCTCGTTTATCTTGAATTCAAGTTTAATGTGGGGTGTAAATTGGAGATTATCTGTAGGCATTGGTAGCATCCTTGACCACGGTAGGGTCATGCAAATTATTTAAAAAAAGGCGGCCACAACACTCAAAGGTAAGATGTTTGGTTGTCAGGAGAGGAATGTTGTAGAGCTTGCTGTTCGTGATTACTGACTCAGCAGGTCTTTTACCCCCCACAAACACAACCCCGATTGCGTCCATAACCTGTGCTGTGTGGACTATATGAATATTGGTTAATGAGGTTAAAAGAAGTGTGTCCGGCGTAACATAAAGAAGCATCTCGTTGATAAGATCGCATGCAAACCAGTTGTGAACATCTTTGTGTAGAAGGTCATCTCCACAAAGAACTTCTGCCTCAAGGATTTTTTGTACGTCAAATAATTTCATTGTTTATGAGTAAAAAGAGTATAGATTGGCATGCCGTGTTATGCAAGCAGAAAGTTTACCTACTATATATTTAAAACCCTTGACAAGATAAAATTATATCGATAAAATTATATCGATAAAAAAATAATCAATTATGAAGGAGGGGATTTAATGAATGGTTCTAATCACAAGATAAAGATGGCCCTAAAAGCTATACCAGAACCTACACTCAGAAGACTCCCCATATATTATCAATATTTAAAGCAAATTCAGGCTGAAAAGAAGCATGAACATATTTCTTGTACCCAGATTGGCAGTGAACTTAATATTCTGCCCATCCAGGTGCGCAAAGACCTGGCGATAACTGAGGCGTCTGGCAAACCAAAACTGGGATACAGGGTAAAACATTTGCTGTCCAACATCGAAGACTTTCTGGGTTGGAATAACACGACCGATGCATACCTTGTCGGAGTTGGTCACCTTGGTTCAGCGCTTTTGGGTTATCAGGGTTTTAAAGAATATGGCTTGAATATCATCGCAGGTTTTGATTCAGATGAAGCAAAAACTGGCATAGAAATACATGGAAAGATGGTTTTTCCTGTAAAAAAGCTACCTGATATGATCAAGAGGATGGGCATAAAAATAGGTATTCTTACTGTACCTTCATACTGTGCTCAGGATCTGGCCAATCTTATGGTGGACGCTGGTATACATGCAATTTGGAATTTTTCGCCAGTTAAGATCATGGTTCCAGACGAAATCATTGTACAGCATGAAAATCTTGCATCATCCTTAGTTGTTTTATCAAAAAAACTTGCAGTGTCAATGAGAACAGATAAATAGCGAGGTGAAAAGTATGGAAACGTTGAGGAAGTTTGAAAAGGTCTGTGAAATAGTTGATCAAAATGATCGGAGTGCTGCGCGGCTGATCCCAATACTTCAGGCAGTACAATCGGAATATAGGTATCTTCCTGAAGAGATTCTTACGTACATTGCCACATCCCTGGGTATTTCCCCTGCAAGCGTTTTTGGTGTGGCAACATTCTATTCCCTTTTTACTATGAAACCGAAAGGGAAATACATCATAAGAATATGTGATGGGACAGCTTGCCATGTAAAAGGTTCTATGAATCTCTACGAAGCACTCCGCAACAAGCTTACTCTCAAGGAAGGAGCAGACAGCACCCCTGACATGCTTTTTACCCTAGAGACAGTGAATTGTCTCGGTGCATGCGGACTTGCCCCTGCAATGGTGATAAACGATGAGGTATTCGGACAGCTTACTCCTGAAAGAGTGGACTCTATTATAGATGATATTTTGGATAAGGAGGAGAAAAATGAATTTGACACTCATGGGGCTTAATAAAATCAAAGAAGATTATTTAGCAGCACAAACAGTTTTGGCAAGAAGAATAATCGTCTGTGCAGGAACTGGTTGCATCGTCAATGGTTCAATGAAAGTGTACGAGGAATTTGTAAGATGCATAAAAGACTCCGGTCTCAATGCAGTTGTTGAGCTCAAAAAAGAGAAAGAAGAGGATGGTGTATTTGTTTCCAAAAGTGGCTGCCAGGGATTTTGCCAAATAGGCCCACTGGTTACAATCCTTCCTGAAAATATACTTTATACAAAGGTAAGGCCCGATGATGTGCAAGATATTGTCGAGACAACGCTGATACGAGGAGAATTACTTAACCGAATACTGTATGTCGATCCTGACACAAAGAAACCTTGTAAAAATCAGAGTGAGATTCCATTTTACAGGAAACAACAAAGGTTTGTGCTTGCTAACTGCGGTGTCATTGATCCGGAAGATTTGCGTGAATATGTTGCACACGGTGGGTACGTTTCAGCAGCAAAGGCGTGTCTTGAAATGACACCACTTGAGGTTTGTAAACGAATAGGTGACGCTGGTGTCCGTGGTAGAGGCGGCGGCGGTTTCCCTACAGGAAAAAAATGGGAGATGGCATTACAGACGGAAAGTGACAAAAAGTATGTCATATGTAACGGTGACGAGGGTGATCCTGGTGCATTTATGGATATGGGCGTTATGGAAGGTAATCCTCACAGTGTCGTCGAGGGTTTGATTATAGCTGCAAGGGCGATTGGTGCTGATGAAGGATATGTTTATGTCCGGGCAGAATATCCACTTGCAGTAAAAAGGATACGAAAGGCCATCCAAGATGCATACAAAGCAGGAATGTTGGGTAGACAAATATTCGGTTCCTCATATAATTTTGATTTACATGTTATGGAAGGTGCGGGAGCATTTGTATGTGGTGAGGAAACAGCAATGATCGCATCCATTGAAGGTAGACGAGGCATGCCCTCGCCTAAACCACCTTTTCCATCACAGAGGGGCCTTTGGGGCAAGCCGACTGTAATCAATAATGTAGAGACACTGTCTAACATTCCCCTTGTGCTCGCTGCAGGCTTGGATCAATATCGTTCCTTAGGAACACATAAATCACCGGGGACAAAAACCTTTGCTGTTACAGGACACGTTGCAAACACCGGCCTCATCGAGATGCCATTTGGTTCTACCCTCAGAGAGATTGTGTTTCATGTGGCTGGAGGGATGACGTCTGACGATGGCAAACCGATGAATGACGGATTCAAAGCAGTTCAAATTGGAGGACCATCAGGAGGTTGTCTTACCCGTGACCACCTCGACCTCCCTCTCGATTTCGATTCTCTAAAACAGGTTGGGGCTATGATCGGGTCTGGTGGGCTTGTGGTAATGAACAAGAATACCTGTATGGTTAGCGTTGCCCGCTTTTTTATGCGTTTTACACAGGAAGAATCATGTGGTAAGTGTGTTCTTTGCAGGGAGGGAACCAAGCAAATGCTGTCGCTTCTCGATGACATCATCGAGGGGAGGGCGACTGAAGAGACACTTACAATTCTTGAAGACCTTGCCATCGCAGTGCAAAAAGGTTCCCTTTGTGGTCTTGGAAAAACTGCGCCAAATCCTGTGCTTTCCACGTTACGTTATTTTCGTGATGAATATGAAGCACACGTAAAACATAAATATTGTCCAACTGGTAAATGCAAAAAGTTGACTAAATTCTGGATTGATGAAAACTTGTGCAGGGGATGCACTCTATGTGTAACAAAATGCGCAATAGGCGCCATTATAGGAGAAAAAGGACAACCTCATAAGATAAACCAGATGCTCTGCAGAAAGTGCGGTACTTGCATAGAGGTCTGCAAATTTCAGGCGATAAAAGGAGGAAAATCATGAGCGAAGAGCGCTATGTGACAATCGATAATAAAACAATCCTCATAGAAGAGGAAGGAAATCTCCTGGAACTAGTCAGAAAAGCAAACATTGAATTGCCCACGTTCTGCTATCATTCTGAATTAAGCGTGTACGGGTCATGCAGGTTGTGTATGGTTGAAATTGAGGGGTTGGGTCTTGTACCTGCTTGTTCAACCCCGCCTGCAATGGGGATGAAAGTGAGAACCAATACCGAAGAAATACGGAAAATGAGAAAAATTATTGTTGAACTCCTTTTGGCGAACCACAACCAAGACTGTCCTACATGTCAGAAAGGTTCTACATGCCAGCTACAGGCATTGGCAAGAAGATTAGGGGTCTCTAAGGTTCGGTTCAAAAAACAGAATCGGGAACTGCCCCTTGATGATTCATCGCCCTCACTTGTGAGGGACCCGAATAAGTGCGTGCTTTGTGGTGACTGTGTGCGCATCTGTTCTGAGGTTCAGTCCGTGGGCGCCATTGATTTTGCTTATCGGGGTGCTCATACAGTAGTAATCCCAAGCTTCGGGAAAGAACTCGATAAAGTGGAATGCATAAATTGTGGGCAATGCGCAAGGGTTTGCCCTACTGGTGCACTTATGCCCAAATCCGAAATAGAGGAGGTTTGGAAGGCGATATATGACCCGAATAAAGTGGTTGTTGGTCAAGTGGCTCCGGCTGTCCGTGTTGCCCTCGGTGAAATGTTTGGTTTAGAACCAGGTGTGACAACCACTGGGCAGATTGCTGCTGCATTAAAGGCAATAGGCTTTGACAAAATCTTTGACACATCTTTTTCAGCTGACCTTACCGTAATTGAAGAGAGCAATGAATTTATTAATCGAATTCAGAAAAATGAAAATATACCCCAGTTTACATCATGTTGTCCGGCATGGGTAAAGTTTGTAGAACAGTACTATCCAGAATTCGTGAATCATCTTTCTACCTGTCGTTCACCCCAACAGATGTTTGGAGCGCTTGCAAAGGAGATTTTGGCAAATGATCTCGGAATTGGACCGGAAGATGTTGTTGTCGTGTCAATAATGCCTTGTACCGCAAAAAAGTTTGAGGCAAAAAGACCAGAATTTAACCATAATGGTATGAGAGATGTTGATAATGTTCTTACCACGCAGGAACTTGGTCGGATGATTGAAGAGGCCGGAATCAACTTTAGGGAACTGGAACCTGAATCATTTCATCTTCCCTTTGGATTCAAAACTGGTGCCGGTGTGATCTTCGGGAACTCAGGCGGTGTGAGTGAAGCAGCCTTACGTTATATTACAGAGAAAATTACAGGAGAAAAGAGAGATAGTTATGAATTCACGACCGTGCGTGGCGACAATGGTATGCGTGAGGCAACCCTTACAGTTGGGTCCAAGGACTTTTCTCTTGCCGTTGTAAATGGACTTGGCAATGCGAGAAACCTTCTTGAGAGAATCAAGTCAGGTGATGTACACTATGATTTTGTCGAAGTGATGGCCTGCCCAGGTGGATGTGTTGGCGGTGCTGGCCAACCGGTTTATAGCAATCCTTCGATCAGACACAAGAGGACGAAAGGAATTTACGAAAATGATAGGATGCTGGAGTTGCATAAGTCTCAGGATAATCCTTATGTGACAGAACTCTATTCCTCATATCTTGGGGACATTGGTGGCGAGAAGGCACATCATCTTCTCCATACAAGTTACAAGACGCGTAAGAGAATTTCAGATGAAGACATGACCTTCTCCTCTGGTGATGATCAAGGTTTTGAGGTAAACGTTTGCTTCGGGACGGGCTGTTTCCTGAAGGGTTCCCAGAAATTACTTCGGGATATCCTGGAATATATCCGTTCTAACGGACTCCATTCAAGCGTAAAGGTGGGAGCGTCATTTTGTTTTGAAACCTGCGATAGAGGCCCTGTAGTAAAAATTGGCGACAAAATTATTGAACACTGTACATTGGATAAAGCACGAGAAGCCATTGAGGGAATGGCAACATCAACATTAAAAGAGGTACAGCGAAATGCATGATATCGACAACCGCCAGATTGTCTTCACTTTAACAGCAAGGTGCAGAGACTGCTATCGTTGTCTGAGGAATTGCCCTGTAAAGGCAATACGAATGCAGAACGGTCAGGCCTATGTTGATGAAACGAGATGTATTGCCTGCGGGACTTGCATACGGGAATGTCCACAGCAGGCAAAAACTTTCCGTTATGATATCAATACAGCACAAAAACTGATTGAAAGTGGTGCATTTGTGTCAGCGAGCATAGCCCCATCATTTGTGGCGGTATTTAGTGGATGGCAAGGAATGAGGCTTCCGTCGGCGCTTCGTGCACTTGGATTCCGTTTTATTGGTCAAACGTCACACGGTGCATACCAGGTGTCAGCACACTCTTCTAAAGTGATAGAAAAAGATGGATCCAAACCATATATTGCCACAGCCTGTCCAGCACTGGTGAATTACATAGAAAAATACCAACAAGAGCTTGTGGACAATCTTTTGCCCATTCTTTCACCCATGGCAACCCATGGAAGAATGCTAAAAGATAGATTCGGAATGGAGTCTAAGGTTATTTTCATCGGCCCCTGTGTTGCAAAAAAAACCGAGTTATATAGGTCTGATGTGGTTGATGCAATAGACTGTGTACTTACCTTCAAAGAACTGATGGTTTGGCTGGAGCAAAGGGGGATCGATCTTAGCAACTGTGAAGAAAGTAATTTTGATGAAAAGCCTGTAAGATTTGCTCAGTTATATCCCCTTCCAGGTGGATTAATCAAAACAGCAGGTCTGAAAGATGATGGTCTGGACACGAAGCTGGTAAGGGTAGATGGATTTCAGAATGTGAAGGAAATATTTCACAACATTCCAAAAGAATCCTCATATACACTTATCGAACCTCTTTTTTGCAGTCAGGGGTGTATAAATGGCCCAGGAATAAGTTCTATTAAGAATGTCTTTGAACGACGGAAAGATATTATTCAGTATGATAGAAGTATAGCAGGAAACGACGTGGTTCCAGAGATTTATGACGAAAAGATAGTACAGGCATCGTACAAAAAAGAAGAAAAAATCGGAAAAGAAGTGGGGGAGGAGGAAATACAGGGGATTCTTGAACGTACAGGAAAATCAGATCTCCAACAACAGCTTAACTGTGGGGCATGTGGATATGAAAGTTGCCGAGAAAAGGCAATTGCGGTGGCACAAGGTATGGCAGAACCTGAAATGTGTATTCCTTATATGCGCAGACTTGCCGAGCGTCGCACTGATCAGTTATTTAATACCACTCCCAACGGCATTCTAATGCTTGATTTGGAACTGAACATAATCGGTATCAACCCGGCCTTCAAGAAATACTTTTCCTGTTCGGATGCTATTCTCGGGCGGCACATATCATATCTTATGGATCCGGCACCTTTCGAAAAACTTATCACTGGAGCTGCCGAAAGTCTTGATATTACTGTTTTTCACAGGCCTTACAATCTGTTATGTAGAGAGTTATTGTATATCCTGAAGCAGGAACAACAGATCGTAGGAGTCTTCGTAAATATCACAAGCGAAGAGGAGCAGGTAAAGAAACTGCGCGAGATGAAATCACAGACAGTTGCTCAAGCACATGAACTCCTCGAACACCAAATTCAAATGGCACAGCAGATGGCTCTGTTTCTAGGGGAAAGCACTGCAAGGGGAGAAGAACTGGTTAGAAAGCTTATGAGTTTAAGTGAGGGTGATGAAACCAAGTCTGAGTGATCCCAGAAAATATATGGAAGTGGTAGAAGCGCAGAGTGCAAAGAGAACAGGCAGGGTCTGTGGCGACTATGTTGTCACTGAAAGGAGCCCGGAGGCGACATTAACCGTCGTTGCCGATGGGATTGGAACCGGAATAAAGGCCCGCGTAGCTGCAGTTATGTGTGCCTCACGGCTGGTAGAGCTTACAAGGTCAGGCTTCACTCTCAGAGAGGCTTGCAGTAAAATCGTTCATACAATGCACGAAGCCCGCACCAAGGACATTCCTTTTTCTGCTTTTTCAGCCTGTCGGGTTTTAAACAATGGACATGCAACTATTATGGCCTATGAAATACCTTCCCCCATCCTGATCAACAACCGGCTTG
The DNA here is from genome assembly GCA_002067585.1 of Syntrophorhabdus sp. PtaB.Bin027. Taxonomy (GTDB): domain Bacteria; phylum Desulfobacterota; class Syntrophorhabdia; order Syntrophorhabdales; family Syntrophorhabdaceae; genus Syntrophorhabdus. Next base: position 9,663 of record MVQO01000145.1, read on the forward strand.
CTGCTTATTTACCGAAGCAACGTTTTTATCCCCTTGGTCTTGAGATGATTGCTGAGGTCAATTGTATGCTCAACTATGGAGACGGAGTTTTTCTGGTAAGCGATGGTGTGAGCCAGGCTGGCTTAGGCCACCAATACAGGATGGGGTGGAGTGTGCAGGGAGCGTGCGATTTTATCAACGGCTGTCTTGCTCAGGGGTATGAACTGAAGATGATACCAAACAAAGTGCTGGAAAAGGTTAAAGAAATATCAGGGGCCACATACGGGGACGACACGACTTGTGTGGCAATTTTTTGCAGAGAAGGGAAGACACTTAATATTCTTACCGGTCCGCCGGCTGACAAGAATAATGATAAAAAAATAGTTGAAGACTTCTTATCGATGAAGGGAACCAAGGTGATATGTGGTTCAACGACTTCTGAAATGGTAGCAAAGATACTTGGCGTGCCTATTGACATGAAAACAATACCGAGTGCTTACCACAAACCGCCATCTTACGAGATTAAAGGGATCGATTATGCCACGGAAGGTGCCATATGCTTAAATCAGGTTCATAATATACTGGAAGAAAATCCTGATAAGCTAGAAACAGATTCCTCTGTATCAGATCTTTACCGATTGTTTCATTCTGCGGACACGATAAATTTTGTTGTGGGAACCGCATCTAATCCAGGTCATGAAAATATTGTTTTTCGTCAGATGGGTATTTTCCCCCGCGAGGTAATCGTAAAACTTCTTGCAGATAAGCTGAAAAAAATAGGGAAACTGGTCAACCTAACATACGTGTGATAATAAGATTTTCTATTTAACGATTAAAAATTTTTTTCTTGCAATAATTTCCAGAGATAGTTAGTCTTTGTATAATTGGTATATCAGGGTGAACAAATGTCATTTAAGGCATTGAATGACATTAGATGCATACACCGATTACAGGGTTTTGCATCGTAAAAGCTGCGCCCTCTTATGTATAAATTCATGTTAGTGATATTGTTGGATATGAAAAAATAAGGCTGTAACAATTTTGTTAATCATTAGAATCACTGAATAAATTCTGGCGGCACAAGGTACAGGATTTAAGAACACAGTGTTAACAAATAACAGGCAGAGCTCAGAGAGGAGGGGTTTTAGTCATGGATTCAGATTTAATCAAATTCAGTATTGATGGACGCGTAGTAAAAGGAAGGAGGGGACAGACAATTTTGGAAGTTGCCACAGAGAATGGCATCTATATCCCAACCCTTTGTTACCATCCAAAAATAAGTAAGACCGGCGCCTGCCGTATCTGTATTGTCCGGGTGAATGACAGAATGCTGAGGACGGCATGCACTGAACCGATTATGGATGATATGACAGTTGTCACAGAAGATGAGGGCATAATTGCAAATAGAAAATTTGTTCTTGAACTCCTTCTCATGGAGGGAGACCATAACTGCCTTTATTGCGAATCAAATGGAGATTGTGAACTGCAGACCCTAGTACAAAAGTATCAAGTAGGTCCTGTCACAGATACAAGTATCCGTCATGACCGTGAAATCGATTTTACTTCCAGCAACGCTATCAAGAGAAATGAAATGAGATGTATCTTGTGTCAAAGGTGTATCAAGACATGTAACGAGATTCAGATGTGTCGGGTATGGGGGACGTGTGAGCGAGGCAGTGAGACACACTTAATTGCTGATGACAACAAGCGGATTGGTGAATCTAGTTGTGTAAAATGTGGCCAGTGTGTACAAATGTGTCCCACAGGAGCTCTCTCGTTTCAGACAGTCTTGGGAACAGGCCAAAACTGGGAACTTACAAAGGAAACGAGCATCTGTATTTACTGTGGTGTTGGATGCCAGATCGATTTCTATAAGAATAAGGAAGGTGTTCTCGTTAAGGCCATTGGGAATGATGACGGACCAAACCGGGGACACATTTGCGTGAAAGGAAGATTCGGCTGGGATTTCGTACAGAGCCCAAAGCGCCTTACCAAACCGTTGATTAAGAAAAATGGTAATTTTGTAGAAGCGAGCTGGGATGAAGCACTCAATCTTGTGGCTGAAAAACTTAGCGATGTTAAGAAAAAATCAGGGGCTGATGCCATCGGCACCCTTTGTTCAGCCAAGTGTACTAATGAAGAGAATTACCTCATGCAAAAGTTTACCAGGGCAGTTATAGGCACGAACAATACAGATCATTGCGCCCGTCTCTGACATAGCTCAACCGTCGCCGGTCTGGCGGCTGTTTTTGGTTCAGGTGCTATGACAAACTCTATTCGAGAAATTCCAACTTCCAGTGGGTTTCTTGTTATTGGATCTAACACAACAGAAAATCACCCTGTAATCGGGTCAATGATCAAGAAGGAGGTCCTTAATAATAAAAAGAAACTGATCGTTGTAGATCCGCGGAACATAGAATTATCAAAGTATGCAGACTATTATTTTGCAATCAATCCTGGCACTAACATAGCGATTCTTAATGGGTTTATGCATGTTATAGTCAAGGAAGGTTTGTATGACAATGAATATGTTGAAAAGAGATGTGAAGGGTTTGCAGATCTCGCTAAGAGTTTAGAGAAATATACTCCCGATTATGTCGCAAAAATCTGTGGCCTAAACAACCCGGATGATATTGTGGCTGCCGCTCATCTCATGGCAACTCTCAAGCCCATGGCCTTGTATTATTCCATGGGTATAACCCAGTTTGTGTCTGGGGTTAATGGTGTTAAATCTACTGCAAACCTCCAGATGCTCCTTGGGAACGTTGGTGTGGCCGGTGGTGGGGTAAATCCATTACGGGGTCAGAACAATGTCCAGGGCGCATGTGATATGGGTGGTCTCCCCAATGTCTATCCTGCATACCAGCCGGTTACAACTGAAGAAAGCAAATCAAAATTTGAAATGGCCTGGGGCACATCAAATCTTTCATTGAAACCGGGACTTACACTCATGGAGATGTTCAATCACGCACTTGCAGGAGATTTTAAGGCGTTGTGGATTATGGGAGAAAACCCTGTTATCTCTGATCCGAACCAGCAACATGTCATCGATGCGCTCAAAGCGCTTGAGTTTGTTGTTGTCCAGGACATCTTTCTTACAGAAACTGCAGAATTGGCCCATGTAGTCCTCCCTGCCTGTGCCTTTCTTGAAAAGAGCGGAACCGTATCTAACACTGAGAGAAGGGTTCAGATGATGAACAAGGTGGTTTCTCCACCTGGCCAAGCGAAGGACGACTGGTGGATTATTACAGAAGTGGCAAAGCGAATGGGGGTGAATTGGAATTATAAAAAGCCGAAGGATATCTTTGCTGAAATACGAAAAGTAACACCGTCCTACGCTGGAATGACTTATGAAAGAATCAGGAAAGAGTTACTGCAGTGGCCCTGCCCGACTGAGGATCACCCAGGAACCCAGTTCCTTCATCGGGACAGATTTTCGCGAGGACTTGGCGTTTTGACCCCCATTGAATATACGTCTCCTGCTGAGGAAACAGACGCCGAATATCCGTTAATCATGACAACAGGAAGGTTGCTCGATCATTTTCACACCGGAACCATGTCACGAAACTCCAAGGTACTCAATGAAAACGTGCCAGAAGGATATGTTGAACTGAATCCCAATGATGCGCAGAACTACAACATAAAGGATGGAGAAACGATATCAATATCTTCAAGGAGAGGAAGCTTGCGGGTTAAGACGAAGGTCACGGAGAAGACAAAACCTAATGTTGTCTTCTTCCCATGGCACTTCTTTGAAGCTGCTGCCAATAAGTTGACCAATGATGCCCTTGACCCGCTTTGCAAGATACCTGAATACAAGGTCTGCTCGTGTAGGATTGAAAAAGTCTACCCGTAGCAGTACCAGTTTATTATCAAAATAAGGAGGGCGTATGGCAAACAAACCAGTTGAAATTGTTCAACTCGCAGGGGATGCAGGAAAATACAAGGCAAATCTTACCCCTGGCAATTATCTTGTAAGGAGCTTCATGGCAGGTCTTTTTATTGCGGTTGGAGGTGCGCTGGCCACAGTATGTTCCACTGGAACAACAATACCTGGAATCAAATCTTTGATTTCAGGATCGGTATTCCCTGTTGGTCTTATTACGATCGTCCTTACCGGAATGTCGCTGTTCACCGGAGATACAATGTTAATACCGATGGCCGTGTTTCAGAAAAAGAGTACGTGGAGCAAGGTATTTAACGCATGGTTCTGGGTGTATATTGGGAACTTCATCGGTTCGCTCTTCTGGGCTTATCTGATGTCAGTAGGGCCTTTCAGTAAAGGTGGTGGCCCTGAGATAACAGTATTTGGTCAGAATGCCATTGCAATTGCTGAGGCGAAGACACTACCATATATGGCAGCAGGCGGTATGGGGCTTTGGTCATCTTTTATGAAGGGCATTGCCTGTAACCTTCTGGTAAACGTAGCGATCCTGCTAGCTATTTCTTCAAAGAATATGATTGGCAAGTTTTTTGGTGTATGGTTCCCGATCATGGCCTTCGTATCCTCTGGATTCGAGCACAGCGTTGCAAACATGTATTTTATTCCCGCTGGTATTTTTGTGGGTGCCAATGTGACGTGGGGCCAGTTTATCTACTGGAACCTAATCCCTGTCACCATTGGTAACATTGTAGGTGGTTTCATTTTTATTGGTGCAGTATATTACTGGTCCTTTAAGAAAGAGCTTTCTTCAATAGCGCCCACGTAACATAAGTCAGTGCCAAAGCATGAAAAACCCGGCCCTGTAGGTGCCGGGTTTTTCATGTGAATTTCAATATGTCGATGAGAATATGGGTTACGGTATAGAGCGATACAAGACTCACCCGCCTGCTGTTTGTGGAAAGGCAGTATTGGAATACAGATACTCAACCTTTTCTTTATGTTTCATTTCTTCGCTGGCCATTTTCAGAAGCATATCCCTTATTGATCCCTTAGGGTGAATTTCAGCAAGCTCTTTATAGAAATTGTAAGAATTAAGCTCCCTGTGAGCGGCAACCAGATATACGTCTTTGCTGTCCATCTTTGCTGATATGTCAGGTTTTTCAAGATGCTCTGCTATCTTATAGTCAATGATTTGGCTCTGTTTCAGAGTTTCTGGGCCCAATCCAGCTTCCTTATATTTGACAAGAAACTCCTCGTGTTTTTTTTCTTCCTTTGCCATAAATTGCAGTGTCTGTTTAGCTTCAGTGTCCGAAACACGGCTTTCAAGATCCTTATAAAATTCCTGTGCCTCAATCTCCTTGTTGATGGCCATGTCCAGGAGTGCTGACAAATTTTTTACCGACATAACAACCTCCTTTTATTGATTGATGTAATATACGACAAATCCTGAAAATTTACAAAATTAATCTTGATGGAGAGGAGCTGATCATCATTGAAGAAAAAAATTGGGCTAATGCTTTTTAGATACAAGGGCTCCACTACCCATAACTAAAAAAACATAGAGGGTTACAGGCCAGACCGGATGCACGATTTTGTGTAGATCAAAAAGGAAAGAGCATAAGACAATAAGTAAAGTTCCTATAAGCGATATAAAGGCATACCTACTATCAACCCGAATTCCAAACCATCCAATAAAGACGATGTAGACGATTGCGCTCAGGAAAACCGCGATCCATGTCACTTCTCTCAGGATTTCCTTAACAAAAAAACCGAGCAGCAAAGATATTATTCCAATGATAAGAGTCGTCAGTCTTGATATCAGAAGGAGTTGCCTGTCATCTTTTATTTTGAGAAGGGGAGCGATGTATCCTTTGACTGCAAGGGTAGTGGCGCCCATGAGAAAAGGAGAACCTGAAGACATCAGGGGTGCCCACATACTGATAAGAAAGAAGACTGCGACATAGGGTGGAACGATATCGAGAAGCGCTGGTAAGGCTGAGATAGATGGGATATGGGGAAAAACATTTTTTGCAACAATGCCACACAATGCAGCCATTACAACCACCGGGATTGCGATAGCATTTCCTATCAGAATACCTTGTTTTCCTTCCTTTGATGTTCTTGCAGAGGATGCCGTGTTAATAACCGGCTGAGCCAGCACTCCAAGGGTAAAATTTATAAACGCCCAGCTCACAGCCTGAAAAAAACCAAGGTCACCAAAAGGTGTGAAATAATGTGACTGATGTGCCATGGGGCTGATGGTCCCTGCATTAAGCATGACATAAAAACCGCCGAGGAATATTCCAAACACGATTGCTCCGATATGGATAAGGTTTGTGTATGCTGTCGCAACAAAACCACCCATTACGTTATACAGGGTGAAAACGATAGCGGTCAGAAGCATGCCACTCTGAAAAGATATCTGTCCATTCAAAATGACAGCAAGGATGGCCCCCCCACCTACAACCTGCATGGTAACCACCCATATGGAAAAGATAAGTTGAAGTATCCCTGCAAATTTTGCAGTCCTTGTATCGTAAAGGTTCCCGACCACGTCAAGTATGGAGTAGGTTTTATTTCCCTTCATGATCTTATTCAATAAAAGGGCGGTAACACACATTGCGATCCAGATACCTGCCTGAAACCAGAGAGCGCTGATACCATATATGTACGCTCCCTGGGCCATGCCAACTATGGAAACTCCTCCTATCCAGGTTCCTGCAATAAGAACGGAAATAAAAGTTACAGACAGACCCCGTGACGCTACAAGATAGGCTTCTGAGGATCCGGACTTTCTTGTAACAAAAGCACCTGTTACCCACAGCAGAGTTATGTAACCAACAATGGTGAAAAGATAAATAAGAGCCATAAAATTACAAAGCCTCACGTTGTTGGTTAAGCTTCAAACCTGCCAACTTGTAAGTTTTCAAGCATGTTTGGAGAATCGAATCTCGAACCCTGTCATACTTTTACAGACCATTCCTGCCTTTTCTGTCCTTCTTTTTTAACAGATCATAGGGTCTACTTTCTCTTAAAGAATGACGCTATCCGTTCCTTGAAAAGAGGCTGTGCGCCAAGCTCTTTTACATACTGACGTTCCATATCCAGATGACCTTCAAGCCCTGAAAACATAGAATTATTAACAAGAGTCTTGAACCGTGAGATTGTTTCCATAGGAAGACTGAGCAGATTTTTTACAATTTCAGCCAGCTTCACTTCTATCTCATTTTCATCACATACAAAATTGACAAGACCCAACATCAATGCTTCAGACATATTTACGTTTGCTGAAAAGAGGTAGAGTTCGTTGAATCTCTTTGCCCCAATGAGCCTTGGCAAGGATATACTGCCCCCGCCGTCAGGTGTAAGACCAATCCGTCTGTACCCAAGATTCATAATGGTATTTTTTGATGCAAGGGTCAGATCACAGGCAAGTGAAAGTCCAAGGCCTGCACCGACTGCCACACCTTCAACAACTGCTATTACAATTGCTCCGATATTTCTTATAAGCATGATTGATTGATGGAGACATTCTGCCATGCCGTCAATCTGCTTTCCAGGATCAGGGCTTTCATTAAATTCTATAAGATCTCCTCCTGAACAAAAAGCCCTACCTGAACCCCTGATGACAATAATCTGCGGGGATTTTGTATCAGCTCTTTTGAGTGCGTCATTGAGCCCCTGAAGTAATGCTGAATCCATTGCATTCTTCTTATCAGGTCTGTTCAGTGTAATTGTGTAAACACCTGTATCAAATAATTCTGTTACAACATCCATAAATCCTCCATTAAAGTGATTTTGAATATGTCAAATCAAATAGTTATTGTCAATATATAGTGCTAAAAAATCCTACATGTCAGTCTGTTGATGGTTATGAGTCAAAAATAACCAAATTTATCCAAGCACAAAAACATGATTCTCTGTGTGGCCCCCGTTTTCAATGAAAATTTTTGCCACCAAAGCGAGCTTGAAGGGTGATCTCTGACATCTTGGTCGGTAGAAGGGATGAAACAAGCCTCTGTAAAAAATATCAAAAACACCCAGATTTGGAAGCATATTTCTATGAGTAAAATATCTGAGTCAAATTTGCAAGATAATTATTAAGCCCATGGTCTGTCTGGCGATAAAGGATTTATAGTATTTGCCGGAAATACAAAGAAATAATGAAGTAATCCTTATCGAACAAGATAAAATATGGTACAGGAATTGAACAAAAAATCTTCTCCTACCTTCTCATCTTCGACCACCATCGAGGGGTTTACAGAGAAAGAGACGATCGCTCTTTTTCAGGTCGGTAAAATACGGAGCGTTGAAAATGGTGAGTATGTCCTCAGAAAGGATGAAACATGCAATATATTGACTTTTATTCTGGATGGATCTTCAAAAATACTGTTTAGTGAAAACGATGGCGAGTCATTTTCAGTTAATATAAAGAAAGGGAGTTTGTTTGGAGATCCTGACCTGTCAAAAGATAAAAAAAATCGTTTTTCCGTGGTATCATCAGGAGCCTCAAGAATACTGGAAATAGATCAATTTGCCTTTAATTTACTTCCACCCGGTATTCAGATCTCTGTTTATCGAAAGATATTGGATACATTTACAGAGTTGAATGATGAGCTTGTGACCAAATCAGGTGCATTATCAAAAAAGATAGAATCATTAGTATCCTATGTAAAAGATTTTTATAATGATAATGATCAATATGCCCGATCGATCATGATTCAAGACATGATAAAAAACTTCCCGCGCCTCCCAATACAGATCAACAGACTAACCTCAATGCTCTTGGATGAAGGTGCTTCTGTTGCTGAAATAGCTGGTTTTGCAAAGATGGATCCGTCAATTGTGAGTATCGTCTTGAAAATTGTCAACTCTGGTTACTATAGCTTTCAGAGGAAGATATCTGATTTTCATCATGCCTTCGTTCTTCTTGGATTTAATCAAGTATACCAGATACTAATGGAAAACTTTCTCCAGGGGGTAATGCCTAGGCATTTTAACCTCAAGGCACTAAATCTACATAGCGCCGTTATATCGCAAATAGCTTTTGATATTGCCCAATTATCCAAAAAAAGTAAGCCTGTCATGATGAGTACCCTCGGGATCCTGCATGATTTAGGAAAGTGTGTTATTCTTGTTTCAAAAGCGAAAAAACCAGAACTGGACATCGTCATGGCCCGACTGGATGATTGTAAAGTTGGCTCACTTCTTCTTGATGCTTGGAATACCCCGGTAATTATCGGTCAAAGCGTTGAATATCAAAAATATCCAAATTTCTGCTCCCCGGAATATATTCCAGAAAACTGTATTGAAAATGTGGCTATTCTCTATATAGCCCATCTTTGTTTTGATTATTTAAGCGGTAATGAAAAAGCTGAATTCTCGAACACATATCTACAGGAATATCTAAACATTGTCAACTTACACAACCACTCAATTGAAAGCCTTATGAGCCAGCACATTATGCCGTCATTAATCAAAAAAATGGATGTTTTTCCCGATTATGTGAGAGATTTCATAAAAAACCAGCAAACTACGGTTACATTCTCATCCAACAAGTAATATTCAATACTTAAATATCATTGTATTAAAACACAATTTATGTTAGCCATATAAAGTTTTTTATTAAATTGGCGCTCCATAGAAAATGCTCTCAATTGGCGGGTTATCCTTTTCTATCCCCTGCGTGTTAGCTCCTATCTCCGGTGTGAGTGATCTACCTTTTCGCATGATTAACAGATCCTTTGGTGCTCCTTTTGCTTTCACAGAGATGATCGATGTGAAGGCTGTGAGCGTTTTTGATAAAAGGATAAAACGCATGCTTGCTTCAAATGCCGAGGACCGGCCGCTTGGAGTTCAGCTCCTTGCAATTGATAGCAAAGATATAGATAGAGCATTGAAGTCTCTTGACAATATAGAGTATGACCTTCTTGACCTGAATGCGGCGTGTCCAACGCCTAAGGTTGTTCGAAAAGGAAAGGGTGCATCACTCCTCAAAGAACCACGGAAGCTAAAGAAAATTCTCGAAACGTTGGTTCGGCACACAAAGACCCCTGTGACTGTAAAGATACGATCAGGATGGGACATTGATTCAGTAAACGCACGAGATGTGGCTCTTTGCGCAGAAGATGCCGGAATCAGCGCCCTCTTTATCCACGGTAGGACAAAGATGCAGGGATATAGTGGGACTGTAGATTATGATACAATCAAAAAAGTTAAAGATGCTCTGAAAATTCCGGTCATTGCCAGCGGAGATAATTTAAATGTTTCCCAAGTTAAGAGAATGTTTGATATTACTGGCTGTGATGGGGTTGCGATTGCTCGTGGCTCTTTTGGAAATCCCTGGATTTTCAGTAATTTGATACAATTTTTCAGGGATGGTTCTGTAGGTGATATGCCCAGTGTTAGCATTCGTGTGGATGTTATGAATCACCATCTCAATCTTCTTGTACGTCATTACGGGGAGCAAAGAGCATTGAGTATTTTTCACAAATTTTTTATTTGGTATACAAAAGGTATACCGAAAACAAGGGTGCTACGGGATAGGGCTTTCCGTACAGAAAAGATGGATGACATGGTGTCTCTTATGGAAGAGTTACAAAAACTTGACGAGAGAAAATGATTTGAAAAATGGTTTAACAGGATCAACAAAAAAAGATAGGCATTATACTGAAGAAAACACTGACAACTGCTGTGGTGCGCTGTGTGCTCTCAGACTTTTCTTAAAATTTAAAAACATCGCTCTTTCCCGTTATTGAATCAGATTGGAAAACCGGAGTGGAAATATAAGACTGCAAGATGATTGAATTGGGAGTGAGGACGGAATGCCTATGTTGGTGTTGCAATAGCAGCTTCCCGAAGCAGGAGAGACAGTAAATTGCAAACTTTGTCTAATTTGCATTATTTTGCTTCTTTTTGAGTTTTTATTCAGGAAAGTTGACTGGAAAAAAGAGGTTCGAATTTCACTGATGTCCAATTAAAATAATTCCCCCTGAACCCCTTCCGCTCTCGCGGTACCAATACACTTTTGCATTCCTGCAAGGATATCGGCAGAGTAACCCTCTTATGTAAATCGAAGTGGATGGTAAAAAAGGATGAACCTCCTATAAAATTAGGTGATGACGAAGCACAAAGCTGTTTCATGGAGGAGGAACATCCACGGAATAAAAGGTGAATATAACAGGAGCATTGGTGCTAATCAAGGAGGTTGAGGCATTGCTCACAAAAATATCAGTGCAAGCAGCAAGGGAGCGGTCGGCGCTTTTCTTACCAACCTCATGGACCAAGAACTAAGATATTTATCCAAGCAGAGATAAATATGAGCGTAAACATAGCCAGACCGATTATCAAAACGGCAGCTACATTCAGATCTTTTGAGTATGAAAGAGGTATGAGATGTTGTGATGAAGATATCTGAAGATTGCAATGGCAATGGAAGTGAGTACTGCAAATACCGAACTGAAACATGCTATCAAAGTCTGGCGTATCTGCAACATTTCCCCTGAGAATATCTAATATCTGATCATCAATGGCATCAATTTCTGCATGTACATTCGCAGCAACGTTGAAATCGCTTCCTAACCCATGGTTATCAGGAGAAGATAATACCCCGCCTTATTCTTCTCATTCAGAGCTGGGATAGGGAATCAGCACTGGCATGATGGAAAGCCATCGAGATATGTATCCAATTAGTTATTATGGATGGCACAGAGAAGATATTCCAAGAAGAGTTTCTCCGTAATAAGGTTCAATGCTGCCAGGTTCACGTTACCGGGAATGTCCTAACCTTGGCTGCTGATGATCTTCGCTCTATTATCTATGTGTCTATCTTGAAAAAAGGCGAATCCGTTTGTAATATTATTTGTCAAACGGTGGAGAAAAGACATATTGTCGAATTAGGAATAAGCTGTAGAACAATAAAATAAAAGGTGGGGTGCATCAGAATTTGTCCTTCTATAAAGAACCTGCACAATTAAGTAGGTAGGACTGCGCAGGTCAGTGACCTTTTATAAAATAAAGGCTCTACCCGTCTCGATGAACCATATGCATATTATAGATTTCGTCCAATCTATACTTCACGGTCAGGAAAGGAAACATCCGCCTGTGAGCATGAGGAAGATTATCGCTACCCAGGTTATTTCTGGTGGAGATTCATGATATCCAGGACATTGACATCAACCTTTTCAAGAATGCCCACATAACATGATGAAAATACATGATATAACGGGTAAACAGAAGTTAAATTCCACTTTGAACAGCGTACACCTTGTATTTGTTTATTTGGTTTACTGAAGTTATTATATGGATTAACATCCCAGATGGTTAGGTTTGAATTTGTTGCGACCGGTTTATGCACTAATCACGTGGATAGGAATACCTGTTTGACAGGGTGTTCCTGTTTCTGCTAAAAATAATCAAAACTGGATTTATATCGGAAAACCCATGAAAATAGTTATTATTGGTGCAGGGGATGTAGGATTTAATCTTGCAAAGCGTCTTACCCATGAAGGCCACGATCTTATTCTTATTGAAGAAAACCCTGAAAAATGCAACAGAGCCAGTGAAATCCTTGATGTTTCTGTTATCCAAGGTAGCGGAACAGACCAGGAGGTGCTGAGGGCAGCAAACCTCGGTTCCGCTGATATGCTGATTGCAGCGGCCGGCGTGGACGAAGTGAACATTCTGGCGTGTCTTTTTGCCTCTAAACTTGGAGTCAGGCGAAAGATTGCCAGAGTGAGGACATCAGCGTATTACAGGTCTGACTCCATACTTAAAGCCGATGATCTTGGGATTGACTTGTTCATTCACCCGGAAGAGGAGGTATCAGAAGAGATTGTAAGGCTTCTCATGAGATCCACTGCCTCAGAAATTATAGAATTCGAGGGTGGCAAGATTCTTATGCTGGGCATGAAGGTGGATCCTGGGTTTCCTTATCTTAACAAGCAATTAAAAGATATGGGTACCGCAGAACAACGAAGGCATTTTCGTATACTTGCAGTCCTCAAAGGAGACAAGACAATCATCCCAACCGGGGAGGATTACATCAATAAAAACGACCAGGTCTTTGTGGTGACTGGAAAGGACTATCTGCCAGAGCTTCTGAAGATAGCTGGGAAAGCCGATGAAAAACTGGAAAAAATTATGATTCTGGGTGGAGGAAAAATAGGCAGAAAGGTTGCCCAGTCCCTTGAAAAACGTGGAATAGATGTGATTATCGTTGAATCGGATAAAGCGAAATCTCTAAAGATTGCAGGACAACTTGAGAAAACGATGGTCATGCACGCTGATGGAGCCGAGATAGATAGTATTGTTCGTGAGGGTATTCTTGGCATGGATGCCCTTGTGGCAGTAACCTCTGATGATGAAAATAATATGATAGCCTGTTTGCTTGCCAAACACCTTGGGATACGTAAAACAATAGCCCTGGTCAATAAGGTAAATTATCTGCCACTGATGCCGGTCATCGGAATTGATTCGACGGTAAATACACAGATATCTACGGTAAACGCAATATTCAGGCTTATTCGCAGAGGGGGGATTGTCTCTGTTGCCACTTTTCATGGCATCGATGCAGAGGCCATTGAAGTGGAAGTCAAAGCAAACGATAGGCTCACAGGGAAACCGCTTAAAAAATTGAAATTGCCGGATGATGCACTCGTCGCCGCAATTGTTCGGGGCACAGAGGTTTTTGTACCCTATGGTGATACCATCATTAATCCAGGCGATAAAATTGTGGTTTTTGCTTTGCCGCATGCAATAAAAGCTATCGAGAGTAGGCTTTCTTGACGAGGTAACCTCCTTTTGAAAAGAAAAAACATAGTTTACGTCCTCTCCAGACTCTGGATTATTGCAGGCATGTTTTTCATTCTCCCTCTCTGTTTTTCGGTCTACTATAAAGATGGCATCCATTATCATTTTATACTGATTGCAATCGGTATCCTGATCTTGAGCGGTTTAGTGTGGCCCTTTGGCTCCAAACCTAAAGAATTAACAACAAAAGAGGGTTTTCTTCTTGTTAACCTTTGCTGGATCAGCTTCACATTTTTCGGATGTCTTCCTTTCTTAACCACAGGATCTATTGAAAGCCTGACCGATGCTTTTTTTGAGTCTATGTCCGGATTTACCACAACGGGCGCGACAATTCTCCGCGACATCGAAATACTGCCAAAAAGCTTATTGCTATGGAGAAATATGACCCAATGGCTTGGTGGTATGGGTGTAATTGCTCTGGCAGTGGCAATCTTTCCATTCACTGGGATGGGTGGGTCTCATCTTTTTAAGGCAGAGGTCCCCGGTCCTTCAAAAGATAAGGTATCATCGCGCATCAGAGATACAGCAAAACTGCTCTGGGGTGTATACCTCATCTTTACAATAGCTCAAACAATTATGCTTATGCTGGCAGGCGCGAACTTTTTCGATTCCCTATGTATAACCTTCGGCACTATGGCAACTGGAGGTTTTGCACCACTTAACGCAAGCATCGGCCATTTTTCCTCACCGTACGTACATTACATTACGATTCTTTTTATGACATTAGCCGGTATAAATTTCAACCTTCATTACTGGGCATTAAGAGGAAAACCAGTTCACTATTTCAAAAACCCGGAATTACGGTTGTTTTTGTCCATCATAATGTGCTCAACAATTTTTATCGTATTGATTAGGTTTTTTGCTGGGACAGAGCTCTCAGAGGAAACAGTAAGAGATTCGCTTTTTCAGACAGTATCATTAATTACCACCACCGGATTTATAACAAAGGATTATGAATTATGGCCGGCAGCAACGCAAATTGTGCTTTTTCTTCTTATGTTTGCAGGCGGATGTGCCAGCTCCACAGGTGGTGCCATAAAGAGTGTTCGAATTCTTGTGTTGTTTAAATATATTGGGGGTGAGGTAAAAAAACTTTTTTATCCCCGTGGCGTTTTTCCAATAAAACTTGAAGGAAAGCTGGTTCCAGAAAATCTTGTATCTAACATTATGGCGTTCGTGATGCTTTACATACTTTTCTTCATTTTTGGTACAATTGTAGTGTCATCTTTGGGTATGGATATATTAAGTGCAGCAGGAGCTGTGGCAACAACCTTGGGTAATGTTGGGCCAGGACTCGGAACGGTAGGGCCGGTTGATAACTTCGCCGATGTTCCTGTGTTGGCTAAATGGATATTATCGTTTTTGATGCTCGCGGGCAGGCTAGAAATTTTTACGATTGTTGTACTGTTTACCGGAAGGTTCTGGAAATAAGGAGACCATGTGAGGCAAAAAGATTATTATAGGATACTCGGTATTGAAAAAGACGCTACACACCAACAGGTCAAAGAGACTTACCGCAGACTTGCCTTCGAATTTCACCCTGACAGAAATAAAGGAGATTTGAACGCTGTTGAGAAGATGAAAGAATTAAACGAAGCATATGCTGTTCTTTCTGATCCTGAAAAAAGAAACCGGTATGACAGCATGAACCAACAATACGGGTATGACGGGTATGATCATTTCAGGAAGGGGTATTCTGAGCAAGATATCTTCCGTGGTTCGGATATAAACCAGATATTCGAAGAGATGACACGACAGTTCGGATTCAGGAATTTCAACGATCTCTTCCGTGAATTTTATGGACCTGGATACAAGACATTCGAATTCAAACATTCAGGGATTTTCGGGAAAGGTTTTATCTTTACGGGGTTTCCTTTTGGGAGGCACGGGAATCAACAGAACACTTTTTCTTCTTCAAAAACGGCCTTTGTTTCTGGCTTGCTGGCTAAACTTGCTGGTTATATGGTGAGAAAGGCTTTTAAGGGACGGTATACGAGTCAGCAAACCGCGGATCGTTATGGTATAATCACAATCAGTCGGGAGCAGGCCAGCCGTGGTGGCAAGGTCTCTTATATTGACCCGACAACATCACGGCAGCTCGTTGTTACGGTTCCTGTTGGGGTGAGGGAAGGACAGACAATCCGTCTTAAAGGTGCTGCAGGTTTTTATGGAGACAGGTCACAGGCCGATCTTTACCTCCGGGTTCAGTTCCGGAAAAGCCTGTTGGAGTCAGTAAAAAAGCTTTACAACAAGTTTTTGTCAAAGTGAAACCTCTCTTTAACCCTGTAAGTATTTCCTTGATTTTGTGCCTTGCTCTCACGGGATGCTGGCTGATAACTGCCCCATACAAGGTTATCAAAGGGACCGTGAAAGGAACCTATTATGTTGTAAAAGGCACATACGAGATAACCGCTGGAACAACAAAAGTTGTTTATCATATTGGTAAATTCACATACAAAGCAGTTAAGGCACCTATGGAATGGGCTTTTGTCAATGAGGATATAGAAACTATAGACGGATTGCCGCCCAAAGAAGCGTTAAAACAGGGACGTGTAAGAAATTCACCATATGTGGTGAAAGGTAAGACCTATTACCCCATGAGCATTGAAAAAGCAAAAACCTATGAAGAGATTGGAGTTGCATCGTGGTATGGTTACGAGACACTCAGGACAAAAGGAGGGCGAATGACTGCAAACGGTGAAGTTTTTGATCCCAGACAGTTTACAGCCGCTCACAAGTACCTCCCCCTCCCGTCCCATGTTATGGTGACCAACCTGGAGAACGATCAGTGGGTCATTGTCAGAGTCAACGACAGAGGTCCTTTCCCCAGCGACTACAATCCTTCGTCTGGTGACAGGATTATCGATGTGAGTGAGGGTGCAGCCAAGAGACTTGGCTTCCATAAGAAAGGTCTGGCAAGGGTAAAGGTCGAAGCTATAGAATTGAAAGAAGAAAGATGAACTGCTGTCTACTTATACCCCTGCCGGAGATGCATCAAGAAGATTCTCATGTTTTATCCCGAAAGAAACAGTGGAAGCTCGGCCTATTGACATGCAGACTTGTCAGGTTTCTCATCAATGACCGTATACAAGGTTTAAATTAGGCCTTGTCTGCACAAGATTCTAAACTCACAGTGGCTCCAGAATGTGGTCGAGGACTGTCCGGGATGCTACCAATGGATCGATGAAGATGCTCTCCATGTCGTTTTCAAGGTCTCTTTTGTTGGAGAGGAAGGTAATCCTGTCCTGCATCCGGTCTCTTAGAAACCTGAGGTAGCCAGGGTGTCTCGTAGGCGGACTATATTTCTTCTCATAATCAGGGCCAAAGAGCTCATTACCGTTTTTGGGAATCTGCAGACCACTGAAGGCTCGCCAATCTTTCCACTCTATTTTTCCTCTCACAAGAGCTGTAACGATCGAAAGGGAGATTGTCTTCGGGATATCAGTCAGGTGGCCTGGCATTCCTACGGCATGGGTG
The DNA here is from genome assembly GCA_002067585.1 of Syntrophorhabdus sp. PtaB.Bin027. Taxonomy (GTDB): domain Bacteria; phylum Desulfobacterota; class Syntrophorhabdia; order Syntrophorhabdales; family Syntrophorhabdaceae; genus Syntrophorhabdus. Next base: position 26,812 of record MVQO01000145.1, read on the forward strand.
TTCATTACATAGCATTCACAGCCAGATTTGAAAAGTTTGAGAAATTGGCGGCAGTCTTCCACAAGGGGGTGGACCCTGAAAGGATTGGCAAATGGTTCGATAACAAGTCTTTCAAAATCTCGTGGATCGGCATTCTCTACGCCTTTTGCACGCAGAGTGCTCAACGAGGCCCCCATTGCTACAGCCATTGCAGATCGGGTTACCTTGCAAATCGGAGGAAGGCTTGTGTCTTTCTGAAGCCATATTACTGTTGAAGGTTTCTCGCAAAAGTTAGCGTGATTGAACATATCTCTTGATTTCAGGCAGCGTCCGTTATCGTTTCTTATGTCCTTCCCCACAAGCCTCCGTGTGCCATCTGCCATCCCTGTAACTGCCATGTTTTGTGCCGAATAAAAATACTTTACAACGGGATCGTCAAATTCCATGGCGTCAGTTTTATCAAAGAGGGAGGGCTCCAGGACTATGCTGAGGTTATGGTCGAGGTCAATAAGGAAAGCATCATCATGAATGACAGTCACTTTCTCTTCTGGTGTGAGAGTACCTTCATGATCGCTACTGTTGGTAATAGAAGATTTTCCTGAACCTGAAAGACCGAAAACAGCTACAGGTGGTTTGTCGCCAATTTTCTTGATTCCGCCGTGACAGGCCACCATGTTATGTCTCACGCCGACAGTCCAGGCTATTGTCAACGTCCCTTTTTTCCTCTCTCCAAAGTACCTAAGGCCAAGGATGGCTATACAGTTCTGATCTTCGTCAATGATAACGAGGCCGTCTTTAAATTCAGGGTTGGACCATTCTGGGTATGCCAGTACAAGGATATCTGGCTCTCCCAGCTGCCTTGATTCCTTATAGAGGTCTGACCAGGGAGGCATAAAAGGAATGAAGTTAATACCCCAGTCAAGCATGTTCTTGGCATCTGTCTCAGGGCTTAGAAGGTGTGCTTTGATCATAAAATCAGGGTGCAGACCTATCATGCCTTCAAGCCACAATCCAGGTTGCCTGTTCAAATGATAGGTAGCTTCTGACAGCATGCTCTGGTATTTGTCTTTATCTGCTTTGGTGAAGGTTCTTACAAGTCTTCTTGCCCGGGCAGTACGGCCGAAAATTCCTCCATCATTAGAAACAAGGACCTTTGCATCGTGTGGAAGGTCGAATTGTTCAGGTCTATACATGGGTTCGGATGTTACCATCACCTCCGGTTGTTTTTTTGCGAGGGCATACAATTCTGCCATCGATGTCTTTCTGACAGAACTGGCAAAAAAAGCGCTCTCTATGATTGCCCTCCAGGGGGATTTCGGTATACCGTGGATTGATGCCATGACAACCTCCTGATTTATTATAATTGAACCTTTTTATAACCTTTTGTTTTTGAGAAAGAGCTAACGATACTTTGTTTGATCACGGCTGGCAATGGATACCGCACCGTAGAATACAAAAAAGATCTCATATAAGTTATCGAAAAACCAAAGGTGTGTCAACTTGTTTTGTTCTTTCGTGCCAGGCCAAAATCGAAACATGGGGTATAGGTTGAGGGATCCTCATAATGATAGAAGCCGTTATTTAGATTATCATTGTTATGAATAATATTCAATACGAGAGCCCTTTGGGGTTGTATATGTTGCTTTGCAGATATATATTTAAATCATGACAAGGGAAGAAAAAAAATTGGTGACAGCCCATATGGATCAGGTTTTTCACGGTCAGACAGTACGCCAAGCTCTACCAGTGTGTGAATGCGGTAAATACTACGATGAGAAAAACATTACCGAAGCACCAGCGGTATATTTTAGGGAGATTGATGTCTTCGGTAAGACTTTCACCCTCATTGAACCTCTGTGTCCAGTGTGTAAACAGAGGATTCATGCGAGCTTCAGCATACTGAACTGACAGTTTTGCTATCATAGGGTTTACGCAAATAAGATATGAGAGCTGCTGTCAGTATTCCGAGGACAAACCGCTGTAAGGTAAAAAAGCTTGCTTGGTTTTTTGTATAGGCCAAAGCTCTACGCTTTAAGGCCGGCTGATGTAGCTAGTCAGGGCTATCTATTGGAATCTGATATTTTTTTACAAGTGAGAAGTGTAGCTGATTTTTTTCTACGTTAGCCAGAGTGATCCTGATTTTTACCCTGTCTCCTAAACGATAGATATTCCGCATTCTGCGACCGATCAGGCGGAACCTTTCCTCTTCGTAATGGTAATAATCGTCATAAAGAGTATTAACCAGGACAAGCCCTTCAACAAAAACATCTGCAAGTTCCACAAAAAAGCCGAAGGATACAACACGTGAGATTACACCATCGTATTCCTGACCGATTTTGTCCTTCATAAAAAGGACTCGCATTCTGTCTCCAATTTCTCTTTCCGCCTCCATTGCTGTTCTTTCCCTGTTGGAAAGATAGTTGGCCATGGTCTCGAGCTCTGTCTCGCCATATCTTTTTCCGTTGCCGGACAGAATGTTTTTGAGGGCTCTGTGACAGACAATATCAGGGTATCGCCTGATAGGAGAGGTAAAGTGCAAATAACAGCGGGATGCCAGGCCAAAGTGGCCCTTATTCTGAGATGAATACCTTGCCTGCTTCATGGACCGCAAGAGTATCCTGCTCACAAGAAACTCGTAGTCTGTTCCCTCCAAACTCATCAGGGTCCTTTGAAGATCCCTAATGTTCTTGTTATCCCGCTTATATTTAATTGACAACGTCTGCAAGAGCCTCTCAAAATCCCTGAGCTTTTCAGCGTCTGGAGGCTCGTGTATCCTGTAGATGGTGTTAACCTTATTTTCTGTCAGGAATTTGGCAACTGCCTCGTTTGTCACAATCATGAATTCCTCGATGATACGATGGGAAAAAAGGCGTTCAATCTTCAGGATGTTGCGAAGCCCGCCTTTAATGTCAAGTATGATATTCAGCTCTGGTAGATCAAAATCGAGACTGCCTAACCTTTCCCTTTTTGTGTGCAGGAGCGCAGCAAGCTCACCCATATATTCCAAAGCAGGAAGGATTTTCTGAACCTCTTTTCTGACTGCCCGATCCTTTCTAACGAGGGCATCCTCCACTTCATTATAGGTCAGCCTCAGAAAGCTTCTGATAATGGATTTGTGAAATGAACTGCTGGTAATATCACCATTTCTATTGAAAATAAGTTTTGCCGTTATGGCAAACCTATCCATATTCGGGTTTAAGCTGCAAATGTCGTTTGAAAGAATTTTGGGCAGCATGGGGATTACCGAACCAGGAAAATAAACGCTCGTTCCCCGTTCATAAGCCTCCCGATCAAGATCAGTTCCCGGCAAAACATAGTGAGAAACATCGGCAATTGAGACATAAAGAGTGAAACCATGATCATTCTTTTCTACGCAGACTGCGTCGTCAAAATCTTTTGCAAGCTCACCGTCAATTGTAACATGCATAGTTTCACGGAGATCAAGTCTGTCCTGTCTGTCAATTGATAGGTCAAGTGCTTGTGCTTCATTTTCTGTTCTTTTTTTAAAGCGGAAGGGCAGGGAGTTTTTGTACTGAATGAACTGGATTATCGAGTGGACATCGTTGAGGCCCGCAAAGGCTTTGAGAATCGTGCATGTAGGATCGATCCCTCCATCAGGGAATCTAGTTATCCTGGCAGCCACAAGATGATCATCCTTGAGGCCTGAATATTTTGTTGGCTTAGTAACAATAAAATGATGAGATATCCGTTCATCCTCTGGTATGATGTACATTAAGTCCCTGTGATGTCGAACGAATCCGACAATGTTCTTTATTTTTCTCCCTATGATCTTAATTATGGTTCCTTCTCTTCTGCCTCTGAGGTTACGTTCTACTCTGGTTATTACCTTGTCCCCGTGAAAGGCGTTCTTGATAAATCTGGCAGGAATGAATAAGTCTTTTTCATTCACGTTGTCAGGTACCACAAATCCGCTTCCACTTCGTGTACCCCACAGGGTACCTGCAATGAGGTTCATTTCCTGAGGCAGACCATATCTTTTATTTTTAAGCTGCAAAACAGATCCATCTCGAATGAGTTCTCTCAGGATATGTTTCAAGGCTTTGCCTTGTTTCTTGTTTAGAGACAGGATAGCAACCAGTTCGTTTTGTGCTATGGGTCTCTTCACCTGTTTAAAAACATGGAGAACAATGTCTCTCGTGAGGTCCTGATGATTTTTCTTTTTCCTCATAACTCTAATTATCTTATCACATTTTTCTCTTCCATCGTCTATTGCGCCCATATGCTTTACTCTTAGCCCCATGTTATTTTAAATTCTACTCTAATCTTTTCTTCCATTATTCTATTGACCGTGTGTTTTCTCAATGGTAACTTTTACTCATCAACTCACACACATCAGAGGATAAGCAATTGGCTAAGATGAGAAAGGATGGGGCACACATGTCATACCGTGATCGGATTCACTGTGGGCAGCTGAATATATCTGATGATGGAAGGGTTGTGACACTGGCAGGTTGGGTAGATGCACTTAGGGATCATGGAGAGGTGCTTTTCGTCCATCTACGGGACCGCTCTGGAATTGTTCAGGTTGTATTTGGACCTGAGTCTACGGATCAAACAGTCTGCGAAAAGGCAGGACTCTTAAGAAATGAATTTTGTGTTCTAATAAGCGGCCGAGTGGTTAAAAGGCAGGAGGGTACAGAGAACCCTAATATTGCAACCGGAAATGTTGAGGTAAAGGCTGATAGCCTGACTGTTTTGAGCAAATCCGGTGTGTTGCCATTTCCGATTTCAGAAAAGTCCATGGTTGCCGGAATGGCTTTGAAACGGGATGAACCTGTGGCAGAGGACCTGAGGCTTCAATTCCGGTATCTTGATCTCCGTCGCCCGACAATTCAGGACCATCTGATCAAAAGGCACCGCATTGTGAAAACTGTAAGAGATTATCTCGATGAACAAGGGTTTGTAGAGATAGAAACTCCTATACTGACTAAAAGCACCCCTGAAGGTGCACGAGACTACCTTGTCCCGAGCAGGCATCATCCGAAAAATTTCTATGCCCTTCCACAGTCGCCCCAACTTTTCAAACAACTCCTCATGGTTGGGGGAATGGAACGTTATTTTCAGATTGCAAGATGTTTCCGGGATGAAGATTTACGTCCAAACCGGCAACCGGAATTTACCCAGCTCGATCTGGAGGCATCTTTTATCGATGAAGAATTTATCTATGCCCTGTTCGAAGAATTGTCAGCACGTATGTTCGAAGTCGGCGGGATTAAACTCCCTCGCCCTTATCCCCGTATGACCTGGCTCGATGCAATGAATGCAACAGGCTCTGACCGGCCAGACTTGCGATTCGATATGACATTTCGTGATTGCACTGATATTTTTAGTGATACAAAATACGGTATTTTCAAACAGATCTTGGAACGCGGGGGATGTATTAAAGGGATTAATGTCAAAGGCCAATCGGAAAAGTTGAGTAAGAACGTGCTTCAGAATGAATATGCAAAAGAGATTGTACCTGGCTTTGGCGCAAAGGGTATGACATGGATGAGGGTCTTAGATGGTGGCCTGGAGTCAAACATAGTTCAGTTTTTTAGTGAAAGTGAGCAGGGTGAGATCCTCACACGCTTCACCGCGCAGAAAGGAGATGTGATCCTCATGATTGCTGATCCTTCCTGGCATCTTGTCTGTTCGGCTCTTGGCCAGCTCCGTTTGCACATTGCAGATCGATTGGGCCTAATTCCGAGTGGAATGTTTTGTCCCCTGTGGGTGACTGATTTTCCTCTTTTTGAGGCAACGGATGATGGTGTCACTTCGAGTCACCACCCCTTCACTATGCCTGACCGGACTGATTTTGATCCTAAAAACATAGAAGAACTTTTGAGCCTTCGCTCCCGTGCATACGACCTTGTTGTAAACGGAGAGGAACTCGGTGGAGGTAGTATCCGCATCAACGATAGAGACTTGCAAAACAAAATATTTTCAGCTCTTGGACTTTCCCATGTCGATGTGGAGGAGAAATTTGGTTTTTTTCTCCGCGCCCTCGAGTACGGTGCTCCTCCACACGGGGGAATTGCACTGGGCGTGGACCGAGTGGTTGCCATGATTCTGGGCACAACTTCAATCAGAGAGGTCATAGCTTTTCCAAAGAACCGAAGCGCCTATTGCCCTCTGACGCAAGCCCCTTCTCAGGTTTCGAGTGTCCAGCTCGCAGAACTCGGCCTTCTCGATCTAGGCAAGGACCAGTCATTGCCTGGTGCAGAGAAACAACAAGATTTGATTGATTCGCTCTCCTGGGTTTCTCGTATTAAAATCAATAATGATGAACGGGCAGTCATAATGGCTTCGGTGAAGGACGCCGAAAACCTTGCAGCTATTGTAAGTGAGCGGAAAGAGGATGGCGAGCCGTTATTTTCTGTTGTGGCTCCTATGAACCGAACCCGTAAAGGGAAGGAAGCCCGAATCAGCCTGTTGTCTGAACGAGGTGATCTCTTTAAAAATGCACCTGCTATGAAGGGCAGATATTTCAAGGTTGCAAGCATTTTAGAATAAGGAAAGTCTGATGACGTGTCATATCTATACACACAAAGAGACATCACATATTTCAAGCCCTCGGGAGGGGCCTTTGACAGGTTTGAAAATTGTAGTCCAGCCCAATATGTCTGTCACTGGATGGCCCACAAACGCGGGCAGCCGTGCCCTCAACGGTTACGTTGCCCTGGAAGACGCTACGGTGGTGAAACGGCTCAGGAGCGGGGGGGCAACCCTCGTGGGCAGTGCACGAATGAGTGAACTTGGGTTCGGCCTAGGCGGAGATACCTTGGCCGAGGCTTGTTCCGGTGAT
>MVQO01000146.1 GCA_002067585.1 Syntrophorhabdus sp. PtaB.Bin027
CTGTAAGAGGCAACGATAAAAAAAAGCGCTCCGCAGGCAGCCCACTTGAGAAATCCCACAGAGGTTCCATGGATGGACAGGGAGAGAGGCATGTATCGTGACAGAAGGCCGAGCTTTTCATATAACCCGTAGGTGTTCGGAGAAACAGAGCGGAGAAGGGAAGCTGGCAAGGGAACCATCTGGAGCAACACAAAGACAAGAAAAATAAGGAGGGGGAGGAGGGGCAGGAATAAACCGGGGGCAGAAGCCTGTGGCTGCAGGCTTGTGGCCGGAATACCCGAAACAGGAGAAAGGCGGGGATTCACAATAAAGCTTCTGGCAATATTGACAGCAAGAAGAGAGAAGATCACGAACTCCGCCGCTGAGTACGTTACAATATACACACTCCCCACAGCAAGAGGCGCGAGAACTATGAGGAAAACGAGAATCGGGATAGTCAGCATACGTCAGACGAACTGTATTGATTGGTCGGAATCGATGAAGAAAGTTTACGATTTATTGAAGATAGATATTGTTCTGTTAATCAGAAAGGATTTGTAAATCCTTTCTGATTAACAATTGAATTGATGTACGATCAATATCCTGTTGCTTGCTCTGATGACCCGGATCAGTGGGACGGGCTTGCGTACCAGGGTGGCCTCTCTGGCAGAGGTTTCCACCACGAAGGCGTAGGGCCGCCTGCATAGAAAGGCGGGCGTACATGCCCTGGCATAAGCAAAGGTGCTGCTACGCTCTTAATATTTGAAAAACCATGATTAAATGCAAAGGCATCCCCGGATATCTGGCCTCCGGCCAGTCCGAGTCCTGCGCTTTTATTCACCTTTTCTGAGTTTACTCCCATCGCAGAGAGAGGAAGCGCGATAAGAAATGCGGCAATAGCAAAAAGAATAAAACTTTTCATAATAAGAACCTCCTTCTGTGTATTTCGTCTCATAGAGGCATTGGCAACTATTTATGAATGCTTTAAAGCATTATCGGCCAACGCGCTCATATTGTCAAGCAAAAATTTCTTTTTTATAGTTCAGCGCAGTTGAAGCAGGCGGCGCATAAGTCCAGGTACCTGGCCCTTCAACGGCTGCAATGCTTCCACTGGCTTTCCATCGAGGATCATTCCCGGGTATGTATGGACGAGATCATGGGCATGTGATTCACTCGTTAGCCTTGCTACTGCATCCCGCGCACGTGAAAGAATCGGAGGCCGTCCTGAGATGGAGTGGGCATCGCTGGCAATGGCGTGAACAAGGTTGCCTTTCAGCATTTCATGTGCACTGTGTTGTGCCAGAGTGCCAAATTGTCCTGTGACGCTCATAGCGGTAATCTGCACAAGGGCACCAAGATCCACCCATTTGCGGAGCTCCTCCATATTTTTTCTTATGACAAAATTTCGTTCAGGATGGGTGATGATGGGTGTGATGCCATTGAGCTTAAGGGTAAATATCCAGTCTCCAAGATTTGGAGGGACAGTTTGATGGGGAAGCTCTACCAATAAATAACGCCCCGCATCATTTAACGTCAGTGCTCTGCCAGCCTCTATCATCCCTGTCATGTCTTGATTTATGTGGACATCCGCTCCGGGAAGGATCCTTACATTGATCCCCTCTTTACTGAGCCTGCTGTTGAGTTCTGCTACAGCAGCAAGGATACGGTCTCTCCTGTTTACGTAAACACCATTACCTGTGTGGGGGGTTGCCACCATGGTTGTGATGCCGTCTGATTCTGCCATACGGCACATCTCAACCGCTTCATTCATGTCAGAAGCGCCGTCATCAAGGCCGGGAAGGATATGGGTGTGAAGGTCAATCAACTGTTTTTCTGCCCATTCCTGCTGCTGTCACAGCTTTTGTCACAGCCCACAGTCCCCTCTTCTTTTTTCCGTCCCCGTTTGCTTTGTCCTCATCACCATAATATTTGTGGTAATAATGGTAGGAGGAGTAATGGTAGTACCCTGACGAATTCATCCTTACGTTATTGAGCACCCCGCCGAGTATCCGTGCGTTTATACCGTCCAGCATACCCTTTGCATCCCTCACCATCTCTTTTGTAGTGACTCCGGCCTTGATCACGAAGATAACACCGCTTTCCAGGGATTTGCTGACCACAAGGGCATCTGTGACAGAGTTGATGGGGGGAGCATCGATGACAACCTTGTCATATTCCCATTTCAATCCCTCCATAAGCTCCAAAAAATTCTGAGAACCCAGGAGTTCGGAAGGGTTAGGAGGAATGGGCCCGGATGGAATGACGCTTAACCGTTCGTTCAGGTCAAGGGGCCTTGCCCCGCCGCCTCCCACGATCATGTTCGTAAGGCCTCTCTCATTGTTCACCTTTAACAGGTTGTGTATCATTGGCCTGCGAAGGTCAGCATCTATCAGCAAAACCCTGTCCCCTGCAGATGCCATGATAAGGGCTGTGTTGACAGCAATAAACGATTTTCCCTCCTGGGGCATGAAGCTCGTCACTACAAAGGACTTGGGAGGATTTTCAGGAAAGGAGAAGAGAATTGCAGTCCTGAGGCTCCTGAAGGCCTCCGCTGCTATCGATTTTGGCTTGTGATGGACAATGAGTTCGGGGCTGCTGACAGCCTCTCCTGCCTCTGCCTTGAAATCAATACTGGGGATAATGGCCAGGTTCGGTGCGTTGAAGTGCTCCTTCACATCCTCCGGACTCTTCACCGTGTTATCCAGGTATTCAAGAAAGAAGGCCAGGCCCACGCCCATAAAAAGCCCAACTACAAAGGATAGAAGTATATTGCGTGCCTTTTTCGGTTTTGCCGGGTGTATCGGCGCTGTGGCAGAATCGATGATCTTTATGTTGGTTGCGCCGAACTCGTGTTCCACGCTTGTTTCTTTGAGCCTTTTCAGAAGGTTTTCATAGAGCTCCCTGTTCTTTTCCACCTCCCGGAGGAAAACACCGTATTGTATTGAGTGTTCGCTCAGTTTCTGCGCCTCTGCCTTTTGCCCCTCAACAGCGGAACGGGCGGAATTCTCCTTGGCCCGTGCTATGGCGTAGTCGTTCTTGATGGCGTTGACCACGCTCTTTGCCTCAAG
>MVQO01000147.1 GCA_002067585.1 Syntrophorhabdus sp. PtaB.Bin027
TCCCTCCTTGCCATGATCCCTCCATTCCTGTGTTCGTATCCTTTTAGGAATGGCAGAATCACTCGTTTTTATCTATCCCTTCATGGCAAGAAAGTGGGGAATTACCTTGGCCCTCTCACTGGGGAATTACCTTGGCCTTTTTGGTCATATAGTGGGGATATACCATGGTCCTCGACAGCAAAAGAACTATAGATCGGATTGACTGAATATAGACGATAAGTTTGAACATGAAGAGTGTAAAAGGTTTTTCATAAGCCTGCAGGATGAAGGCGTGAGGAGAATTCTAGATATATGACAAAAATATGGTCAAAAGAACACGCATTGCCAAAAAAAAGACAGCTTCCACAGCAATTCTTGACGATGATAAAGGGATTACACGTATCTACTCTTCTCAGTGCTAAGCCCACCAGAAGATACTTTGAGCTTCCTTAAAAGTAGAAAGTCAGTTGGTTTTGAGACGAAGTATTGTTTAAGTAGCGTTAACACTGAGAAAGTTGAGAATGTAATGGTAAATGAGTTAGTAGGAAGGAATTGTTTTCTGTGATGTGAGGAAAGCTGAAATTTTGCCACCTACATCTGGTGTTAGAGTATCTTTAGAAAAAATAGGCTACATTGCTGCATGGCATCTTCAGTCTAATCGTCTACTGCTAAAGAGTGTGACACCTCGTTTATGTTTGCTGGTCTCTTAAAACGTCTATATATTTTTGGTCTAGATCGAAATATACTCTTTATCCCCCTTGAAAGGAATTGAAATGAGAATTATGTTACAACCAGAACAAGCCCTCATCCCCCGAGACTTGGGATATCTAATCCCCCCCAAAAACAAACCCGGGTCTCGGGTTCTTTTTTATTCAAACCCATGTTGTGTGCTTTCTGCTAAAGGAGAGGAAAGCACACAACATAGCGGATATTTTAGGAGGGATAAAGGCTTCTGCTTCCCGGTTTTGCAAGAGGACGATGCTATCCTTGCTGAAATACCCGGTAACCGAGGGTAAGCTCATCCGCCACATCTGAGGTAAAGGAGGCGAGGTGGTTCTCGAGGAGCCACTTCACCAGGGATGGTGGTAAGAGAAAGGGTTGATCCAGATCCTAGGGTTTGAATGTTGTGTTCATGGAATACACACTAGAGGGGTAGGAATATCTTATTCTACCTTGTTTTGAAAGGGATTCGCATGGAGATTATTCGGACAAGCACCTAGTGTTCACGAGATTTTGGCGACTGTCTTCTATTTTTTTTGATGTTAGTGATAAGGACTTAGCAGTTGTGTATAGTTGTGAATCCCTTACTTAATCACAGCCCACATTTGCATCTATCAATGTTTTGGTGTTTTGTCTTGAGTTCTTACATTGTTAGATGTTTCTGGAGTGTTTTCGTCCGTTTTTAAAAATGAGCTCTTGTTCCTAGGATTAATGGGTTCCTCATGGTGTATCACCTCTCTACATTCTTTTTAAGCCCCTGAGTTTTTGTTAGCTCATTAAGAGAATTGGTTGCCATCTTTTTTTGAGGTTTTTGCTGCAGAATAACAATGGCTGTTATTACAAGAATTGCTCCAATGATCTGCCATTGTTCAAGGATTTCACCGAGGAAAGCATAGGAGATTATTGCTGCAGCTATAGGCTCAAGAGTTGCCGTAATGCTTGCATGGGTTGGTCGAATCCGTTGTATTCCAAGATTGTAAAAAGCAAAAGGCAGTATGGTTCCAAAAAGTGTTATAAAAAAGATCCACCACCATGTTACAAAGGTATGTGAGCGGCCAAAGGCATGCAAAGGCGGATAAATGATGTTCAGTATGATGGCTGCAACAGAAAAAGCATAGAGCAGAACTGTCCACGGTGAATAGTGGCGCATCCCAAATTCGCTTGTAATGGTATAAAGTGCAAAGGTTACTGCAGAGCAAAGACCTGCGATAATCCCTGTTTTGCTCATTAGAAGAATGTTAAGGTTGTATGCACCAACAGTGAGGTAACAACCTAACAAAGCGCAGAATATGGCAATAACTGTGGTAATAGAAGGTTTTTCCCGCAAAACGAAAAACATGTAAAGAGCAACAACCAGCGGAGCCTGATATTGGAGAAGAATAGCAACCGCAACCAATGTTTTGCTTATCGCAAAAAGGTATGTGTATTGGGTAACTGCGAGTAGAGCGCCAAGGAGGATGAAGTAACCAGTTTTTTTTAGATTGATCATTAAAAGCGAAGGTTTTTTAACCCCAAGAATGCAAGCAAGGAAAATTGCAGATCCTGCTGTTCTGCATTGAACAAGCTCGATGGGCAATATTCCGGTTGAAAAAATAAACTTTGATGCTGTTCCAGATATTGCCCAGAGAAGTGCTGCAGTTATAATGAAAAGATATCCACTTTTATCAGGCATCGAGAATATTGCCGCCAGATAAGGCATTGAAAGTCAAGGGAAATATCCCTCATATGGAGAAATGATATAATTTGGTAGAAAGCTTGTACTTAGAAATGGTATGTAAAACAGGGATATGCAACCAGTTATATATTTTTTATACGGGTTGTAATGCAATAGAGAGAGGCCACGGATGTCTCCCTGCCTTTGCATTGTCAGACAAAATAAACCTGTAGCTCAATTCCACATTCTGTATATTTTTTTTATATGGTTGTTGTACCGATGCTCCGTCATGAGTAATGTGTACGTCATGGGTAAATCCAAAAACGTGTGCTTCCTTGAAGGGCCACTTTAAGCCCTTAAAAACTACCATAAATCCTTTTTTGTCATTGCTCTTGATTGCAATGTGTGAAGCGTTTTTTAGAATAATATATCCAGCCTTTATGTCAGCCTTGCTCAGAATAACAGATGGGGCCTGATAGATTACCGCAAGATGAGATCGGATAGGTACCTGTGCCTTGACTTTTATTCCAGTTTTCTTTTCTTCATGCTTATGGGTGAACTGACCTTCAAGGACTGAATCAAAAGATTGTCCAGCAGACATTCCTGAAGAAGTAAATAGAGACTGAACATTGAGGCCATGGGTAAGTTCCTCAGGCTTAATAAACCCCTTTTCAATAAGGATCTCGCCAATTCTTTTTTTTGAAGCATCCTGTTCTCGGAGGGCCTGCTCCAAATCCTCACTTCTGATGCGTCCTGCCCTTACGAGAACCTGCCCAAGCTTAATTGGGTTTAGTGTTGTTTTTTCAGTAGCAGGCACACTAGATCTTTTTTTTATTTGACGTGGTTTCTTTTCCACAGAATAACTCATTTACCCATTTCCTTTTAAATCCTTATCGTTCAAAATAATCAAAACTTAATTACCACCCCATCATTCAAAGACGTAAGCCGCGAATCATCTGTTCGATAAGAACAAGAAAGTTTCTTGTGAGGATTGGGTTGAGTGCGGTTCCTGACATTTTTGCCATCTGGTCTGCAATAATGTTTGTTTCGAGGTCGTCTCGATATATTCGTTTTGTCCTCATTGCATCAAAGAAGTCAGATATTGCGGTCATTTGACTACAGATGTTTTGTCGCCAATCTTTAGATACCTGGGGATAGCCGGAATTGTCATACTGCATGTGATGCTCGTATGCTACAACTACAGCTAATGGGGGGATTCCAGGGTTTTCAAGGAGATATTCAGCACCTTTCTGGGGGTGCTGGCGTATGCTCTCCCACTCAGTGTCGGTCAGCTTTCCCGGTTTGTTCAGGACTTCTTCAGGTACGTAAAGTTTACCCGTGTCATGTAAAAGGGCTGCGACACCTATCTCGTGAAGCTCTTCACCCTTGATTCCGAGCGCCATTGCTTGGGCAAGGTTCAGAATAGACACATTGGTGGAATGGGTAAATGTATACTCATCGAGAACGCGAAGTGGGGAAAAAGAAAGAAGCACAGAAGATTCATGGCGAATGGCTGCGATCAGATCAGTTACCAGGTTCTTGATCTCCATGAGGGGGAGGTTTTCGTTGTGCTTTACCGCGTGATAGATATCTGATGAAAGGTTGAAACTGTTCACCTGGATAGTGTTGAACTGTGAAGCGCTTTCCCCATAGGTATCAAGTCTTCCATCGCCGTCCCGGGGTTTGAAACCAATAGATACTGTTCCAAGCTGGACATTGGGAAGGTAATCAAGGTTTTCGGGAAGGGGAGAACGACTGGTAAGGGCTTCGATAAGGGCGGTTATCTCTTCTTCAGTGATATTCTGCAAAATACGTATGTGTTGAATGCCCCGGTTTTTAAAGATCCGGACGAAACGATTGGAGAAAAGGGTATCTTCCAGGGGTTCATCGTGCATAATGATCCTGTCGTCGATAATCATGAATGCTATCGATTGATCCGTACCGATGGCCTCGATGAGGCGCAAGTAAGCATTATTAATTGCAGCTACGGTTAATTGGTGAGAGGTTGTATACTGGTGTGCGTGGGTCACTGCTGGAATGAAGGTACGGAGGAAACTGGTGATCAGTTCTCGTTTCCGGGAATTCATGGCAACCCGACCTTCATATCTTTCATGACAGTCCGCGCATGGTTCACGAGAGGCTGGGGCCCAGAGCTTGCAAGCTCTCTGAGAATAGGGGACACATCTCCCACCGGGTATTTTTTTAAGGAATCTATGATTTCAAGTTTGAGGTTCATAGCTGCGTGACGGCGGAAGAACGTTCTCGATTTCAAGATGTCCTGGAGAGTAGGGAGGGTAGTTGGATCTCCAATCTCGCCAAGGGCATAAACAGAAGCCTTCTTGACGGGAAGTATTGTCTTTCCGAAACCTTTCTGTTTCAGAAATTCTTGGAGTTTCAGTGATACGAGCCTGTTTCGTGTCATACCTGCAAGAGTGATCGCCTTTAAGCACCTTCCTACATCAGGTGAATCCATCTCCTGTAGTATGATTCTCTCTGCAACAGGATCATTGAACTTGATCAGGGTTTGCATTAATTCATGCCGTACTTTTGGGTGGGGATGGTCAAGGAGGTTGTGAAGGACTGGAAGAACCGAAGGATCATTGAGGTTCCTCAGAAGGATTATAAGGTTTCTCACATAATACCACCGGTTATCCTTTAACCTTTTGATAACAGGCCCTTTCACTGACGCACCAAGTTCACCAAGGAGGTCAAGGTAGAAATAGCGGAGGGTCCGATCTTCTTCGGAAGCCATGCGGTCAAGCAAGGGTTCAACAAAGGGTTCCCCAACCTTTTTGATAAGTTCCACGATATAGAAATCTTTTTCCTTACCCCACTGAGCACGTCCATCAAGTACATAATCGATAAAGTCATCGTCGGCAAAAATCTCTAAAATGCCACTGGTTTTCTTCACATCATTGTTTATGGTCGAAGTATGTACTTTCTTCATCACCATTTCGTAAATGTCTGATACCCCATGAAAATCTCCGATGGAGAGTAGAAACATACAGCAGTTCTTGAGAGCTTGCACAATATGGGGTGGCTCATCGGAATTCCCCTTTGAAATAATATCAACCACGACTGCAGTCAAATGCAGGTGTATGCTTTGGTTTGAGAGGGTATCTTTTAATTGTCGGACCTGTGTGAGTTCAGGTGCCGAGATTGTATCCGCGAGAACAACATCGTGAAGTATTTTCTGGTAATCAAGTGGTACGAACCGGTCTAATTCATCTTCCTTAAAAATGATGTTGAATTTTTCGGAGAGTTCGTCTTGTGAGATACGGTTAAGTGGATTATCAGGTTCACTAGAATCCTGGGCAGCTGACTCTCTTTTTAATCGCTCTAGAATATTGAGAATGTTTGGGGGTATATAGAGTTCTTTTTTCGTATTTTTTTCAAGGGCTTCAATAATGATCTCGTCAGACAGGCTTGGGATGATCTGGTTCAATGCCTTTGTGTTGTGGGTAAAAGATGAAAGAAATCGCTCCATAAAAACCTTCCTGAGCTCAGGTGCGAGAGATCTCACAAATCTGTTCAACCGGCCAGTGGATGTTTCATCGTGGGCAAGTTTGCAAAAGTCGAATTTTTTTGAATCAAGAAATGCTGAAAACTCGGGTCTTTTCACAGTACTGTTAACTCCATCAGAATCTTCTCCGCCAGGACCCGATGTCGCCAAAGTGCCTTCGTTTGCCCTTTCGTCACCAATATCCTTTTTATTGGATTGGCTGGAAGGTAGGTTTTCTTCTTCTCCGGAACTATCTTTGACAGATTCATTTCCGTCTGAGCTTTCTGCGGAAAGACCTCCGAGGCCACCAAACTGGTTGTTGATGATTGCAGCCAGGTTCTCGGGGTCAACTTCCTTCATTTCACCAAAGGGGAGGCCAAAAGGATTAATGGTACCATCCATTACCCCCCGGACAAAATGCCACCAAAAAAGGGATTCCTGGAAATCGTCTATGTTGGCACCGGTTTCGATAAGACCCTCCTGGGCATGAAACATCTTATAGTCGATTAGCTGTACTTTGATATTGCTTACCTTGGCTTTGTTAAGAAGGGCTTCTACCCCTCCCTGATGCTGCACATCATTCCGTTTCTGGGAGATGATGTGATCGAAATCCATCAATTCGTCAACAGTAAGGCCCCTCAAAAAGGTCAGGCTCACAATTCCGTGCTCGAAAAGAATGTGGGCGAAATTCTGAAACACGGGGTTTTTTTTATCTAGCGCTTTAGTGCCTACCATGAGGGTATCTTTTGCAATTCCGATGGTAAAAGAATTGCTACGCTCAAAAAAATCCACAAGAACAGAGAGAACCTTTTCAAACGATTCAGTTACGAGTGTATGCCCCCTGGGGTAAGCAATAAGGTTTCGGCGGGCAATATTCATTGTTCGGAAAAAATCGAATACAAGTTGATTTTCCAATTTGTTCTCAACTGAAACTTGTAGTCCGATGCCGTTTGACACTATCTACTTCCTTCCATAGAGTTTTACCCGGACTCATACCGTAAAGGTGATAAAAATCACACATATACCATATAATTCATCGGTTAAAACAAGAAAAACCTAAATAAAATAAAGAAATAAGAGGGGAATAGCCAGGTGTGGAAAACTCTTGCTGCACGACGACAGCTATGTGTCGAATTTTCTCAATTCAAAAATACAATGGAGACAATTACTCCTCAAAAACCATTTTCTTGACAACTATACCCTGAACCGCCTTCAGTCGTGTCTCCATATCTTTTATCTGTTTAATGTCTCCATACATCTCGAGGATGAGGATGCCGAGTGTTGAACAAACAGTTTCGGTAACCTCATGCAAACCCAATCTTGTTTTTATATTACATCCAAATTCTGTGAGGATTTCCTGTATTTCAAGAGCATTCTTGATTCTGTTGGTAACCTGCACGCCAAAGATAATCCTTTTTCTCATTATTGACCTCCACTGGTATCGCTATTGAGTGTCATTTGATCACTTTATTGCATAACCTGGCAATTTGCTAATTATTATTTAATTATTAGGGTATAGCAAGAGAAATCTTCCACTATTTTCACCGAGCCAAATTGAGGAAATCCCAACGGGGATCATCCTACCAGGTTGGGCTGTTATGTGCCCGATAAAATAGGGTTTCTCAGTATAAATTTGAAGTTTTGTAAAAAAGTTATTAATATGAACATTAGCATTGATGGTGGCATTGTCATGAAAAGAGGCCTGTTTGGAGGTGAAGAGAAGCCGTTATCGATTCAGATCGGGGCAAAAGACACTATTTTGGGTATCTTGGTGTCTCTCATAGAAAACATCAACGAACCGCAATTGTTGTTGACCATGGAGTTGGTGATAATATGAATACACCATCGATCACGTCTTTCTCAAATAGAATTGCTGCTCCAGGTTTTCCGACCCTGCACTTTGATTTTCTCTATGACGAATATGGTCGAGAGGTCCCAGATAAACATAAAACACTAGGACAGGCATGGTGGACTGCACGTGACTGCGTTAAAGCTGAGCATGGTAACACAATTGACATCTGGATTGCAGCAGGTAATTTTATGAATGGCACGGTTGACTCGCTAACGGTTGCCAATAACGCCCTCCCTGTTTGTGGATTTATTTTTCACGGGTACCCACTCCACCCTGCAAAGTTGTGTGAGACTCCACTTCGAACTTTTGGCATTTGTTGTATAGATTACAACAACCGTGTCAATGCCACGGGTTTGCCATGTGAACCTACAGGATGAAAGGCGAGGAAATATATGGCTGATTATAGGAATGAACTAACTGAAGGTGAACGGATTCTGTATCAGGCTAAATTACATTGGGTGCTTTTCCTGGGGCCTGCCATGCTTATTGTTCTCGGTGGGTTATGGATTCCGGCAAAGGGACTAGCCGCCCTTGTGTTTGTTGTAATAGGTTTGGCATGGGGTGTTCTCTCATATAGAAAATATTACAATTCCTACATTCATGTAACCAATAAAAAAGTTGTCATCTGTACAAGTTTTTTAATGAAAAGGCCCTACAGAATACCTCTCGCAGATATAGGATATGTAGATTTCTACCAACCCTCTCTTGGGGCTATACTGAACTTTGGAAAAATTACAATTGTTCACGGCGACAAGTACAAAAGTGTCTTTAGAATGGTGTCATCCCCTGGAAATTTGGTAGCAGTATTAAAAGAACAGGTAGCGCTTATACCTAAGAACGCATAATCCTGTCCTGCTTTGTCATGTTTTTCTTCCTAAACGAATTGTGCAGGTGGCTTCAGTAAGATCACATTCATAATTACACGGTTCGATGTGTATCACTACGTCAGCATTCTTCACCTCTCTTGAGATTTCGCTCTCCAAATTGTTCGCTAGTTCATGGGCTTCGTCAATTAGAAGTCTTTTACAGAACAGCATATGAAAATCTATATACTTGGTACTCCCGGAATGACGGGTCCGGAGTTTGTGGAATCCTACAGCTGGAAATGGCATTTCTTGAATAATCCGTTCGATTTCTTTTGTCATCTTTTCTGAAATGCTGGAATCCATAATACCCGATATACCGCTTCTAGCAATCTTGACTGCCGAGAAAATAATAATGCACCCGATGATAATCGCAAATAATAGATCATAATAAATATTTCCGGTGTAGTGGGTTAAGGCGATTGCAAGAATAGCACCGGAGTTTGAAAAAAGGTCGCTTGTATAGTGCAAGGCATCAGCGAGCAAGGCATTCGATCCAGTTTGTTTCCCTATCCGTCTGAGCAGTAAGACAATAGCGAAGCTGAGTGCCAGGGAAATGATCATTACGAGGAAGTCGTACAATGAATACGTAATTGTTACCGAATTCATATACGACTCAACTGCTTTATAGATTATGAAGACGCCTGAAAACACAACCACAACAGACTGTGCCACAGCTGCAAGATCTTCTACCTTGCCGTGGCCATACTGGTGGGAATCATCAGCCGGTTGTCCTGCCTTTTTGATGGCAAAAAAGTTCATGCCGGACATGAATGTGTCAAGGAGGCTGTCCAGGCTTGATGAAATAATTGCCAGTGAACCCGAAATAAACCCAACCGAGAACTTGCTCGATGCAAGGATAAACGCAGTTATAACGGCAAAAAGGGATGTTTTCTGCTTGATGTCCATATTCGAAAGACACTGTAAAGGCTAGGAGAGTAAATCAAACTCCTTTTTGTATCTCTGCCTGTGATGCAACAGAAAAAAGACTCAGTTATTATAAATTTTCAATGCTTCTTCAACAGTCGCGCCTTCAACTGTGATGGCAAAAACAGCATTACACATGCGGATAGCATCCTCAAGGGGTTTTTGATGGATGTTCCTGCCTGTTGCATTTCCAGCTGCACCACTTATATTAATCTGGTCATGGAGTTCCTGGAGGAAATCTTTTGCATCTTTACTAGAGCCGCCGGCACACACCACCTTTGTCCGGCCTGCAGCTTGTACAGCTTCCTTGAATATTTCCTTTGATTCCATGCCTTCTTTTTGCGGATAGTTTACTTTGACAAAATCTGCACCAAGGCAAAGAGCTATGCCTGTTGCACCAGCTATGAGATGGGGGTCTTTTTCATCGCTCACTGCTTTGCCTCGTGGATAAATCCACAATACTGATATGAGGCCGTGCTGGTGTGCATTATAAACAAGCTGGGCAGCCTGATGGAGCATCTTAGCTTCATGCTTGCTGCCGAGAAAAATGGTATAACCAATGCCAAGTATCTTGAGCCCACTGTTATCACGAAAATCTATTACCTGTTGAAAATCATACCACTCCCCACTGAAAGGGTCAGACTGGGAGGTTTTAACCAAGTCTGTTTTGCTGTTGACTTTAACAAGATAGGGTACAGCAGGGTAACTCATCCCATATCGGGCGATAATACCTAGTTGAGTTGCAAATACACCGATTTTTGCTTTGCTTGCGATCCGAAAAAGATGTTCAGGATCATTATCGTCCGCAGGGATACCCTCACCAAAAAAGTCTTTATTCAGATGCTCAACCTTCTGATCCCCCGCAAAGAGCATAAGGTGCCCGCTCTCTCTGGTAATTTCAAGATAATTGCGTGTATAAGTTTCCTGAAACGCTTTTGGCACATCCAAAGGCACAATTACATCATTTGCATGTATTTTCATCAAAAACCTCCTTTATTGTCTCTGATAAGTATAGCATGTTACATATGATGAAGCCATTCTTCAGCAATGTATGATGAATCTTTATATATTGTTTGCTGCAATCATAGGAACATCTTTGAGGGGTTTTTCAGTTAAGCCAGAAAATAATCTGACCGCTAGTATAGAAGATAGCCACCATTATTCGGGGTGATTTTCACCATACATACTTTACCGTGATGTCACATTCACATAACCAGAATTACCTGAACTGTGATCAAAAGCAAGTAATGTTATACGTTGGTTGGGACGAAGTGATGCAATCATCTGAGAAAATCCTTCTATTCCACCTACCGATTGGCCGTTTATTTCAAGGATAATGTCTCCCACCTCAAATCCAACCCTACCGAGAGGGCCCTTTTGGTCCACGAATGTTACTAATACCCCTTCATTAATGTTCAACCGGAACTTGTCAGCTTCTTTCTGAGTTAATGATCTCACATCGACCCCGAGTCGTTCACGGACAGACGTGCTGAGTGCTTTAACCGCATCTTTTGAATCTCCTATTCGGACAGTGGCTTCTTGCTTCCTTCCTCCACGGAGAATTACCATTCGAATGTCCTTGCCGATTGGACTCAATGAGATTTCATTTCGCAGTGTTGCAGCATTGGAGACCTCTTTACCTTGAAATGCTATTACAACATCATTCTTTTTGATACCTGCCTTGTCCGCCGGACCACCTTTTACAACATCTCCAATGAGTATGCCCTTTCTGGTTTCTGTGGCAAGATTCTTTGCACTTTCAGGGGTCAAGTCCTGAGCGCTTATGCCAATCCATCCCCGTTCAACTTTTCCATGGGCAATAAGGAGTCTTGCCACATGTCGGGAAATATTGCTTGGGATTGACAGACCAATCCCTTCAAACCCACCTGAGCCTGAAACAATGATGGTATTTACTCCAACAACGTCGCCCCGAAGGTTGAGAAGTGGGCCACCGCTGTTACCAGGGTTGATGGCAGCATCAGTCTGTAAAAAATCCTGGTAGCTGGAAGGGTCTGTGATTCCTCGCCTATGCTTGGCGCTAATGATGCCTTGGGTGACTGTCTGATCCAATCCCCTGGGATGACCTATGGCTACAACCCATTCACCAACCTCCACCTTGTCTGAATCACCAAAAGTCACAAAGGGAAGCGGTTCCTTTGCCGATATTTTAATGACTGCAAGGTCTGTTTTAGGATCAGACCCAACTAACTTGGCGTGAAATGAACTCCCGTCTGAAAGGAGTACATCAATCTTGTCTGCATTACCTACAACGTGATAGTTGGTTAGAACATGCCCCTGACTGTCAATGATCATGCCTGTGCCAAGGCCCCTTGTTTCTCTTTTAAATTTTCGTGGCCCTTGTGGTATGCCAAAAAAACGACGAAAGAATGGGTCATCATTAAATGGAAGTGAAGGGGTTGCCACTTCTTGTTGTCCCGTTACCCCAATGTGAACAACTGCAGGTATATTTTTCTTTGCTACTTGAATGATGGCCGTGCTTAATTCTATTGGGGATTTTACTCGCTCAATACCCGGTGAAAAACCAGGCACGGTAATGAACATTAAAAACCATGCAAATGAAAAAACAATAATTATTTTATTTTGTTTTCTGTAAAAAAAAGACTGTGCATGTAACACTTCCACATCCTCCATGTTGTTAAAAATAGTGTTATACCCTAAACCGAATTGTGTCAGGATTGTTAAGATTTACTTTCTGAATCTTCCCTCCTTGAGATTTCCAACAATTACGAGGGTATAATTGTACGGGTTAAGATATTTCTTTGCAACCCGTTGAACATCTTCCTTTGTAACAGCCATGATACAGGACACATAATTATGGGCGTAATCTTCTCCTAGGCCATAAAACTCCACCTGAGCGAGAAAACCTGCAAGTTTGGCTTGGGTGTCTAGCTGCAAAGGGAAGCTTCCTGTCAGGTATTTGCGGGCACCCTCCAGTTCAATATCGGTCACCGGCTCTTTCTGTAACTTCTTTATTTCTTCGAGAACGATGGATATGGCTTCTTGGGCTGAATCATTCTTTGTCTGGAGGCTGACCAAAAACGACCCGACACGCTTCTTGAAATGAAAGGTGCTGCGAATAGAATATGCTAAACCCCGTTTTGCCCTGATTTCAGTTAAAAGTCTTGACGAAAAGCCGCCGCCAAGAATATAGTTCGTCACTATCATGGGAAAGAAGTCAGGGTTATTTCTTTGTGGTGCAAGGTTACCCAAGGTAATATTAGCCTGGCTTATTGCCCTCTCTAAGGTGAGTATCTTAGTGTTTTGTGCAGACGGTTGTTTATGTGAAGTCGGGAGAACATTTCCTGCAGGCCATGCTTCAAGCCTGCTCATAAGGTCCATTTTGATCTCATTTAGACTGATATCACCCGTTATTACCAAAATGGCCCTGTTGGGACGAACATATGAGCTGTGAAATGCTGCAAGATCATTGCGTGTTAATTTTAAAATTGACTCCTCTGTTCCTATAACTGGATGACCATAGGGGGTACCGGCGAATAGAGTTTTGAAAAATTCCCGTTCCGAAAGTTCTTTGGGATCTTCTTCAACAGATTTAATGATACCAAGCGTTCTCTGTATCTCGCTATGGAATTCGTCCTTAGGAAAGACCGGTAGTGTAATAGCGTCCATAAAAAGATGGAATCCTTGAAAAAGATCCCTTTTCAACACCTTAAAACCCACAGTGATGTAATCTTTACTGCTGTCCGTATGGAGATTGGCGCCCATAAAATCCAAAAGCTCGTTCATTTGTTTGGATGTATGTTTTATGGTGCCGTGAAGAAGCCCTTTTGCAGTTAGGTAGGAAAGCCCTTCTTTGTTTGGCGGGTCGAAGCGTGAGCCGCCATCAATTATTAATTGAAATGTCACAAAGGGAAGGGAGTGAGCCTCGCTCACAATGAGACGAAGGCCGTTCTGAAGACTCATCCGTTCTGTAGGAGGAAGAGAAAAAGAATGACTGGGAAACAATATCAGGAAGAAAATAAAGTTTAACGGCCACCAGTATGGACTCAATCTTCGCGGTTTAACGTTGTTCACCTGGTGTATTCCTCCTCCACGATAAGATTTTTAGAGTTGTTCGATTCTATGTTTTGTGGAGGCAGTGGTATGAAATAGCCCACAGTTCTGTTTTCTGGAATCATGTATTGACGGGCAACCCTTAGAATATCATTGGGTGTTACACGATGAATAGCGGGAATATAATCATCAATGCATCTCCAGGTTGCAGCTATTTCATTCCTAGCGAGGACCATTGCCTGATTAAAAACTGAATCCTGACTATAGATAAAGCCCGCTTCCAATTGATTCTTGACTTTATTCAGCTCTTCCATTGCAACGGGTTCGGTTTGAAGCCTTATAATCTCTTCATCTATAGCTTTTTCCAATGTTGTCAAGTCCTTTTCAACTAACACTTCCGCAGAGATGAAAAAGAGGCCTGGGTCGAAAGAAGTAAGAGAAAAATCTGCATAAGCCCTGAGCGCGATTTGTTTTTCTCTTACAAGACGATCATAGAAGCGTGAGCTTTTTCCTGATGAGAGTATTCCCTCGATGACCTCGAGAACATAACCATCGGCATTTTGCAGATTCGGGACATGATAGCCAATCATCAGCGCAGGTACAAGGCCTTCTCGTTTTATGACTATCCGCCTTTCACCTTTTTGAATTGGTTCACGACTTACAACCTGTTGTGGAGCTTGAGTTGAAGGAAGACAGCCAAATGCTTTTTCGATCTTAGGAAGTAAATCCTGTCGGGAAAAATCACCGACCACTATAAGAAAGGCATTTGCAGGTACGTAATAACGATGATAGTAGTCCAATGCATCTGAAACGGTAAGCCCCTCAAGGTCCTCCATCCAGCCTATGACCGGCCAGTGGTATGGATGAACCTGGTATGCTGTTGCCGCCATCTGTTCATATAAGTATGCCTGAGGGTTATTCTCCGTGCGCAGTCTGCGCTCCTCAATGACAACCTTTTTTTCTGTTGCGAACTTTTTTTCATCAAATGTGGCATTTTGCATTCTGTCTGCTTCAAGCTCCAAGGGAATTGCAACGCGTTCTGCACAGATGTTAACAAAATATGCAGTGTAATCATGAGAGGTAAATGCATTGCTTTTTCCGCCGTTTTCTTCAATCATGCGGACAAATTGCTCAGCACTGAACCGTTTGCTGCCTCTGAACATCATGTGTTCAAGAAGATGCGATAGGCCTGTTTTCCCCCAGGTTTCATTACGTGAACCGACGCGGTACCAGACTTGCACAGTTACTACTGGTGCCTTGTGATTTTCAAGAAGGATAACCTTCAGTCCATTGCTCAGAATTGCTTCGAAAGTTTTATTTCCCGAACTTTCCTCTGCGAAAGATACAGAAGGGTGAGATGAAAGAGCAGCAACTAGAAATACCCAGTATACTGTCGAGAAAAAAACTGATTGTTTCTTTTTATTCATCACGCTACCCAAACACAGCCTCTGTTGTGCCAATTGTCAATCAAAACAAGAGGTTTTCAACCCCAAAATAGATTGAATTAACAATTTTTGCTCATGATTATGAGAAACCTATTTCAGCCTGCCTTCTACCACTGCCCAGTCGATGTTCTTGAAGAAGGCATTGATATAGTTTGTCCGCCCGAGGCCATAGTCAATCATGAAAGCGTGCTCAAAAACATCGAGAACCAGTAAGGGACTGCACCCCGTAGGGTGTCCTGCGTCGTGTTCATTAATCCAGAAATTAATCAATCTTCCGTTAGTATTGTCCTGGTAAAGTACCGCCCATCCAATTCCCCTCATTGATCCGACTGCTCGGAATGCCTTTTCCCATGTTTCATAGCTTCCAAAATCTTCAGCCATTTTTTTGGACAGTTTCCCATCTTTGTTGAGAGAGGCTTTCCCGCCCATATTCTCAAAATAATACTCGTGAAGTCTCATGCCATTAAACTCCCAGCCCATCCTTCTCTTCAATTCTGCCCATTCAGGGGTGTTTTCTTTATTTTCCTTCAGCATTTGGGCAAGTAATTCAATGATTTTATTTGTGTTTGTCACATATCCCTGATAGAGAGTAAAGTGATTTTTGAGAAGGGTATCGCTCAATCCCTCCATGCCGATAAGCTTTGAGTAGTCCTTTGCTGTATACATAATTCATACCTCCCAGTAAAATTGTATGTGTTAGACATTCAGCAATACACTCGTTCCAGTTTAAAATTCACACCAATATAGTGTGGTAACAACATTACTTTGTCAAGGAGGGTTAAGGTGCTTTCAAGCAGGAAACAGTTTTATGTCTCATCAGTAAATATTGTTATAATGAGAGAGCAGACGGAATGGTAAAAAAGAACACAGATTTGGATAGCTAGATCAGAAACCAATCATATTACAGTGTAATTCACAGTGACTTTATATCTAAAATTGTTCCCTCAAAACCGGATGATATGGCTACACAATGAGACTAAGAAAGGGGAAGCTAATTTCAGATTCCCTCGAGGAATATCCGAAGCTACCGAAGCATCTATATTTATGGAGTTTAGAATATAATCATGCTGATTTAGAAGAAAGTCAAAATTTCTTAAGGATTTCCAGCATGGGCGAAAAGAATACTCGACTGGCATAGAAAAGAAAGTATGACATGATTCCATTCCCCGTAGGATTAGAAGATGCAAATACTCGCAATAGTTGTCGGAATGTAGTGTAAATAGAGATGGTCAAGTCAGACAAGATATATGGATACTTGTGGATGTGGCGGGTAAAGAAGATATTAGAATGTATAGAATCTCCAGAGGAAGCCGTGGGATGCTATTTTATTTAATGATAGATATGAGCTCCATGACTGAAGATTGAAACGGTTTTGCCCGGATAGTATGGAATGTTGGCAAGGTCCTCGATCACCCATGGTACGAATGGAATGTCTTTGGTAAAACCAGGTACATGGGTTATAATGAGTGCAGGTCAAAATTCAATGTATATTCCTGCATAGAGCGGGTTGATGCTTTTAGTCTAATTATAGTGTTTTCAAATTTTAACGTGATGGAGGATTACCATGATGTGGAGCTGGAAACTTATCTATGAGGATGAAACCTTCAATCTCTTTTGCGATATAGACAATGTTGCGGGTTCTGAGGAATTTGATAATGGCATATTTCCATCTGCTGATTGTTATAGGCCTCTCCCGGAAAAGATTGTCCTGTGGGTATCTATTGGTATTAAAGACAAGTCAGTCCTCAAGGACTATGTAGAGCGCAGAAAGCAGTCAGGGCTTTCATTCGAAGGCTATAATGATTTTTCGCATACACTCGGTGTTGTGGAGTTTGATGCAGAAAACAGGCTCTATCGAGTTATTCCAGCTGTGGACCTTGATACGAGAGACCAACAATTGGGAACCTCATCACTTCTTGATGGAAAGAAGGCTTCACTTCTCAAAGGCATCAAGAGCGATTGGTCAAAAATTGAATCTCCAAGAACCAGTAAGGCAATCAAATCACTTTACCATTTCTTTTATACCCCTGCCTCTTTGAGTGCCTGATTTTATAAAATAATTCCTGGCTAGGGCTTATGTCACCTACACTGCCGGCACACCCTCAATAGCCCCTCGTTGTCGCCTCGACGATCATAGACAGCTTCCCGGAAGAAGCGTACGTCAAGGAAGGGATAGGGTTCCTGAGGGGGGGTGAATGTTGCTTTTTTGAAACAGGCAACATCAATGTTTCTGCTTCACAGGGATGTCCGCGAGTATTGGCATTACGTTGTCATTTAGCCCATCCTGCTTTATATTTTGAAAGTTGAATTACTACACAACGAGAGGGTCAAATGCCTGAAAAAATTGAATTACCTATTACAGGTATGAGTTGCGCTGCGTGTGCGGCAAGAATAGAAAGAGAACTTAATAAACTGGAAGATATTGGAGAAGCACGGGTTAACTTTCCGTTAAAAAAAGCAGTTATTGTCCCGAAAAAGGAGCTTGAACTAAAGCAGATCATTTCTCTTATCCGTGACATCGGTTATGATGTAGACATTGAAGCGGACGTTACAATACGAGCAAGAAAAGAGGAAGCGGAGCTTAAGCGAGATTTTGTATGGTCAGCCTGTTTTAGCGCCATTGTCATGGTTTTTTCTATGTGGATGGTGCTCCCCAATATGCAATATCAGAACTTTATTCTGCTCATACTCACATTGCCCGTACAGTTTTACTTTGGGCTACGATTTCATAAAGCAACGCTCCTCAATCTGAAGCATCTGACTGCCGACATGAACACCCTCATCTCTGTGGGAACCTCAGCAGCGTTCTTTTATAGCGTTTTTGTTACCTTTTTCCCTCACACTGTTATGAAGGTGGGACTGGAACCAATGACCTATTTTGACTCAAGTGCCACTATTATTACTCTGATCCTATTGGGAAGATTTTTTGAATCTAAAGCAAAAACAAGGACATATACGGCAATTAAAATGCTTTACGAACTTTCTCCCAAAGAGTGTGTTCTTCTTCAGGAAGGAAAGGAAACAAAAGTTCCAACAGATACTATAGAGGTTGGGAACCTTATCCTGATAAGGCCTGGAGAAAAGGTGCCCATAGATGGGGAAGTGATAGACGGAAATACCTATGTGGATGAGTCCATGATAACCGGTGAAAGCCTGCCTGTTCATAAAAATGTGGGTGATGAGGTAATTGGTGGAACCATAAATGGTAAGGGTTCAGTTACGGTGAGGGTTACAAGAATAGGAAAGGACACTGTTCTTGCAAAGGTAATCAAACTTGTTGAAGAAGCGCAGTTTACAAAAGCGCCGGTTCAGAGACTTGCCGACAAGGTAGCAGGAGTTTTTGTTCCCATAGTTATTCTTATCAGTATTGCTGCCTTCATTGTCTGGTACTTTTTTGGACCTGACCCCAAGTTGACAAACGGGCTTCTTTCCTTTGTTAGCGTATTGATCATTGCCTGCCCATGTGCCCTGGGCCTGGCTACCCCAACGGCTATTATGGTTTCAACAGGAGTAGGAGCGAAGAGAGGAATACTAATAAAGAGTGCTGAAGCCCTTGAACTTACGAACAGGGCTAGATACGTTCTCTTTGACAAGACTGGGACCCTCACCGAGGGGGTCATCGTTCTTGCGGAAAGCATACCACTTGGTAGGCATTCAGAAGAGGAGCTCCTATTTGTTGCATATAACCTTGAAAGGCAGTCTGAACATCCTTTCTCAGAGGCATTACGAAAAAAAGCAGAAGAGCTGAAAATTGAAATTAGTAATGTTGATGAGTTTCAGGCCATAGTTGGCAAAGGTATAAAGGGGGCCATCAATGGAATTACGTATTATGTTGGGAATCTAACTCTATATGAGGATGTGGGCAGAGTTCTGGATGTGTCAGTGAAAGAGCTCTACCGCAAAGAAGAGTTGTCAGGATGCTCACCTGTCCTTGTATGGAGCAAAGAAAGTATTATTGGCTTACTTTGCTTCAGTGACCGTGTAAGAGAGGAGTCTAAAGATGTAGTTAGCGATCTGAAATCAATGGACATTCATGTGGCGATGATTACCGGTGATAGTGAGAACGGAGCAAAAACTATCAGCGAAAAGGTTGGCATTGATCAGTTTTTTTACCGGGTCCTCCCTGACCAAAAAGCTGCCTTTGTTGAAGACTTCAAGAAAAAAGGCGTTACTATCATGGTAGGTGACGGCATCAATGATGCCCCCTCCCTTGCAGCATCAGATATCGGTGTTGCTATGGGAAAAGGAACAGATATTGCTATTGAGTCGGCAGACGTGGTACTTATGAAGGGACAGCTCTCAAAACTTGTCAGCCTTATCAAGCTGTCCAAAAAGACCCTTTGGGTTATTAAAGAAAACCTATTCTGGGCATTCATCTACAACATTCTGGGCATTCCCATTGCTTTTGGAGCACTCTACCCCTTTTTTGGGATACGGCTTGATCCCATGTTTGGAGCGCTGGCCATGATGCTGAGTTCTATCTCGGTTGTGAGTAATTCCCTCCGGTTGAAATTTTTTAAGGAATAGACGACAGGGAGCAACAGACAACACTTCGTTGTTAAATCTCACGTTGATAGTGTGGTGAAAAAACGCTATTAAATAACAAGTGCCCCATTAATGTGATGTAACTGTAACAGAAAAATATTACATATATAAAAGTGTGGATTTGAGTTTCATTTTGTTCTCGAACAGGGAAAGCCATCAGAATGCCAGAATGTTGACATGGAAAAGCTACAGTACACAACCGTGGGACTACGGTGTTGTTATGGGAATGCATATCAAAAAACCCTGATATTCTTGAAATTAGAGTTTTGAGACTGGAATATCAATTCGAATGGTTGAATTTGTAGTTTATTCGCTGTAAGCTGATAACAGAAAGTTTTGTAATCATGAAGGAGGTTACTATGAGTAGTGCAGCAGCAGTAACAGACAGCGATTTTACGAAAGAAGTCTTGGAGTCAACTATCCCGGTGGTAGTTGATTTCTGGGCTACCTGGTGTGGGCCATGTCAGGTTATGGGACCTGTGGTTGATGCCATCGCCGGTGAGTATGCAGGCAAGGTAAAGATTCTCAAACTGAATGTAGATGAAAACCAGGCTACTCCTGCAAAGTATGGTGTCAGAGGTATACCAACCCTCATTCTCTTCAACAAAGGGGAAGTGGTGGACAGACTTGTAGGTGCCCAACCCAAGTCAAATGTAGAGAATCTACTCAAGAAAGTCATAGCCTGAAATGGAAGAAAGCAAGAAGGCTATTTACTTTAAAAAGGTTCAGGAAGAACCCCTTGCCAGGCTTTTGAATATTCGTCTGAAGGATGTTGACGATGGATATGCACTCTGTGAGATGGAATTTACCGAGTCGCTTGAAAATATTTATGGAGCTGCCCACGGCGGCGCAATATTTTCTCTGATTGACGAGGCTTTTGAGATATCCTCTAACAGCCATGACAACGTTGCAGTGGCCTTGAATATGAACGTTACGTACATGAGAGCACCGAAAAAGAACAGCACCCTTACTGCTGAATCGCGCGAGATTAACAGAACACGGAGGACTGCATCATACTATATTACCGTTCAAGAAGGCCCGAATCTAATAGCGGTGTGCCAGGCCCTGGTATATGTAAAAAGTGAGGAAATTCCATTTCTAAAGCAGTAAGAAGTAAATGGTTAAAGGTTTGGGATTTCCAAACGTAAGAAATATGGGAATGTGTTTTCCCTTAATTCTTTACGTATTGAGTCGTTTCTATGCACAGAAAATGGTAGGCGAGAACCCAAAACCAAGTACCATGTAATATTTCGTTTAGTCGTTGCGGAACAATCATAGCAACAGTAAAAATGCTGATAGATGACTGGTGGGGTAGCAACCTTTCACGTCCAACATTTCACTGGTTTTTGGGTTTTGGTGTTAGGATGGCTCGAGCCCTCTTTTCAGGATCTCCCTCAACTACAACCTTGTCTTCATTAATATAATAAGTGATCACATTTCCAGTTATTTTATCCTGACCCTGGAAGACTACAACATCTCCTTTGAGAATGATTTCCCTCTTTATATTGTCAAAAAAAGCTTCTTGAGCGGTTGCTGTCCTATCCTGTTTGACAATCTTTACACTGCCCTTTGCATAGGCTTTTGATATCTCGTTTGACTCTTCATTCAAAAATGTTTCAACCACATCTGAAAATATATAGAGATCATCCTGTCTGGCAACAACGCTTCCTTTAAAAACGACCATCTTCTCCTTATCAAAACCTTCCATGGTATCAGAGACAATATCGATAGGCTTGGTCCTATCAATGAAACCGAGCCCACTCTTGTCCTTATCAGTCTGTCCGGCCTGTTGTTTGTCAGGTGTAACCCTTACAGTTTCTCCTTTAGTGGAAGCCTTAATAATCTGGGGGCGTAAGTCAATTTCTCTTCTTTTTGTCGAACTCTGGTCTATTGGAGGGAATTCCTTTTTTGAAGACTTGAGGGTTTGTCGCACCCCTCTGCTGTTTGATGATTTGTTCAGCTTGCTATGCGGGTATTCCTTCTGGAGTTTCTCGATATATTCATTGCTTTTAACAGGATCTCCGAGCGCTTTATACGACATGGCTATGAAATAGAGGGCTTTGTCGAAACCAACAGTGTGCGGGTATTTTTTTAAGAGGTATTCGAGGCGGGTTATGGCTGCATTATACTGATTTGTTCGGTAATAGAATTCGCCTATATAGAGCTCGCGGTCGGCAAGTTTCTGATTGAGTCTTTTTATACTTTCTTCTGCGTTGGCCGCATAACTGCTTGATGGATAACGGTTCATGAGATAAGTGTATCGTTCGATTGCCTTCAGGGTATAGGCCTGGTCTCTATCTAAAGAAAGGGAGAGTTTTTCATAACACTCACCGATTCGTAAGAGTACATAGGGAATATTTTCATCCTCTGGATGGGCTTTGAAGAAATCTTCGTAAGTCATCAAGGCCAGATCATAGGTTTTCCTTTCAAAATATGCATCACCGAGCTTAACAGTCGAGATAAGCGCCATGGGATCAAAGGGAAAGTTATCCCTGACATCAGAGAATTTGTTGATAGCCTTGTCGTATTTTTTTGCCTTCATCAGATTGACCCCTTCGACATAGAGACTACCGGGGTTTTCTGATTTTTTAACTGGTTTCGATGTACAGGAAAAAAGGACCAGGCATGAAGCTATGATTGCAATGAGACGCGACATTGCTGAATTATAACAGAAAGAAAAAAATTATGCTATGTTTTATCTATGGGCTTAGAAATGGCTGTGAAACATGGTTTGATATCATTTGATATACCTTACGATGGGGACGTTCTCAAAAATCTCTGCCTCTATGTAACCGAACTTACAAAATGGAATAGAAAGATTAATCTCGTGGGTCTAAAAAGTGAAGATGTTATTGTTGTTGACCTACTTTATGATGCATTCTACCTCTATGCCTATGTAAAAAAAGCAGTATCAGTTCTCGACATGGGGTCAGGTGCAGGCATCCTTGCCATTCCTCTCAAAATCCTGAATAAGGAAATGAAAGTGTTTTCAATCGACAGGACCCTTAAAAAGATTCAATTTCAAAGGCATATCCAGCGGACCTTAAAGTTTAACACATTTTTCCCTATTCATGGTCGCATTGAATCGATCGAGGCGTTAAATGTCCAGTGTCTTATCGCTAAGGCGTTTGGCAGCACACTGTCAATTCTGACAAAAGGAGGCCGGCACGTAATAAAGGGTGGTCATGCTTTTCTACTGAGGGGCATGAAAAGGGAGGTTGAATGTGTAGAGGGTTTTGTTCTCCAAAATCTCATTCCGTACACGCTACCTGATAGTGCAAAAGCTCGAAATCTTTTTGTTTACCAAAGATATTGACGGATATAAGGTATTTTCAAAATGCCTGTGATCTGAACATACTACCGCAAGATAATGGTTGAGCGGACGCTACAGGTGCAATTAGAAATATAGGATATGAAAGTGGATTCAGATAGGGCTACACGAACAAATAAGACTGTTCTTTAACGGTCCCAAAAATACTTCTGACATTTCAGACATATAGGAATGTACAATACGATCTTACCACCACAGTCTGCTCTTGAGCATGATAAAGGTCATAATAGATCCTAGATGGTATATCCGGACAGCAACACCTACTGCCTGGAACCCATACCCCATCCCCTGCATTCGGTTCTGACCATTCAAAATCATGACAGGCTGTGAGGACAAAAAAACTGTAGAAGGTATGACCTTTTATGGTTTCATTTGATAGAGGATAGACCTGGTATCCGGATGGACTTCATGTTCCGGATGATCTGTTCCACCTACCAGAGTTCCTTCCAGAGTTCCTTGTACTTTAGTTCCACCTGTTCAGCAGGAAAGGAAAATCTTCTCTTTATAGATAGAAGCAGTATCCCGACCTATTTTCGGACACTTCCAGTATATTTTATTGTCTACAAAGGATCTAGAATTGGCTTTGAGCTTTTCTCGAAGAGTGTCAAGAATAAGCCTGGTATGTATTAAAATATACTATACAACCAGTTGATCATTCGCAATGGCTTCTTTGGCCTTCAACAGGGAAGGATTTTTAAAAGAGGTGCCCTCGGGGAGATCATCTGGAAAGCACTTTCTTCTACCTTTTTCATCTAGATAACCAGGGTAAAGGAAACCTAATTTGGTTTCAAGGCAGACCAAAATTTCTTTGCTGATCATCCATACGCTGGGCAACAGTATCAGATGCAGAAGAACTGCTGAAGAAAGGCTTTATTGTTTGAATTGTTAAAATCATTCAAGAGGCTTGCCTATCAAAAAAAACAACATTAACGTGTTCCTTTCTGTGTCTGAACCATCACTTATACGTATAAAGCCGGTAATCCTATGCCATGATGTTCATTATTTCACAACAATATGCCATATCAATCAGGGCGTATCCATCCAGAAAGCCATCTGTTTTCTGTACTTGGGAAGGACAATTTTATTTTACTTACAGGCAAGATTGATAGTTCAAACAATATGGGAATGATTTATCGAATAAAACCATAACCTTTGATAATAAAGGATATTCCAAAGGTGATAAGAAAAAGGCTGCAAACAAACAGTATGATCTTTATGACCTTGAGGTTGAGGTATCTTCCTCCGAACTGGACGCCATAAGAGATAAAGCTATACCAGACGAGATCGGATAGGATGTGGCCGATAAAAAAAGCAAGGATACCAGCCATGCCGAGGTTCCTGGCAAACATTACATATCCCATGCCAATGGTTATCCACCAGATGAACCAGTATGGATTGGATATGCTCACAATGATGCCGGTGATTACCGGATGCATTCCTGCCTTCTTACCACTATCTGATACAGAAAGGTTGTAATTTTTTAAGCCTCTTATAATGTTGTATCCCATGTAGACAAGCACAAGGCCGCCCAGAAATGCAATGCCTGAAAATATCATTTGATTATTTAAAAAATTTGCTACGCCGAATACAATAAGGGCGAGAAGAGCCAATTCAAGAATACCATGCCCGAGAACAACAAGAGGCCCCACAATACCGCCTTGTTTTGCAGAGCTTCCTATGGTGATTGTCAAAAGAGGCCCGGGCGCCATGGCCCCTGTCAAACCTATTATAAATCCAATGGAAAAAAGGCTAAACAAGCTCATGACATAGTAAACCATAATTAGATATATTTGATAAATAGCAAATTTTTTGAAAACTTGAGCTGACATGTTTTTTCTGTTATATTGGTTACATGCGCTATAGTGTCGACGTCAATTGTGACATGGGGGAGTCATTTGGGGCGTACACTCTCGGCATTGATCATGAAGTAATCAAATACATTTCATCTTCAAATATTGCCTGCGGATTCCATGCGTCTGACCCGGATGTAATGGCAAAGACTGTCGAGCTCTGCAAGAAGCACCATGTAATGGCTGGAGCCCATCCTGGTTACCCTGACCTTCTCGGGTTTGGACGAAGATACATGGACATGGTAGAGCAGGAGCTTTTACATTGTATAATTTATCAGGTAGGTGCCCTTAAGGGTTTTCTTGACTATTTTGGTTTGCCCCTCCAGCACGTTAAGCTTCATGGCGCCTTGTACAATTATCTTGTCAACGACGAGAGGTTATCTATTTCGATAGCGTCGGCAATTCAAAAGGCTTTTGGCGATGTAATATTTTTGACTCTTGGAACAAACAGAACGTCAAAGCTGAAGGAGAACTGCAAGAAGCAAGGGATACGACTTGCACTTGAAGCTTTCCCGGACAGGAATTACACAGATGACGGGGAACTTCTATCTCGTAGGCATGAAGAGGCTGTCCTTAAAGATCATGAAAAGATTGCACAGCGGGCAACCAGGATGGTGAAAGAAAAGGGTATCCCGAGTATTAATGGAAAGTGGCTAGAGATGGATATTGATACCCTGTGCATCCATGGAGACAACGCAGAAAGTATTGAAGCAGCAAAAATGATCCATAACTTTGTTGCCAAAGAAGGTATAGAAATAAAGCCACTTTGTGAGATTGTGTAAAGCACATGGATTATTCAAGGTATGGAGAAGATGGTGTAAGAGTGCTCTTTGGTAATACCATCGACCTTGAGACTAACAGAGAAATCCGGAAATTTTACCTCTTTCTTAAATCGCTGCACCGTCAAGACATTATAGATATTATTCCATCCTTCAAATCGTGTCTTATCCATTTCAACAACCGATTAACCTCATATGATGACTTTATTGCCTTCCTCAAACAAAAGACAGAAAATATTTCATCTGTGCAGATTCCTGAACCAAAGTCCCATGAAATCCCCGTCCACTATGGCGGTGAATACGGGCCTGATATGGAGTTTGTTTGCTCCTATTCTGGGCTGAATGAAGAAGAAGTGATAGAGATACATTCATCGATCGTATATACAGTGTTCGCTGTTGGTTTTATACCAGGATTTCCTTATATGGGAACATTAGACAGAAGAATATACGCACCAAGGCTTGAAACGCCACGCCTCAAGGTACCGGAAGGTTCTGTGGGATTGGCCCAGCTACAAACAGGTATTTATTCCTTTGAGTCTCCGGCAGGATGGCGGATTATTGGAAAAACAAACGTTCAGCTTTTTGATGCGACAAAGAAGCCATATAGTCTCCTTCAAATGGGTGATTTAGTGAGGTTTGTCCCAATATGATAGAAATTATAAATTCGGCATGGTTCACACTAGTTGTTGACGGAGGAAGAAATGGCTATGCCGATGTGGGAGTACCTGGTTCGGCTGCACTGGATCAATTTGCCTACAACCTTCTCAACTTTCTTGTTGGCAATGAAAATGGTGCACCGGTCCTTGAGGTTATGGGTAACGAGTTTACCGTTAAGGTGAACTGTGAAACAACATGTGCAATAACAGGCGCCCAGGTAACTGCCTATGTCGACGACAAGCAGATAACGCCATGGGTGTCGTTTGCAGCACGCACAGGAAGTACTATCAGAGTGAAGCAGGTGCTGGAAGGTTTTCGATACTATGTTGGTTTTTCAGGCCTCATGAATGTAGATAGGGTGATAGACAGCTATTCCACGAATCTTGAATGCAGGTTTGGAGGTTTCAGGGGAAGGCCATTGATCAAGGGAGACAGAATTGGTCTTAAGGAACCCAAGGTTGTTGGGGAAAGATTTGTTCCTGAAGAAGTGATTCCCGCAATGGAACAGCCCCATGTTTTGCGGGTTCTTGAGGGACCGGAGTTTCATTATTTTACCTCAGAGGCCATAAATAGACTCTTTGAAAAAAAGGACCACTCATGGTATATAGTCTCAACAAAATCGAATAGAACAGGGATTAGGCTCGAAGGAAAACCACTTATTTTCAGAAAGGAAATGGATAAAAGCATTACGTCAGAGGGTATTTTACCAGGCACCATCCAGGTTCCAGGTGATGGTTTACCGATTTTTATGCTTAATGAACGCACTATCGGAGGATATGCGCGAATTGGGATGGTTGCAAAGGCTGACCAGGACCGCCTGGCACACCTGAAGCCGAAGGATAAAGTGTTTTTTCAGTTGATTGGGATTGATGAGGCGGAGAGGTTGTGGAGACAGAAAATAGAGTTATTTTACCGGACGTTACCACAATAATTCTCTGTATTTTGATAAAATAATATCTAATTAGTATTACCACAATAATTTTTTGAGGAGGCAAGGATAGCGATGAGCAGGAAACAGATTCTTTTTGTTTTTGTATTATTTTTATCAATGGTAACGATGAGTTCAGCGCTTTTTGCTGCGGAGAAAGAAGTTAAGATTGGAGTGCTTTACCCTCTATCAGGCGCTGCTGCAACAATTGGTCGAGACCTCCAGAGGGCTGCTGAACTTACAGCCGAGATTATTAATAATAAGACGCCCGGGGTAGACATTCCAATGGCACAGTGGGGCGGCATTCCGAATCTTGGTGGGGCAAAAATAAAACTGATTTTCGTTGATCACAGGGGCGAACCTGATAGAGGTGCGGACCTTGCAAAGCGCCTTATCCTTGATGACAAGGTTGCTGGGTTGATGGGTGCCTACCACAGTTCAGTTACGAAGACGGTCAGCGCTGTAGCAGAAAGATATGGTGTTCCTATGATTAATGACTCTTCCACATCCCCTGAACTAACAAAGAGGGGTTTCAAGTGGTTTTGGCGCACAACCCCTCATGATGACTATTTCAACAGAGACCTCTTTGAGCTTCTCAAAGGGCTCACAGAAGGAAAGGTTAAAGGCATTCCGGCTGTTCCCAAAGATAAGTTGAAAAATCTTGCCTATGCCTGTGAAAACACCGAGTGGGGTTCAAGCGTAGCAAAGTCTCTCGAAGGCTACGCAAAGGAATACGGATTTAATATGGTCAAGGGGATACTTTATAATGCAAACTCTCCTGACCTTACCTCCGAGGCTAAAACGCTGGTTGCCGCTAAGCCGGATGGTATGCTCTTCGCCTCTTATCTCTCTGATTCCCTTCTTATGATAAGAACCCTCAAGGGAATGAGAGCTCAGACAAACTTTTTCTGGGGTCAGAACGCGGGATTTGAAATGGCTGATTTTGCTAAAACCCTTGGTGCTGATATCAATGGTGTCCTTACAAGGACAGTGTTTATAGCTAAACTGATAAAGGTAAAAAAAGTCGCAGGTCAAATAAATGCCCTGTACAAGAAAAAATATGGAGATGATCTGACAGGCGCCACAGCGAGGTCGGTTGTAGGTGTACAGGCATGGGCTGCTGTTTTGAATAAAGCTGGCAGTGTTGATCCAAAGGCTATCCAGAAAGCCTGTAACGAGATAAATATACCTGCAAATGAGCTCGTTATGCCTTGGGCAGGGGTTAAATTTGATTCAACAGGGCAGAATGTCCTGGGCAGGGGTCTTATCGGACAATACCAAAAGGGTGCAGACGGCAAGATTGACCTTGAAATTGTTTACCCCTTTGACCTAGCAACGGCAAATTTCATCTATCCTTTTCCAGGATGGAAGTAATAAAGTCAATTCGTTATGGGTTTCAGTTTTAAAGTCTCAGGTTGTATTAAGAGATGTTAAACGTGAAACCCATAATAAACAATAACAATGATTCATTGTTGAGATGATGAATGTATGGAAACACTGATTGATGCTCTATTGCAGGGTATATTGATGGGGCTTCTTTTTGCTCTTGTGGCCTTAGGACTTAATGTTATTTTTGGGGTAATGGATATCGTCAATTTTGCCCATGGAGAATTCCTTATGCTCGGTATGTACACTGCTTTTTTTACGAGCCTTCTCATGGGTGTGGATCCACTTTTTGCACTTCCGGCATCTGCCCTTATGGGGGTTCTTCTCGGCCTTGCGTCATACTACTGGTTCATCAAGTATCTGCTCAGAGGACCTGCCATTGCCCAGTTGTTCGGTACCTTTGGCTTGATGCTGTTTCTCCGATATCTGGCCCAGTTTCTCTTTGGGATTGATTATCGGATCCTTCAGAAGGGAATTCTTATCGGAAAGAGCTTTTCAGTTGGCCCTTTCATTTTTGACGCTACTAAGATTGCTGCTGGCGCTCTCAGCCTTGTTGCATTCGCTGCCGTTTACTCTTTTTTAAATAAAACAAAAACTGGGAAGGCACTTCAAGCAACGGCCCTGAATAAAGAGGCAGCTTCCTATATGGGAATCAAGACCGACAAGATGAATGCCATTGCTTGGGCGATAGGGGGCGGAACGGTTGGTGTGGCAGGAGGACTCCTGATTAACTTCTACTATGTGTACCCAACGGTGGGTCTGCTCTTTGTTATGATTGCTTTTGCATGCGTTGCTCTGGGAGGCTTTGGGAGCATAAAAGGGGTATTCTTTGCTGGCCTTCTTGTCGGTATTCTTGAAATGATGTTTCCAGTCTTCGGTCAACTCGTTGGTTCTGATTTCCTGGGTCCGCACTTCAAGTTTACCGTTGTATATCTTGCTTATTTTATCATCGTCGTTTTCAGGCCTCAAGGGTTATTCGGATGGAAAAAGTAAAGGACGCACTGGATTTTACTGATTTTTCAGGGGTCGAGCGGTTTGTCCTCGTGGTGTTTTCCATATTTCTCCTGGCCTTTCCCTGGCTCGGTGCAGGCTCTTTTGTAAAGGCCGTTATGATTCAATTTCTTCTTTTTTCCCTTTTTGGAATGGGATGGAACACAATTGGTGGTTATGGCGGACAAGTTGAGCTTGGAAAAGCACAATATGTAGGCATAGGGGCTTACACCGTTTCAGTTTCAATGGTCTGGTGGAATATTCCCTTCTGGATATCCATGCCCATTGGTGTTCTGATTGCCCTTGGATATTCTTTCATGATTGGTTACCCCCTTTTCAGGCTAAAAGGCCATTACTTTGCTATTGCGACCATCTGCACCTCTCTTGTGCTCCAGGATATTTTTACAAACTGGAAGCTCGTTGGTGCTGCAAAGGGTATAGAACTGCCTATACACGAGCACCCTGATTTTCTTTATATGCAGTTCAAATCAGACACCTACTATTACTATTTCATCATGGTTCTCTTCTATATCGCTCTTTTCTATATGAACTGGTTTCGAAAGTCGAAGCTTGGCTATCAACTGCGCATGATAAAGGATGATGAAGAAGCAGCTGAGAGCCTGGGCATAGATATTCGCTGGTGCAAAATTAAAGCCTACTCCATTGCTTCTGCATTTGTCGCTGTTGGAGGAGGATTCATGGCGGTTTACAATTTGTACATTGATCCTGTATCAGTCATGGATCTTGACCTCTCAATAAAGATCGCCCTCATGGCCATGTTGGGTGGGGCTGCGTCTCTGTGGGGACCTATTATAGGGGCGGCGTTTCTTGTTCCGCTCGACAGATTTCTGGGGAGTTGGCTCGGTGGTCATAAGGGCCTGATTGGCGTCGATTTTATGATCTATGCTGCGCTCATCATGGTTGTGTCAGCATATCAGCCCCGCGGCATATGGGGGATTGTAGAACAACTCAGAGGGAAGGGCAAATAACGTGGCTTTTCTTGAAGTTCATGATATTGTGAAGGATTTTGGAGGACTCGTTGCAAACAGCAATGTCTCTTTTCAAATTGAGGAAGGTGAGATTGTCGGGCTTATTGGGCCTAATGGCGCTGGAAAGACAACGCTCTTCAACTGTATTGTCGGATATTATAGTCCGGATTATGGTAAGGTCATGTTTAAAGGAAATGACATTACAGGATTCAAGCCTTTTCAGACCAATCAGGCCGGTATTGGTAGAACTTTCCAGATTATGAAGGTGACAACGGGCATGACGGTTGTTGAAAACATCATGGTTG
This sequence comes from Syntrophorhabdus sp. PtaB.Bin027, assembly GCA_002067585.1. GTDB lineage: Bacteria > Desulfobacterota > Syntrophorhabdia > Syntrophorhabdales > Syntrophorhabdaceae > Syntrophorhabdus. Next base: position 30,735 of record MVQO01000147.1, read on the forward strand.
GAGCTTTCTGCAGGACTAACAGCCGGCATCAGGCGAGAGAAGAGGCCCATGAAATGCTTCATTTTCTTGGCATGGAAGAGATAAGCGAACAGTACATTAATGAACTTCCCATTGCAAAGCAGAGAAAGGTCGGTATGGCGCGGGCTTTGGCTACAAAACCTCAGCTGCTCATGCTCGATGAGGTTGCCTCCGGTCTCAACCATACTGAAACAGACGAAATGGTAGCCCTTCTGAAACGACTCAATGTAGAAAAAAAGATCACCCTTTTTCTCATTGAGCACATTATGGAGATGGTTATGACAGTTTCTCAAAGGGTTATTGTCTTGGACGGCGGTATAAAGATTGCCGAAGGCGTGCCTGGCGACATTGTGAAGGATGATAATGTGATAAAGGCGTATCTTGGTGAGAAGTATGCTAAAGGTCGTTAAGGTTGAGGTACGTTATGGTGGAATTCCCATAATCCATGATGTGTCCCTGGAGGTAAAACAAGGTGAGCTTGTGGCGGTAGTAGGCTCGAATGGTGCTGGCAAGAGTACATTGTTAAAAACTATAGCAGGTGCCCTTCATCCAACAAAAGGCTCCATCACTTTTGATGATGTTTTGATAAACCGCCTTACCACGCCTGATATAGTGAGGCTCGGAATCACATATATCCCAGAAGCACGCCTTATTTTTGGACCGTTGTCAGTTGAGGAAAACCTCAAGCTTGGTGCATATATCATCAAGGATCATGCTGTTATAAGCAGGAACCTTGACTTTGTCTATGACCTTTTTCCGCGACTGAAAGAACGGAGAGAGCAGGCTAGCGGGACATTGAGTGGTGGCGAGCAGCAGATGCTGGCTATTGGAAGGGGTCTTATGTCCAACCCGAAACTCCTCATGCTCGATGAACCGTCTTTGGGGCTTATGCCTAAGCTTGTAGACGAGATGCTAGAGGCTGTTGCCAAGCTCAGGACTATTGGCATGACAATCCTCCTCGTGGAACAGAATGTCTTTGAGTCCCTTGAGATTGCAGATCGGGGATATGTTCTTCAGACAGGCAAAACGATCCTTGATGGTACCGGCAAGGAGCTTCTCAACACCGAGTCTATTAAAAAGGCATTTCTCGGACTTTAAAGAAGTCCGAGAAATAAGGAAACCGGAAGGTATCTGCAATGGTGTTGATTAAAGACATCACGTCATTGAAGCCTGACAAGATCAGGGCGGTTATCCGCTCTGGCAAATGGGATAAACCGACAACCGGGATTGCCTTGGGGTATGCCCAGGCAAACCTTGTCATCCTTCCAAAAAAGTATGCCCTCGATTTTTTTCTTTTTTGTCAGAGAAACCCAAAGCCATGCCCTCTCCTTGAAGTCCTTGAACCCGGCGATTTCCGACCCGATTTTCTGGCCTCTGAGGCGGATGTGAGAACGGATGCTCCACGGTATAATGTGTACGTGAAGGGAAACCTGAAAGCATCCCCAACCAGCGTGAAAGAATTGTGGAGAAAAGATTTTGTGACTTTTTTTCTCGGATGCAGCTTTTCCTTTGAAGAGGCCATAATCAGGTCAGGTATACCAGTCCGACACATTGAGGAAGGGAAAAACGTACCTATGTATCTGACCAGCATTAAATGCAGACCTGCCGGGATTTTTCACGGACCAATGGTCGTAACCATGAGGCCTGTTAATCCAGCGGAAGTTGTCAAGGTGGTTCAGATAACATCACGGTATGCCTTTGTCCATGGTGGACCAGTGCATATAGGCGATCCAGAGATCATTGGAATTAAAAATCTCGAAAAGCCGGATTTTGGCGATCCGGTAACAATAAAGGAAGGAGAGATCCCTGTCTTCTGGGCTTGTGGCGTGACCCCTCAAGCTGCGGCTATGGAAGCCAGGCCTAACATATGTATTACCCACGCACCCGGTCATATGTTCATTACAGATATTCTCAACGAGAAATTAGCAACAACATAAGTTGCTGGCTATAGACAAGAGGCCTCGGGGCAATAGGTTTTAACAGGGGATTGTTTTTCGATTTTAGCTCTCAGCTATGGGCTTCTCAGAACGTTTCTCTGATGACTTCTTCGATTGTGGTAACACCGTTGCGGATCTTGGCAAGGCCGCTCTGGCGAAGGGTAAGCATTCCTTCATCGATGCACTGTTTCCTGATGTCTGCAACACTTGCGTCTGAAAGGATCATGTCACGAACTGCGGGGGAAACCTGCATAACCTCAAAAAGTCCAACACGGCCTTTATAACCTGTATTGTTGCATTTTGGGCATCCCTTTCCCTTAAAAATCTTCACAGTTGCCGCATCTTCCTCAGAGAAGCCTATGTTAAGAAGGGCTTTGGGTGGAATGTTTATCTCTTCTTTGCAAGCAGAGCAGATGCGGCGAACAAGTCGTTGAGCAGCAATAAGAATTACAGAGGTGGCAACGAGATAAGAATCGATACCCATATCTATTAGACGAATAATTGTCGAAGGTGCATCATTTGTATGAAGTGTAGACAATACAAGATGGCCTGTTAATGATGCTTTCACTGCAATATCAGCAGTTTCATTGTCACGGATTTCACCAACAAGAATAATGTTAGGGTCCTGACGTAAAAATGACCTGAGAACTGAAGCAAAGGTGAGGTCAATGGATTCATGAACCTGTACCTGATTGATCCCACCAAGGTTGAATTCCACTGGATCTTCAACAGTCATAATGTTTGTATCGGGCGAGTTTATTCGACCGATGGCGCTGTAAAGGGTGTTGGTCTTTCCGGATCCTGTGGGACCAGTTACGAGGATCATTCCCCATGGCTTAAAGATAGCCTCTTCAAATTTTCTGAGGCTCTCCGGTTCAAATCCAAGTTTTGCCATATCGAGCATTAAACCTTCTCTATCGAGAAGACGCATAACGACTTTTTCCCCAAAGATTGTCGGCGTGGTGGAGACACGGATATCCAGGTTTTTCATCCTTCCTGAAAGCTTCATCTGGATCTTTATCCTGCCGTCCTGGGGAAGACGTTTCTCAGCGATATCCATCTTAGTGAGCACTTTAACCCTTGATATTACACCATCTTTATATTTAAGGGGCAATGTTAGAGCTTCATAAAGCAGTCCATCAATACGATAACGGACTCTGGCTCTGTCTTCGTAAGGTTCGATATGAATATCACTTGCACCTTTTGCAATGGCTTCAGTAAAAATATGATTTACTATCTGAACAACGGGAGGAAGCTTGGCATCAGACTCAAGTTTGGTGATATCTCCTTTTTCTTCTTCTTCAACAATCTCCAGGGATGCATCAGCCCCCACCCCCAATCCGTCCATAAATTTTCTCAGTTCTGCAGCGTGATTTGTCTCGTAATGGGTTTCAATTGCCTTTGAAATAGCGTTTTCAGACGCAAGGAGGGGCTCAATGTCCAGGCCGGTAAGAAGCTTAATCTCTTTGAGATCAAAAGCTTTTGTAGGATCCGATATAGCAATGGTAAGCATGTTATTCATTTTGCGTATCGGCATTATGTGAAACCTGCGAATTGTGTTGAGCGGAATAAGCGGAATTACATCAGGGTTAATCTCTGTCTGGTCAAGGTTAATCTGTGGTATGCCAAACTGGTCCGAAAGGGCCTCAAGGATGCCCTTTTCAGTAATGAAGTTCATTTTTATAATGATTTCTCCGAGCTTACCGCCTTCGTTTTTCTGGACTTTCAGCGCCTCAATGAGCTGCTGTTCAGTGATACGCGACATTTTTACGAGGAGGTCACCTAAACGGAGAGGCATAGTGATATCA
>MVQO01000148.1 GCA_002067585.1 Syntrophorhabdus sp. PtaB.Bin027
AGGACGGGCATATTCTCTCCGATGATTGCAATACGGTCATTATTAATACCTGTGCCTTCATCCGAGATGCGGCTCGAGAGTCTATTGAAACTATCCTGATGGTGGCAAAAGAACGAAATAAGAAAGAAAGAAAGATAGTAGTAACTGGTTGCCTTGTGGAGCGATACCGGGAAGAACTTGTAAACTTGCTGCCTGAAGTAGATCTATTCGTTGGGAGGGGTATGTATCATAAGATAGACAAAGTTATCGCTGAAACAGGCTATTTTTTTCAAGATACACCTTTTTATGAGAGTTACCCCAGGAAGGTGCTTACCAGCAAGCCCTCTGCATATTTGAAGATACAGGAGGGTTGCAACAACAGATGCGCCTACTGTACGATCCCGAGTATAAGGGGTGATCTCCGAAGCCGAACGATCGCAGACATAAGGGCAGAATTCACATATCTTCTGGAGAATGGCTATAGAGAAATTAGCATTATCGGACAAGACATCACATCCTATGGCATGGATGGGAAATTCGATCTCAAGACTTTGCTTCGTCATATGTTAAAGGTTGAGGGAGATTTTTTCCTAAGACTGCTTTACATGCATCCGAAGGGCGTGGACGATGAGCTCATTGACCTGATAGGGGAGAGTGAGAAGATCATACCGTACCTTGATATCCCAATCCAGCATTCTGAGGACCGGATTCTCAGCCTGATGGGCAGGGGCTATACGAGAAAACAACTCGAATGTCTTTTTCAAAAGATAAAAGATAGAATACCAAACGCCACTCTGAGAACAACCGTGCTAGTAGGTTTTCCAGGAGAAACAGAGAACGAGTTTGCTGGCCTCTGTGATTTTGTAAAAAAATGCGAATTTGATATGCTTGGTGCCTTTACCTATTCACGGGAAGAGGGAACAAGGGCATTCAGGTTTAAGGGCCATCTTAGAAAAAATGCAAAACAAAAGCGGTACAACACGATTATGGAAATGCAGCGGGAAATTTCAGGAAGAAGACTCGGACGTCTTGTAGGCACAAAGAACTTTGTGATCGTTGAAGGCTATGAAAAACCGTACATGACAGGAAGGATTATAACACAGGCACCGGATATTGACGGCATGGCATTTATCAAAGGAAAATGTGCTCCCGGAGAAATTCGACAAGGGAAAATAGTGAAAACCCTCGATTATGATGTTATAGTTGAGGTGTAGATTCCTTTGGCATAGCCCCGATATTACAGCTGAGCAAGAAAGGCACAAAAAGGAGTAAGAACTGAAAGGTGAAACAGAAGGGAAAACAGGAAAAACCTGAAATATTGAAAGACAAGCCATAGTGGAAAGAGCAGCTAAAGGCTGAGAGCATGGTGCAGAAAAACAAAGATACATATACCATAAGCCTGGAGAGCCAGCACTTTTGTGGGCATGAAGGGGGTTTGCTGTAACGGTTTAAATGGTTGGGTAGAGAGCGACCTGTCTTCCAAAGCCTTTGCGTAGACAGGTATGAGTGCCTGTAAATTGAAAGGATGATTATATGGAACCGATCAATGAGTTGGTAGCAGTCAGAAAAGATAAAGAAAAATACTTTCGGAGTATTGGCATAGACACATACCCCCAGGGTAGGGGATCCTATGTTGATACAGCAAGTATTGCCCAGCGTTTTGGCGCTATGAGCCACGATGATCTGGAAAAAGAGGGAGCCACCCTCTCTGTTGCTGGACGGATCGTAGCCTTCAGGGATTTTGGAAAGAGCGCTTTTCTCCATATTCAGGATAAGAAGGGCAAGATTCAGGTATATGTACGAAAAGACATGCTCAAGGGCCTTCCTTACGAGGCTTTCAAGAAGTTTGATATTGGGGACATCATCGCTGCAGAGGGAAAAATATTCAAAACAAAGACCGAGGAACTGACGATTCTTGCGGAACGGATTAGTCTCCTCACAAAAAGCCTGAGACCCCTGCCTGAGAAATGGCATGGTCTTAAAGATATAGAAGAGCGATACAGAAAAAGATATCTTGATCTCATCGTGAATGAAAAGTCACGGAAGGTGTTTGAGGAGAGAGCTATAATTATCGAATATATTAGAAATTTTTTTGCATCCCGGGATTTTATGGAGGTTGAAACACCCATGATGCAGGTACTCCCTGGCGGTGCAGTTGCCAAGCCTTTTATTACACATCACAATGCCCTGGGTATGGACCTGTATTTGAGAATAGCACCTGAACTTTATCTGAAAAGACTTATTGTTGGCGGTCTTGAAAGGGTTTTTGAGATAAACCGGAACTTCAGAAATGAGGGAATATCAGTAAGACACAACCCTGAATTCACAATGCTTGAATTCTATCAAGCTTACGCAACATATGAAGACCTTATGACATTTACCGAAGACCTTGTTTCTTCCCTTGCTGTGAAGCTCTCTGGGAGAACAAAGATTGTCTTCAACGGCCAGGAGATTGATTTCACTGCTCCATGGAAACGTATGACCATGGAAGAAGCCATGCGGGACCTGGGAGGATTTGATCTGCAGAAATCCCATGATCTGGGCACCCTGACATCATATGCAAAGAGCCTTGAGCTAGAAGGTGTAGAGAAAGATGCGAAGGGCAAGATTATTACAAAAATTTTTGAAACTCTCTGTGAGGAGAAGCTTATTCAGCCAACTTTTATTACACATTATCCAGTGGAAGTGTCTCCCCTTGCAAAACGGAGCAAAGACCAACCCGATGTCACTGAGCGTTTCGAGCTTTACATTGCCGGGATGGAGATTGCCAATGGCTTCAACGAGCTCAACGACCCTGAAGATCAGAGGCAACGATTTATGGAACAGGTCAAGGATAGGGAAGAGGGAGCTGTTCTAGATGAAGATTATTTGGCAGCCCTGGAGTATGGACTGCCTCCCACGGCTGGGGAAGGTATAGGGATCGACAGACTGGTAATGCTTTTGACTGACAGTCCCTCAATTCGAGACGTAATACTTTTCCCATTGTTGAGGCCATGATAGAAGCAGTGAACCATAATGAAGCAATAAAAACCCTTCACGCGTCTTGGGCCTCGCGTCTCGGGGGTTAGGCAGATGAACTATGAAACCACAGTTGGATTACGTTATTTACGTTCAAAAAGGAAAGAAGCATTCATTTCCTTTACAACTTGGATATCGATCGCTGGTATTGCCATTGGAGTAATGGCCCTCATCCTGGTCATTGCCGTGATGACAGGATTTCAGAATGAGATCAGAGAACGTATCCTTGGTATTAATCCACATGTGCTTATACTCGGTCTGGCTGGTGACATAAAGGATCCTGAAAAGGTTGTATCCGCGGTGAAGGATATAAAAGGGGTAACCCATGCTTTTCCCTTTATTTCCTTTCAGGCTATGGTCCAGACAGGAAAGCAATTATCGGGAGCACTGGTAAAAGGGCTCAATCCAGGAGATGTTCAGTTCATGTCCCGTCTGCTAAAGCAGGGCAGCATTGGGGCCCTTAATCAGCGTGGAAATATACTCATCGGCAAAGAGCTTTCAAAACATCTTGGCGTGCTTTATGGAGACTTTCTGACAATCATGGTCCCTTTCGGTGGTGTTTCTCCTATGGGAGCGGTTCCCGAAACCGTGCGCGTTAAAGTTGGCGGTGTATTTGAGACAGGTGTCTATGATATTGATAACTCACTCATCATAATGTCGATCCAGGATATTGAAGCAATCATGGGACAGGGTGTTACAGGTATCGAGATCAAAATTGATGATGTTTACCAGGCAGATAGCATCCGAAAAGAGATCATGACCCGTCTTGGATCCGCAACCAATTTTTTTGCCAGGACATGGATCGAGATGAACAGGAACCTTTTTTCAGCCCTTAAGCTTGAGAAGATTGCCATGTTTATTATCCTTGCCCTGATTATTTTCGTGGCGAGTTTCAACATTATCAGCTCTCTCATCATGACTGTCATGGAGAAAAAAAAGGATATTGCTATCCTGAAAGCTATTGGTGCAAAAAAGGCAAGCCTCATGAAAATCTTTATGGTGGAAGGTATAACCATAGGAATCTTCGGCGCCCTCATAGGGTCTTTCAGTGGGTACATCCTGTGCGAGATTCAAAGAAGGTTCTCTATTGTCAAACTTGACTCAGATATTTATTACATTAACACCCTCCCAATCAAAATAAGCATTCTTGATACTTTCCTGGTGGCATCGATTACGACGATCATTTGTATTCTCGCCACGCTCTATCCTTCTTATAAGGCTTCAAAAATTGACCCTGTGGAGACGTTGCGGTATGAGTGAGCCAATTCTGCGTGTGTCCGGACTAAAAAAAACCTTCAGCAAAAACGGCGTGGAGATAAATGTGATCAAGGGAATCAGTGTCGATATCAATGAAGGCGACTTTATAACCATCATGGGCCCTTCTGGGGCAGGAAAGAGCACTTTCCTCCATATCCTTGGGACCCTTGACAAGCCGTCTGAGGGAGATATTTTTTTTCGAGACAAAAATATCAAGGAGTTTTCAGAAGATGAGGAGAGCAGATTCAGGAATGAAAAGGTTGGATTTGTATTCCAGTTTTATCATCTTCTCCAGGATTTCAATGTTATAGAAAATATCATAATGCCTCTCCTTATCAGGCGCTTAAGTCGCAATGATGCTGTTGCGAAAGCTGAAAGTTTTCTGGAAATAATGGGATTGCAGCACAGGAGGGAACACAAACCGGGTGAGTTATCGGGTGGAGAACAACAACGGGTCGCCATTGCGCGGGCTCTTGTCAACGAGCCTGAAATTATTCTGGCAGATGAGCCTACCGGTAATCTTGACCGTAAGACAGGCAAGGAGGTACTTGACTACCTCCTTTCAATCAATGATCGATTGTCATCAACCCTCGTGCTGGTAACCCATGACCCAGAGATCGGGTCCATTGGTGAAAGAAAAATGAAAATGGTCGATGGGGAACTCTTTTCAGTTTAGTGGCTCTTGCCTTTGCCTGCACCGAGGCTTCGGCAGCTTGGCTACTCATTCCATACCGCGACAACGGGGCAGAACCTCCATCTCATGCCCGGGAATGAGGTTGATAATCCTAACCCATTGATCCTGTGTTCTTGCCTGTATGCTGGGTCTGCCTCGCTTTCCCAAAAGGCCAAGTATTCCTGTTGTTTTGATATTCCTGTGTTTCGCAATTCTATTAAAAGGTATTAAAAAAATAGCAAATATACCGATAAATCTTGAAAATAGAACGCCTCAAAGGGGTGATAAAATGGCACGAAACTGCCCGCATTGTGATTCTGAGATGTTTGAAGAATATGACCACATCAACAGGGTGAGGGTGCTTGTATGTTCGCGACCTACATGCCTTTTCCGGAGCTATCCTGATTATCCACGTAGAAAAAGCAATGAAGAAGTCTGCTATAAATGCCAGAGTATTTTCAAGGTACGTCAGAATGATACAGGTATTCTATGTCCGGAATGTAAGGCTGTTATCGAGCAAAACAAGAAAGGCCAGGGTAGTGCCAAGGAGCAGAAACCATTCAAGGCTGCCCATGGGGAAACTTTTTTGAGAGAAAGCCCTAAAGCCAAGCTGCGCCGTGCCGTTTAATCGATCTATTTCTGGCTGGTCAGCTCGCCCTTTTTACTTGCTTTTTTATCCATAGCAGCCTTGAGCAGCTCACCAAAGCTGCCGAGACTCCTGCTTTCCTTTTCATCCTGCTGGGCCTGTTTCATGTAACTGGTAAGCTCCTCCTTTTCCAGTCTCTCTTCAACGCCGCTTCTGCTCAATGTTATCCTGCCCCGATCCTGATTAACCTCAACTACCATCACCTGCAGAGGAGTACCTGCAGGAAACATTTTTCCATGATTTGTGCCTCTGGGTGTACCCATTTCCGAATTTGGTATAAAACCTATGGCACCTCCTGGCAGCTTCACAAGCACTCCTGAAGTAAGAACCTTTTCTACTGTCCCGCTCAATAGTTCCCCTGCCTCTGGAAGCATGATAGCCCCAGGTTCTACTTTCTGTTCCATGGAAAGGGAAATCCTTCTATTGCCGACGTCAACCTCCTGAACATATGCCTCAACAACCTGACCCACTGCAACGACCTCTTTTGGATGCTTAATCCGTCTCCCTGTCCCAAGTTTTGAAATGTGAACCAGTCCGTCTATTCCAGGCTCCAGGTTGACAAAAACGCCGAAAGGAGCAAGGCGCACAATCGTTCCCCTAACAAGGCTATCGACGGGATATTTCGCTGTTGCATCCAAGAAAGGATCGGGTTGCAGGGCCTTGAGGCTCAAGGTGAGGCGCTCCTTGTCCCAGTCTAGTGCCATCACCCTTACAGTGACCTCAGAGCCCGGTTGAAGAATTTCGTGAATATTATCAACCCTGCCCCAACCTATTTCACTTATGGGAATAAGGCCATCAATGCCGCCGAGATCAACAAAAACACCAAAAGATTGAATTGAGCGGACTTTTGCAGGAATATCCATACCCACAGCTAACTGTTTTTTTAAAGCTTCAACTTTTGCCTCCTGTTCTTCTTCGAGGAGGGCGCGCCGTGAGAGGATCACATTACGGTCATTTTCCTGAAATTCCAGGATTCTAAAGGAAAATGTCTCGCCTATGTAGGTAACTGTATCGCGAAAGCCCTTCATGTCGATCTGCGAAAACGGGCAGAAACACCGTATTTTCCCTACATTAACTTCGAACCCACCCTTGAGTTCTTTAACTACTTTTCCGCTTACAGGCAATCCGGCTTCATAGGCATCGCGGATTTCTTTAAAACTGAGTGTTGATAAACCATGCCTCAAGGTTGTCAACCTCTTGAGACCTCCCTGGACTGCAACAAAATACGAATCAATACTGTCTCCAACATTAACAGCAGTCTGGCCTTCTTCATCCCTTAACTCGGCGATGTCGATAACACCCTCACTTTTACCACCAAGGCTTACGTACACAAAGTCACCTGAAATACTTACTATTGTTGAGGTGACCTTCTGTCCAGGCTCAAGCCTGCCCGGGATTTTGCTGTCTTTCTCAAAGAGCTCAGCAAAACTTTCTTCCTGGGTATTTATTTCTGCTTCAGGGGCAGAATCCGTTAGTTGGTTCTCAAGTTTTTCCTCTATCATTTCTTTAAACCTCTCAATAGACCTGAAAAACAGATCTTCTACGTTTTTATTGTATTTTATGCGATTAACATTTAAGACTTATTCTATATACTTTACCTTTTCTTGTAAGCCATGTCCATATTGTATTTGATTATGGCAAGAGAAGCACCTCTGTGATCTGCCAGTGTCCGGTGTCAATTCTTGCCATTTTTGCCTTTATGCCAGGGTTATTTTTTACTGAAACAATAGCTGTCCCTCCGTTGTTTTTTACAGTAAGATCCCACAGAGAGATTTTTTCTATTCTCCTTACATCGAAATTACCAATTGCGATCTCTCCTATGGAAAAACCATGAGCACGCTGGTCTGTGATTCCGGTTGCATTGTCTGGGTTACTTTTTGCAATACTTTTTCCTCGTGATAAAATTGCTTTGTGAAGCGAAGACCGAATCGATTCTTTGATTTCCGGCAAAGCGCCAATTAACACACCTTTTAAAGCCGTCCTTTTGTTTGTATCCTGTCCAGGGTCTTTCTCGTTTTTATTAAGCAGGCTCCTTGCAATGCTTTCTACAATACTGTCAATATTTATGTATTTCAGAGCCTCATCGGGATTGCGCTCTTCAATAGCCCTCTTCAGCATATAGAGTGAATACTGAGGAGTACTTCTGACGTAGAAAAATCCTAAAGCAAGAAAGACAACGACAACCAAGGCTGTTATATAGATCTTCAGTTTCACTGGATTCCCTTCGCAGAGCTTGGGGCAGGTTCAAGACCCAGATCCGGCACCTTTCTGAGAATGATTTTTCAGAAATTCTAATACCCCGGGAAGGGCTTTTTTAAACCACGGGGTGTATTTTTCGGGATTTTTATCAATGTCATATGTGAGCTTTTCAAGAGGAATAAATTTCAAGTCTTCAATTTCATCCTTGTTCGGTTGTATCAGGCCCCCAAAGTGACCCACAAAAACATGATCTATTTCATGCTCTCCAAGTTCTTTATCATAGGCTGCCTCATAACGAAAGGACGTGATATGCTGCAAAGGGCATGTGAAACCCAGTTCTTCATCTAACCTCCTTGAAGTTGCCTGCACCAGACTTTCACCTTTCCTTGGGTGGGAACAACATGCGTTTGACCAGAATCCCGGCCATGTCTTTTTTGAGGAAGACCGTTTCTGAATAAGCATGTGTCCTCTGTCGTTTACAATAAATATTGAGAATGCGCGATGGAGTCTTACAGGTATGCGGTGGCACGGATCTTTTTCAGTGAACCCAATTTCATTATCAAGGTGATCAACGAGGATGATTTCATCTGTCATATTAAACCACCGTACCTTGTTGCATTGTTGGTTCCCTTACGGGTAATCTCCTTCCTGGGTAATGCCTGCAAGAGCCCAGTTTCTTTGGCCCACCTTTCGTGTAAAAGTCCAGTATTCAAGAAATTTAACAGGGTCTGATGTGTTTCCCGAAATAGTATGGCCATTTGTCTCATCAACAACATAGTCCAGAAGGCTCGCAAGAAACTTTACAGTAATATATTCTTCTCCCTGATCTTGCACTGCATCTACAATATTAACCTGTCGTACGGCTATGTTTTCCAAGCGGTTGACCTGCTTATCTGCAATGTACCGGTTGACATCGTCCTGAAATGTATTGAACATCTGGGGCGTTAGCAGGTTCCTTATGCTGGTCAAATCCCTTCTTGTCCACGCACCCTGGATTTTGAAAAACATATCTTCTGCAGTCTCTTTGAACCTGGCTTCGTTAAAAGATGGGTCCATTTCGCTAATGTGGCTCAACCCCTGAGCAATTGCCCCGTCACGTGATGAGGGTTCATAGTAGGTGTCCGTTGCTGGCTCACTATAAGGATAAGAAGAAGGGGCATAGGCTGTGCCTGTTGAACTCATCTCCATCGATTTTTGTACCTTGAATCGCTTAATGACCAAGTAAACAACAGCAATAATAATGAAAATAATGATGAGGTCACCAAGCCCAAAGCCTCCTCTGCCCTGGCCTGCTGCGCTTGCCCTGCCTCCAAAGAGCATGCTCCCGATCATCCCGCCAAGCAGTCCACCGCCTATTCCTGAGAGAAAACTCCTGCCCATGCCAGGAGATGATGGTTGCATGGGGGGTGGTTGTGTCATTCCCGGCTGTTGGGTTGGCTGAGGAGGTCGCGTTGTTGTTCCCTGATAGGTTCTCGAACCGGAACCAGACGTAAAACCGCGACTTCCCATGCTTCTCCCGCCACCTGCTCTTGCGTGGGCAAGAGATTCCATTCCTAAAAAGAACGTGAAGAAAAGGGCGAAGAAAAGGACCACCATTTTCCATGGGAGATTAGCTGTCTGAATCATTGTGCCCTCTCAAATTTTGATAGTCAGTAGGATACCATACTCTATCAAATCCTGTCAAAAAGGTCTTGCATATCATGGGTTGCGCTGGATTTCTGCCAAAAATTCAATAATTGCCTGGTATTGTCTAAAGTTGTCTGATGTTGCCTAAGATCGTGAAGATTTGGTCAGCAGAATTAATAGGAGGGTTGTATTTGCAATTTGTGGATACCTTTTTTTACTTTGTCGTCATGGGTGGGATTGTCCACGATTTAGAGTGGTTCATGTATGTGGTGATATAGAACCCTTCATTGGGATGTCATAGAGACAAACATGATTCTGCAGAAGATAGGAGATTCCATCCACCATAATTCCAGTGATGGCAACAAAAATAACTGTTCCAGGGAAAGCCATGGCCCAAATAAGCAAACAGGGGGTAAGACAGCCAAAGGGAAAATAGGTTTGTAACTTATTCCCGATCTATAAAGGCTACTTGTAAATCGGGTATCATACGAGTATAATCAGAAAAACGCTCAACATGAGGTGCTCACGTGAAAATTCGCTTTTTGGGGGCTGCAAGGACGGTTACAGGATCATGCTTTCATCTTATTGATAATGGGCTGCAAGTGCTGGTGGATTGCGGGATGTACCAGGGAAAGCAAGGTGATGAGAACAACAGGAAACCTTTTGCTTTTGACCCGACAAAGATCGATTACCTTTTACTAACCCATGCCCATATAGACCACTCGGGGCTGATTCCGAAGCTTGTGAAAGATGGATTCAAGGGTAAAATAATTACCACCACAGCAACGGCTGATCTCTTGGAAATAATGCTCTATGACTCGGCACATATTCAGGAGAAGGATGCTGAATGGCTTACCAAAAAATCTCTCAGATCTGGAAAAGACGAGGTTTTTAAACCGCTCTACACAGCAGAAGACGTTGCAGCCTGTATCCCTTTTCTTGAGAGAAAACAATACCGGATAGTTGAGGACCTGGGTGGAATCAGGTACAGGTTTGTTGATGCAGGACACATACTTGGCTCCGCGAGTCTCGAGATCTGGTTTCAATCTGCCGCAGGAGAAAAGAAGATCGTTTTTTCCGGTGATGTGGGTAAAAATGAGAATCCAATCATTCAAAACCCAGAGCACATTGACGAAGCAGATTACGTTGTGGTGGAATCCACATATGGTAATCGTTCTCATAGAGGAATGGAAGAAAGTATCGATGAAATGGTGGATGCCATAAAAACCACATTCAAAAAGGGTGGAAACGTATTGTTTCCTGCCTTTGCTGTGGGGCGCACCCAGGATATTATCTATATTCTCAACAAACTTGTTAAGGAAAAACGACTCGATGGCCTCGACGTGTATATTGACAGCCCCCTTGCTGAAAAAGCAACAAGTATCTACATGGCACACCCTGAATTCTTTGATGCCGAGGCTTCCAGCCACTTCAATATCACAAGTTCAGCGGGCATGAAGATACATTTTACCAGAACTGTGGAAGAATCGCAGAAACTCAATAAGATAAAATCCGGAGCAATTATCATTGCCGGTAGTGGGATGTGTGATGGTGGACGTATAAGACACCATTTTAAACACAACCTGTGGAGGTCGGAGTGCTCCATAGTCTTTACAGGGTTTCAAGTGAGAGGTTCCCTTGGAAGGCTTATTATTGACGGGATGAAAAGCGTACGTGTCCTTGGTGAGGAGATTGCGGTTCGTGCGAAAGTTTATACTATTGGTGGTTTCTCTGCCCATGCAGACCAAAAGGAGTTGCTTGAGTGGTTGGGAAGCTTTAAAAATCGACCGGAGATATTTATTGTTCATGGTGAAGAAAACGTTGCCCTTCAGTTTGAGAAGATAGTCAATGAAAGGCTTAACCTTAAAACCAGAGTTCCAATGAGAGGAGATGAAATAGTCTTATAATGGCAGACGGCACCAGGACCTATAAGATAATCCGAAGTAAGAATCGGAAAAAGACTATGACTCTT
Source organism: Syntrophorhabdus sp. PtaB.Bin027 (assembly GCA_002067585.1). GTDB lineage: Bacteria > Desulfobacterota > Syntrophorhabdia > Syntrophorhabdales > Syntrophorhabdaceae > Syntrophorhabdus. The sequence goes on from MVQO01000148.1 coordinate 11,371, forward strand.
CAGATTACCAGCGAAGGCAACATTGTCATAAGAACCCCTCTTCGAACTCCGGATAGCGAAATAGAACATTTCTTTCAATCCCGCAAGATCTGGATAGCAAAAAAAATTAAAGCAAGAGAGGTGGATAGAGAAATACAGGACAGCCCACGTAATTTCACAGAGGGCGAGAAATTTTATTATCTTGGAGATTCCTATCCTCTTGAGATAACCGAACCGAAAGGCGTGCGGCCGCCCTTAATACTTACCCATGGTAAATTTTTGCTTACCAGGGAAAAGGCACCACATGCAAAAGAACTCTTCGTTAAGTGGTACAGGAATAGGGCGAGAGAGATTATTGGAGATCGGGTACGGTTCTGGAGCACTCGCTTTGACCTTGTGCCGACGGGAATCACCATAACCAGCGCCTGGCAACGATATGGTTCATGTTCGGCACAGAACAGCCTTTCCTTTTCGTGGCGGCTCATTATGGCCCCTTACGAGGTTATAGATTATATCATTATTCACGAGCTTGCCCATATAAAGGAGAAGAACCATACAGAACAGTTCTGGCGACATCTGGAAAGCTTTATGCCGGAATACAAAAAGCAGAGACACTGGCTGAGAGAAAACAGCCACATGTTTCGTCTGTGAGAAACTCATAGCCTGAAGCTGTAAGCTGATAGTTTTTAGGCTGATTTGGAATATTAGTCACGTGCTTATTTCCGTGATGCATACTGCTTCCACCTTCCCGGTGGTACCTGTTGTCTCATTTACTCCACCTGTTTGAGCAGCTACTGGCCGAATGTCTTTGCCACTTTAGGACACATAAATATACCGTCAGAAACTCCCTGATCACAGGTTGTTGTTCCAAGGTCATTTAGGTACAAGTGTTTTGCCTGTGGCTTCATTAACCCAAAACCTGTATTTACCCTCAAGAAAAACTTAACAAAATTTCCTTTGCAGTAGAATCAATTGTCTCCCATATGACCGACCCGGCAAGAGGGAGAAAAATAAAACAAAGATATCCTCACTCAGGTATTTGATGTACAGAGATTTCCTGATGCGGAAGCAACCCTTACCCGGATGTTTAAACTGTCAGGATGATAGTAACATTCATCTTCACTGTACGGACACATCTTTCAAGCCCTATCCCCTGGAATACAATTCGAGAAGAGAGGAAACTTGAGCAACCAAAAAAGGGAGGTGGGTTAAAAACTGTAATCGGTAGCAGTCATTGTAAAGGAAAGGCTTGAAAAAATCTGCATGGATCATCCCCTGTTCACGATGTTTCTTCAGAACTATCTGCGTTTCGATTACATTCATACAGGGGATAAGCCTATCCAGGAGAAGGATTAGGGATCAGATCAGCCTGGTTCTGTCCAGTTACATTAATAAAGCGCATCATGCTCCGGCAGGTAATAGAGCTGCCGGATATGATAGCTTATTGTGTCCGGCAGGTAACGTCCCCACAGCTTGATGGGAAGCCGGTCAATATGGATTCTTGGACTGACAGCAACGGCAAAAAGATATTCAACGAGAAATCCCACATTCAGGGGAATGTGCCCCACGTAAACTGGCTGACCGCGTTGGGTTATGATTCTTTCCTCGTGGATACCTCGTCCAAACTCAGATTCAACGAGATCATCAAAGGTGGTTAACGTCACTTCAATGCAGATTCTTGGCTCTGCATCTTCTACTAAATGCTCCAGGCCTTTTTGAAGTTCAGCTTCTGAAATGCCGCGTTTCAGGTATTTCTTCCACGCATGAGTTTCAAGATAGCTTCTACACACCTTTTCTTTGTCCCATGGGACTTCGAGGATCAGGCTCTTCGCACGATAGTTCCCAGTGTGTTCTGATCGTTCAAAAACTTTGAAGTCAGGGTGGGTAAGGAAAAAATTTTCAATCGCATGTAATGATTCCTCATTGGCAATGTATTTTATGCCCCCAACGTCATTGATTGTAACTGCAGGTTTCTCAAATCTCGCGTAACCCTGCCTGAAAGCCCCTGCAATCATCTCCTCAGCGAGCGTAAACTCACGTTCCATATCTTCTTCTGTGGTTAAAAGGTGTTCCAATGACACCCCAATCTGCTGGGCCCGTTCTTCCGCCATCTGGCGAGCCCTGTTCTGAACCATTCTGAAGATGTGATTTGCAATATAACGATTTGCTTTTTCTGCTATCCTCCTGGGCCGTTTAATTCTGTAAACGGCTAACAATCGGGCCATTGTGTCCAGATAAGCGCTACCATCGATTGGAGCCTCTGTGAAATAAAAATCAGGATTGTTTTTATAGCTTTCTATGAGCTCTGTGGTGCGGTCATTGCGCGCGTGAGAGCTCTGGCAGATGATATCTCTGAGCTCACCTTTGAAGTGAAGCCGCTGTGTTCGATAGGTTTCATCAGAAAAAGTGGAGATAAGCAGCCGTACAAGATCATTAAGGGTTTCTCCGAGAATAAAACCATCACAAATCAGGATTTTTGTCACCCTATGACCGTCAGTTGGTTCAAGTTGATTGCAGAACCATCGTTGAACCATTTGAAAAAGCTCTTCACGATGTGCAAATGATGTAATATACATGTCAATCCTCCAGGTGATGCTCTACCCATGATGACGCTGGCTTCATCCTACCATAAAGATGCTCCTTACTTCCATAGCCCTTGTTGGAACTGCTCCCTCCTTGGCATTCGATACGCACCTGCCCAGCATTACTGTGACCCCAACAACAAAAAGACCCGGAGGAATCCGGACTTTTTGGTTTGATCTTTTCTACAATGGTGATTTTACCCCTGATATTAAATCGCTACCGTTGATCTTAATGAAGCCCCCCCTCTCAATAATGCCTGGCAGCTTCTTTTTCTGTAACGGGGATGATGGACATACAAGCCTGTCTATTACTTCTCCCATTGAATCGGGAGCTATGGGTTCCCACCCTTCTGCAGGGTGATGATCGATGATAGAACTGTGAAGGATTCTCCCGTCAGAGGAGTAATCAGCATATGCCAAGACACGAAATTCTCTTCTACCGCAGTTAATTTCCTGTAGCTCCAGCGCATAACTCAGCCTGTCATAACGCTCCACTGAAGCCTTCTTCATGACTCTTTCCTTGATTCTTTCTTTCCTACCTTCTCTGGAGTATATTGCTTTCATCCATGCTTTAATTACTCCTGAATGCTGCACCAGGGACTCAAGATCAAAAAATAATTCATTACCTGCTCTGTCCTCACCTATGGAGAACCACTCGGCTCCCTGGGCAGTAGCTGCAGGAGAGATGATTGTGATTGCAAAGAGCAAACAATACATACAATATATAGCCTTCATGACGATATCCCTATTCATTGAAACTGCAATATTTCGTTATTACCATTGGGGGCATAGTCTTTTACTTTGCTATATTATTCGGGTGATCCTGCAATTCCTTTAGAGTTAGTGGCTTACACGTATATGACTGCATGATATTGTGTTGCATCAGAGATGTAGGTATAGTGTGTTGTTCCGCAATTAATCCGTGCTATTTAGTCATTGACAAATAATGGGACTGTAAGTTATGAGCAAAGGTATGTCAGGGAAGACTATTTTCGATGAATTGGACCCGATCTTTCATCCCAGGTCGGTTGCGGTACTCGGTGCATCCGCCAAGCAGGGGAAGATAGCCCGTGTACTCATGGACCGTTTTTTGGAGATGGGATTCAAGCCCCTCTACCCTGTCAATCCCAGGGAAAGCGAAATTATGGGGCTGAGAGTTTTTCACAACATAAAGGATGTCCCAGGTCCTGTGGATTTGGCAATCATACTTACACCCACAGACGCTGCTCTGGCAGCCGTAAAAGATTGTGTGACAAAAAAGGTAAAAACCATCGTAGTCACTACTTCTGGATTTGGTGAGGCAGGAGAACAGGGAAGGAAAGTACAGCAGGAGATGGTTCGTATTGCCCGGAAAGGAGGGACCCGTATCATTGGACCCAACTGTGTTGGCATATACTGCCCTTCGTCAAAGTTGCCCTTCCTGTGTCAGGCAGGTAAAGACTCCGGCACCGTTGGGGTTGTGTCCCAAAGTGGATTCTTCGCTGATTTTATTACCCAGACAGCCTGTGCCAACAATATAAAGTTCAGTAAAGCAATAAGCTGCGGCAATGAGGCAGATCTCAATGCTGTGGATTTTCTGGAATACCTGGGGGAAGACCCTGAAACAGAGCTAATTGCCGGCTACATTGAAGGGGTAAAGGATGGCAGGCGATTCTATGAACTATCGAGGGAAATATCAAAAAAGAAGCCCATAATCCTCTGGAAAGGTGGTCTTACCGAGGCAGGGGCGAGAGCAGCAGTCTCTCATACGGGCGCCATTGCCGGTTCCCGTGCTGTTTGGGAAGGTGCATTGAGGCAAGCGGGAATAGTTGGTGCAAGGAGTTTCGAAGAGGTGTTTGATTATCTCTATGCTTTTTACAACCAGCCCTTACCCAAGGGAAAGCGCGTTGGTATCATCAGCGGACCCGGGAGCACAGCAGTGGGGACTACTGACATTTGTCTTGAACTTGGTCTTGAGCTTCCCCATTTTTCCAAAGAAACAGTGGAAAAGCTTCGCAGGATAATTCCGCCTGTTGGAGGCAGCGTTAATAATCCCATCGATCTCAGCCTTGCATCACTCGTTAATCCCCTCATACATAAAGATGCCATTGATGCAGTGGCGCGAGACAAAAACATCGACATGTTGCTTCTTATAACCGTAATAGGTGGGGAGCAACTCAGGGAAATTGTTCTCGATGCAACACGGAATGTTGAAAATAAAAAGCCTCTTGTGGTGACACTCATGGGTGGAACAACGCAGGAGGTGGCACAAGACTTCCCCTTGATGCTTGGCAGCGGTATTTCTGTATATCCTGATGCTGCGAGGGCAGCCAAGGTTTTAAAAAAACTGTGGGAATATGCAGAGTTTCGTGCTGGTGGGAGTATATGTATATGAAAGATGCCGGTAAAAGGAAAAAACCTGATGCGCATTTCACAGAACAAACGGATATCATTGCCAATGCTCTCAAGGAAGGAAGACATATTCTTTCCGAACATGAGTCAAAACGGGTCCTGGGAGCCTATGGCATTCCAGTTACGAAGGAAAGGGAGGCTCATAACCGGAAAAGTTTTAAAGATGCCCTTATTGAGATCGGGTTTCCGCTTGCAGTAAAGGTTAGTAGCCCCCATATAAGCCACAAGACAGAACGTGGTCTTGTACACGTTGATATTAGAAACCAGAGGGAAGCCATGGCCGCCTACAGAAAAATAACAGATAAGAATGAGGCAGAGGGATTTCCCGTGCTGGTTCAGGAGATGGTGAGTGGAGAGAGGGAACTGATGATAGGTCTCAAACGTGACCTCCAGTTTGGTCCTTGTGTTGCCTTTGGTTTAGGCGGAATTTTTACAGAAATCTTCCGGGATATCTGTGTTCGGGTTGCACCTGTCGAAAAGGCAGAGGCACTCCGTATGATGCGAGATTTTAGAGCCCATAAAATTCTGAATGCCTTCCGTGGTATGCCCGGTGCCGATATGGATGAACTTGCCCGCATGATCATGGTTGTGGGCAAGATTGGCCTTGAAGAGAAAAGAATAATGGAAGTTGACATCAACCCGGTTATACTTGATGATGACGGTAAGCCTGTTGCGGTTGATGCATTGATTGCCCTGCATGAGATGTAAGACCTTTTTTCCTGGGGGCTGAAATTATGCTATGCTGTTTTCATAGAGATTTAATTGAAAAGGGCTGACATATTTGTGGTGTGATCTTTGCTTGTTTTTAGCCTAAGAATCCTTAAGGAAAAGTGGAACCAGGATTTCACTTAATACGTGAATGATGAGAGAATTGTGGAGTGACTGCATCCGCAGTATTGAACCGTATCGGCCAGGAGAACAACCGCAGATTGGTCAGATAATCAAGCTGAATACCAATGAAAATCCCTACCCCCCATCGCCCGCTGTTATTGATGCATTGCGAGAGGCTGCCAATGAAAGCCTTCGCCTCTACCCGGATCCCGAGGGAATGGTCCTCAAACAGACAATAGCAGACATTTACAACGTCAGCCAAGAAAATGTCTTCCTTGGAAACGGGTCTGACGAGGTTTTGGCCCATACATTTCTTGGGTTGCTGAAACATGACCTGCCGATTCTCTTTCCTGATATAACGTACAGTTTCTATCCTGTTTATTGTGCTTTATACAATATCAGCTATCAGACTGTAGCCCTTGATGAACACTTTCAGGTTAATGTTGAAGACTATGGGCAACCAAATGGTGGCATCGTGCTATCCAACCCGAATGCCCCCACCGGGTCTGCACTCAGTCCTGCCCTCCTTCGGTATTTGATCGAGCATTCCAGGGATTCTGTTGTTGTGATTGACGAGGCCTATGTTGACTTTGGGGCTGAAACCGCACTTCCCATGGTTAAGGAATTTTCCAACGTGCTGATTATTCAGACACTTTCAAAGTCACGATCCCTGGCAGGGCTGAGGGTTGGCTTTGCTATAGGCGACAGGAATCTTATTGAAGCCCTCAATCTTGTAAAAAACTGTTTTAATTCCTACCCTTTGGGCCGACTTGCCCTTGCAGGAGCAGAGGCAGCACTCAAAGACAGGAATTACTTTGAAAAGACCCGTCAGCAGATCATCAAGAGCCGGGATTTACTCGCTGAGGAGCTTGTTTCTCTGGGTTTTCATGTTGTTCCGTCAAAGGCAAACTTTCTGTTTGTTAAACATGGGTCATGTTCTGCCAGGGAAATTCTTCAGCAACTCAGACAAAGGAAAATTGTAGTCCGGCATTTTCCACAACCGCGAATCATCGAATATTTAAGGATTTCAATTGGGACGCCCGAGGAGTGTGCAGAGCTTGTCAGGGCTCTTCAGGAAATTCTTGGCTAAGACCTTCTTGCTGCCGGCAGTTATTGCCCTTAATCTTTGCTACAATGTCTACTTATTTGACATGATTTCAATGTAACAGGCTGAATTCCTGATATTATCAAAACAATCGTTTGACTTTATGTGGGACCACGTATTGAATCCATTGTCAATCGATTTTTTAAGGAATTTGCAAGCCTCGGCAGTGCTATTCATCAGGGAGTAGACGCAGGCCGAATTGTAATAGGTTGTGGCGTGTCTTGGTTTCAACTCAATGGCCCTGGTGTAATCTTTGATGGCCATGTTGTATTGTTTTTTCATCCGATAAGAGTTTCCACGATTGACGTAGGCCTTGAAATCATTTTTATTTAGAATGATTGCCATAGCAAAGTCATCAATTGCTCTCTCATGCTGTTGCTTCATACCAAATGCAATTCCACGATTGTTGTAAGCCTCGCCGGCCTTTGGTTGTAACTCAATGGCCGTTGTGTAATCTTTTATTGCCAAGTCATATTGTTTTTGCATCATATAGGCATTTCCTCTGTTGATGTATGATCTGAAGTTATTTGGGTCCAGCTCAATCGATCTGCTGAAAGCGTCGATGGGGTCTCGATTCTTGCCTGGTTTAAGTAACCAGCGGCCTTCCTGCAACCATTCTATTGATGGGCTGATATTTCTGTCGTAAATGATCTCATCGCTTCCAGCAAATGAGTTTGCTGATGCAGGTATGATGATAAGGAGAAGAACAACCAATGATAATGTTTTTGAAGTGTTACAACCCATAAACGATTTTCACTAAATCGGATATTATTTTTCAAGTACAAAGGAAGGTATGTAAGTGAAAAAATGTGCTGAAAAATAATATTCTACTTTCAACTATAGCAGAGAAGATAGGCCTGTCAATAAACTTCGCACATGCCCGGCATAGCATTTTCCCTGGAAATAAACAGCACCACAGGAGAATCCATCGCCTGAAAAAAGCTGATAAACCCTATCTTCTTGTGGTAGGATACATGAAAACCATTGAAACCGGGATAGGTTCGTTAAATCCGATCGTGCAGGTGATAAAAACGTACCTGGCATGGGCACAAGGAGGGCTGGCGATGACAAATGGCCGAAAGGAAGATGAAATACTACGGCAGGTGGCAGACAGTATTGTTGAGGACTTCAAGAAAGAGGGTGAAGAATATACTCCTCAACAGGAGGCTGAGTTCAGGGCATTTGTCGCCGGACTTGTCAATGCGGTACCGCCGGAAGAGGAAGACATATGGCAGACTATCGAGATATTAAAGAAAACAATTGAGATCAAGGATAAGAAAAACGCCCTTGGAGCTGTCACCACCTTTATGCTCCAGTTCATCTCAGGGTGTGAGTCTACATCAGGGGCGCTCGGATTACTGCCCCTCCTTGTCGAGACGAGAGAAGCCATAAAGGCTGACCGCTTTGATGAAGCGAGTGAGTTGTTGATGACTTTTCTGCGCCAGAGCAGGGAGCTTGTCCGTTCAATGTAATGCAAAACACAACAGGTTTTCCTCTCTTGAGAAGACGATTCCACACACTGTCCTGTTGTGATTTAATTTACTTGTGACCTAAAAAAGAGGATAGAACAGATTCAACGATCAAGGGAGGGGGTAGATTCCCATGGGTAATCCCGTGGCACAAAAATACACATGCTGTGGGTGAAAGGATAAGTCCATTAACCCACCCTTGAAAGCATGGTCCTCTTATGTAGCTTGGCTCTTTATAAACCATTACACATCGTTGTCGGTGTTGATGCTTCTATCAGGAACGATAGTAACGGTATTGTCGCAGTAACAAAGCAAGGAGATAGAATTGTCCTTGTACGTAATCAGAAGTGGCAACCCAGTAAGAAGAATCCAATAGATTTTGAGGCAAGTCTTGAAAGGTACATAAGAGAACTTAACGATCAATTCACCATAAAGGCTTGTTATTATGACCCCTACCAATTCCATCGTTCTGCTATGACATTGGCTAAAGACCATATAAAGATGGTCGAATATCCACAAACTCTTGATAGGCTCACACAAATGAGCCAGAACTTATATGATTTGATAATCGGTAGAAACCTCTTGCTCTATCCTGACAAAGAAGTGAAAGCACACGCTCAGAAAGCAATAGCGACAGAAACGCCTGGAGGGTGGAGAATTGTTAAAAAACAAACAAGCCATAAAATCGATTTGATTATTGCATTAGCAATTGCTTGTCAGGGTGCAGTGAATATGAAAACAGGACAAAGAGAATGGATTAGAACGGATGTTCCTGATTTGCTAGGTGAAAATGAAGAAAACGAGGATGGCTGGGAAAATGTAAGTGGTCTCCACTGATCTCGATATCCAAATATTTCTCTTTGATCTTCAATGACTCCTTCCTGAAATGTTGTTTCTTGTGTTCTGTGGCAAATACTGTATTACAGACTGAAAGGAATGCAGGCATGCCAATTTTCAGTCCGTAAATCTGGCTGTTCATGGTATAATCTATGTTAAATTATTGGTAGCAGGGGTAATCGTGGCAAGGATTACATTTATTAATTTGTTTTTAGCGCTGGCCGTTCTTCTCGTAAGTATCCAGGGCTGTGGCCCTGTCTTCATTCATATGTCACCAGAAAAGGTCACTGCTTGTACTGAACGTAATGTTTCTATCAAGCAAGGTGAAACTACGCGCAACCAGGTTCATGAGCTGCTTGGTGCTCCGATGATGAGTAGCCGCTTATGGCAGGTGGACGTTCATCACTTCAGCGATAAAAAGCTTACTCCAGGGCTCATGACAATGTTTCTTGTTCCTTTGTTTCCTGTGGCCGAGAAAGTAAATTGGGATGGCTATGTACTGGTCACCTACGACGATAACAACAGGGTAAGCGGATTTGCTTCCGGCAAGGTTGCAGAACCAAACCGCGATGGGCTGCTAATGCAGGCCAATGATATGACCCTGAGATACATCTATAATAAGAGTTCACACAGAAGCGAACTGGCTTTACTCGCTGGCGGGCAACGTCTGATTGCTGGCCTCAAGTCACTGCACAAGGCGAATACCTGCACATTGGTTGTAGCTTGTGATCAGGATCGTGGCTGCCCAGACAGGTTCTCCGTTGTGGACGAAAGTGCGACAATAGTTGACATTGACCCACGTTTTATTGTACGGGTTGACTTCTACAAAGGTGGCATCCCCATACCTGTCATGTACCCAATTATGCTTGCCGCGGGGAAGAAACGGCTGGCTATTAGCAATACTGGCCTGATAGATAAGTCTGAAACAACTTTAAATTGCACAGATGAAGATGTGCGTTACGCCATCATTCAGGTAAAAGCACCTTCAGGGACGAAGCGTCAAACCAGGCTGCATATTACTGAGAATATGCCAGAAGATTTGTTAGCCTACAATATCATCGTCTGGCGAGCGAGCAATGCATTCCTGTTAGGAGAATCAGAAAAAGCAGGCGAAACTTTCAATCCGTAATCATTACCTTGCAGAAATAGCCCAATGATGTGTTGGTAGGTGTCCCTCGTAAATAGTCAACGCTTCATTTTGTAGACATTCTGCCAACGGTGAAGGAATATACTCTTTTGATTATTCCAAACCTCAACCTGTTGCATCGGGAGAAACCGTTCTACTCGAAACTCAATTATTTTTTTAACATCGAAAACAAAAAAGGGCTAAGCTTAGGTTTTCCTTTTATTTAAGGTATTTCAGCAGGTTTTTCTTTGACAAGCTTTGTGCCGAATTATAGAATACAAAAATATAACGTTAATGCCATGAGCATGCCGGGGAGGTTTTACCAGCTCTACTGGTGGAGGGGCGACGCAAAATCCAGAGAATAGAGTACAAAGCAAGGAGATGGTGAATGGATTTACGAGATTTTATTGATATGTGTGAGAGGGCAGGGCAGCTCAAAAGGGTAAAAGCCGAGGTAGACTGGAACCTTGAGATATCCCATGTTTCAAAGTTAGTGGAAGAAAAGGGTGGACCTGCACTACTCTTCGAAAAAGTAAAGGGATATGGGAGCCCTGTTTTTACCGGCGCCTTTGCAACAACCCAGAGGCTTGGATTAATTCTGGGAAAGGGAACCGATCTTTCCATGGTGCAACTTACGAAAGAATGGATGAACCTTGCCATTGGTGAGTTGATTCCTGCACAAGAAAAAAAAGATGGCCCAATTTTCGAGAACATTGTTGACGGTGAAAAGATTGATGCGTACATGTTCCCTTCACCAAAATTTTATGAATTAGACGGCGGGCGATACTTTGGAACCACCGTCTTCCTTGTCATGAAAGACCCTGAAACAGATGAGGTTAACCTTGGTACATACCGTATGCAGCTCCTTGATAAGAAAACCCTGGGAGTACAGATTCTCAAGGGTAAAAGAGGCGATATAATTTTACAGAAATACAGGAAGATGGGCAAGAAAATGCCGGTCTGTGCAATTATCGGAGGCGATCCGTTGCTCCTTCTCGCAGGGGCTGCCATGGTGGCCAGGGCAAGCGAGTATGATGTAGTGGGATCATTGCGAGGATCACCCGTAGAAATTGTTCGGGGCCGTCGTACCGGCCTGCCGATTCCTGCTCATGCAGAGATCGTTTTGGAAGGTGAAATTGATCCTGATATACTGCGGGAAGAGGGCCCGTTTGGAGAATTTATAGGCTACTACACTGATGAGCTCATCAAGCCCATCCCAAAGCCTACTCTTGAGGTCAAATGCATTTACCACAGGAATAACCCGATTCTCTGGGAGACGAGTGCAGGAAGGCCGGTGACTGATGTTCACATGCTCCTGTCATTTACTCAGAGCGCAATGCTATGGACGGAGCTTGCCAGGATGGAGATTCCTGGCATCAAATCTGTATATATGCCCCCGGAGGCAGCCGGACGTTTTTGGACCATTGTCTCTGTTGAACAAATGTATCCTGGCCATGCCGAACAGGTGGGCTCTGCAGTCATAGCCACCAATACAGCTTCATACTGCTGTAAGGGAGTTATTGTTGTGGATCATGATGTTGCTGCTGACGACCTCCCAAGGGTCTGGTGGGCCCTTGGTACCAGGTTTAGTCCTGCAAGGGGAACACAAATCATAAACCGGGGAAGAGCAACCCCCCTTGACCCAGCCCTTGAACCGGGTACAGACAAACTCATTACCTCACGAATCATCCTGAATGCAACCATCCCCTTTGAATGGAAGATAAAACCGACTGAAATAAAGCTTTCCGAGGCCATGCTTGACAGGGTGACGTCGAGGTGGAAAGAGTATGGGCTGGAATGAACAATCTCTGTACTCTCCAAGCCATTTCTGCTATAATAAGCTGTACTTTGGTTTTGGCAGTAGTAAGGAGCGCTTGATGATTATTCGTGTTATGTACAAAGATTATAAATATGATTATGTTAATGCCCGCAAACTTGACCAGCTTATTGCATCCCAGAAGATAATAAAGTTTGTACGTCCCTCAGAAGACACGTGGATTCACATTGACCGTGATCCGATTCGTGGCACTGGCGGGTCAGGCTATGATGGACCAGAAAGAAGGTCGTCTCATCTGATACCCTGAAGCCTTTTGTCACACTTCCTTTTTTTACAACAATCACACACATTTTGACTTCCCCATAGCAAAACCAGGAGATTTCTTTCAAAACAACAATACAAACTCAGTTTTAAACCCAGCGATTATCTTCCCAGCGTAGAAATGTCTGTTGAATAGGTGACAGGTCAGTAAACGTACCGATCGTCTTAAGTCCCCTGTGTTATGGCCGATGACATTAGAGAAAATCAGGGAACAAAGAGAAATCACCGATGACTGAGAAGGGGGTCAGAAAGATGAAAAAAATCATGTTTGCTGTAATTGTTGCCTTTATTCTTACGTTAGCATGCCAATTTACCAGTTATGCAACTGACGGAAATACGCTTCTGGAGAGCTGCACAGCAGCTATACAAAAGATGGATGGAAAGGACAAAGTGAGCGGTGTCAAGGTGGGTTATTGTTACGGGTATGTACAAGGACTGATAGACATGAACGCTTTTTACAAGGTGTCTGGAGCGCCACCATTGTTTTGCTCACCCCAGACAATTTCAAATGGTGAAGGAGCCCGAATCATATATAATTACCTGCAGAACCATCGAGAAAGACTTGGTGAGTATGCGGGAATCCTTGCTGTCGATGCATACGTGGAAGCCTTTCCGTGCAGTGATTTAAAATTAAGTTTACGATAACAGTTGAAAACCCGGAGAAATCCGGGTTTTTTTGTACTTACAGCAGATATCTTTCCTGTAAAAGTATTTACGCCTGTATTTTTTTCTGTTTAAATCTTCATAAATGAATTAAGATAGCTGGATTCAACTTGATACCAATCTACCTTTAAAGGAGTTCTCTGGTGTGAGTGTTATGACCCGCGAAGTCTGTTTTGATAATGAGAAGTATTTAAAGGAGCAAACCGCAGAAATACTCAAGAGAGTGAAAATGTTTAACGACAAACTTTATCTTGAGTTTGGTGGAAAGCTTCTCTATGATTTCCACGCTGCCCGTGTGCTGCCTGGTTATGATCCAAACTGCAAAATGAGGCTTCTGGCGGAGCTAAAGGATAAAGCTGACATAGTCTTATGCATCTATGCCGGTGATATTGAAAGGAAAAAAATAAGAGCTGATTTCGGCATAACCTATGATTCTGATGCGCTTAAATTGATCGATGATCTGAGGAGTTGGGATATTAATGTTCTTGGCGTCAACATTACCCGTTTTGAGAATCAACCGGCTGCTGTGGTTTTTAAAAACAAGCTGGAACGGCGTGGTATAAAGGTTTACACCCACCATTTCACGAAAGGATATCCCACTGATGTGGACCTCATAGTGAGCGATGAAGGCTACGGCGCGAATGAATATATTGAGACTGACAAACCATTGGTCGTTGTTACCGGCCCTGGCCCGGGAAGCGGCAAACTGGCAACATGCCTTTCCCAGCTTTATCATGATCACAAACGGGGCATTAAATCAGGGTACGCCAAGTTTGAAACCTTTCCCATATGGAATCTTCCCCTCAAACATGCAGTGAATGTGTCCTACGAGGCTGCAACTGCTGATATAAAAGATTTCAACCTTATTGATCCCTTCCATCTGGAGGCTTATAAACAGATAGCCGTCAATTATAACAGAGACGTTGAGGTTTTCCCTGTTCTAAAAAGGATTCTCGAAAGAATAACAGGCAACACATCCTTCTACAGGTCTCCAACCGATATGGGTGTGAATAGGGCGGGCTTTGCAATTACAGACGATAGAATCGCAGGGGAAGCGGCAAAGCAGGAGATTATTCGTCGATACTTTCGTTACCGTTGTGAATATGCCATGGGATTCACCGATAGGGAGACTGTTCAGCGAGTGGAGCTCTTTGTGAAAGATTTCAAACTGGAACCGGAGTACAGAAGGGTTGTTGCGCCGGCAAGAGAGGCTGCCAGATTAGCAGAAGAAAGCAAAAAAGGCAATGAAGGAATTTACTGCGGAGCGGCTATTGAACTGAAAGACGGAACTATCGTTGTGGGAAATAATTCTCCCCTCATGCATGCGTCCACAGCCCTTGTCATCAATGCAATTAAGCACCTGGCCGGCATCCCGGCTAAAATCAAGCTGTTGCCTGACTACATCACGGAGTCTGTATCTAATCTGAAAACCGAAGTGTTGAGAGAGAAGGCTGTAAGCCTGAATTTAGAAGAGGCATTCATTGCCCTCTGCATCAGTGCCAAAACTAACCCGGCAGCTCAAATGGCCCTTGAGAGTCTTAAAGAACTCCGGGATTGCGAAATGCATATTACCCACATCCCTACACCGGGAGACGAAGCAGGATTGCGCCGCCTTGGTGTGAATCTGACGAGTGACCCGAATTTTTCATCGAAAGATCTGTTTGTCTTTTAAGGACCGGATTATTCGGGCCGCGTGCTGGTTTTTACGCGTTATGATGAGCTCCAGTATCTGCCCATAAAAAAAAAGATTATCTGCGCAATGATAACCCATCAGGCTCATCATTAAAGACCGGAACCCCCGGGGTTCCAACAGGGATTAGAAGGAGGGGAAAAATTTGTCGGAAACCCGGGGGAGGAGAGGCACTTGGACCTTAAGCCTGTTTACTTACCGTGAACTTTCTTCACGAACACCACACCAGGCAAACGTCTTGTGCAGTTAACTGCCATTTTTTTTGCCATAATAGCCGCTGCACCCATCTTCACGCCCTTGTTTTGCTTCCGTTTTTAATCTGTAATAAATATAAGGGTGGAATGTGAAAAGATAACGAAAGGATTATGAAGAATTGTGAATTATGTCAGGAAAAAAGCGATCAGTTCTTTGAGAGGAAAATCAAAGCCTGGCTTACTTTATAGGGCTTCAGCATTAAACCGCGCAATGGTTCCACTCTCCAGATTCTTCCGGTAGATGTAGATAAAGACCCGGGATGCGGCAAAGAGATAGACAAGTGCTAGAAAAGCTCCTATAAGTAGATTTACAGCAAGGTCGCCGGGAAATGCCTTTGCCGAAAGGATGCTGCGCATACTTTCAAACACATACGATGCAGGAATTATTTTTGCAAAAGCGTGGAGCAAAGGCGGCAGGGTGGAAATGGGAAAGTAAACGCCTGCAAAAAGGGAAAGCATCATGGGAATGGGCCAAGCAAGCCACTCGGCAGAGGGTCCCAAGCGAAAAATTATGGCTGACACAAAAACGCCCATGGCTATCCCAAAGATGAGTAGAATAAACATGAATGGCACAAGCATCACCCCAATCCGAAAAACGTTGTAGCCGAACACTACCCCAGCAATGGTAACAACTGCAAAGAAACCTGCAAGGCCAGTTGTAATGCTGGTCATTACAAGACCACAGAGGTACTCGCTAACTTTAAGGGGTGATCCGAAAAAATTTATAAAGTTCTGTGTCCAGATGTCTTCGAGAAAGGCCATCAGTATACCCTGTTGGATCCTGCTCATAAATCCCCACAGGAGAATAGCTCCGAGGATTACCGTGACAAATCCGAAGGTTGCTTCCCCAAAAGAGCCTATGTATTTAGTAATAAATCCCCACTGGATAATGTCGATGACCAGCCACAGAAAAACAGTTGCAAGGCGCGTGGGGTTGCTCTTGAGGAGGAATATCTGCCTGATGTAGATTGCAAAAATTCTGGTCACGCTCAAGCTGGCACCTCATGCGCAAGACAGAGAGGTTCCCGTGCCACTGCTATGAAAAGTTCCTCCAGGCTTTTCATGCCATATTCTGATGGCAGTGTTTTTGGGTTGCCACTGAGCAGCATTTTCCCGTGTGACAAAAATATAACGCAATCACAGACAGCCTCTATCTCGTTCATGTTGTGTGATGTCCACAGGATTCCAGTTTGAGTCCTGACCATATATTCTCGTATCTTTTCCCTGATAAGGCGGGAAATGGATGGATCCAGCGACGCAGTCGGTTCGTCAAGAAGGAGCAGCCGTGGTTCATTGATTATTGCCTTGGCAAGGTTGAGGCGGCTTATCTCACCCGAAGAAAGTAGCCCGGCTTTCGTATGAGCGAACCGCTCTAAATCAAATTCCCGCAGGAGGAATCTGATCCTTTCCTTTAGATTTTCTATTTCATAGAGTAACCCAAAGATATAGAGGTTTTGGATAACAGTGAGATTGGCAGGCAAATGGGCATAGACAGCAGCGAAATTGATATATTTTCGGATGTCTGACCCGCAGGTACGGATATCTCGTCCCATGATTTCAATAGAACCATGGGTAGGCTCCAGAATACCGAGGATCATGTTGATAGTGGTTGTTTTGCCCGCTCCGTTAGGGCCAAGAAGGCCGACTATCTCGCCTGCGCTAACTGAGAAAGATATATGATCGACCGCTCTCAGAGAATCATATTCTTTTGTAAGGCTGGCAATGTTCAGGATTGTTTGGTCAGCCATGAATTTCCATGGTAATATTTTCTTAATCTAAGAAACAATACCATGAATTGACATCAGAATGTAGACAAAATCAGGCGGGACGTGTACGAAAAGGTGAATAAAACCGATCATCGTCTCTATGTAACTATCGGGTCATGGATCATTGCCATCCGAATTGAACTGACAGTTGGTCGTAAAGCCTTTTAACGTCATCATAGCTGATCTCTTCTATCTCAACAGGCTCAAGAAGGAATCTGGTGCCAGCATCAGCCTCTTTCATGGTATTGACAAACTGATCATAGTCACCAAATTGTTTTTTTGGATATTTCGTTATTGCCGTATTTTCTAGAAAGATATCCTCCCTGATGTAATTCGAATCCGTTTCATAGAAGACTGTATAGTAATTGTTGTATTTCATAACTGATAGTATTCTCATTACTTACCAATTTCTCCTATAAATGTTCATGCTTCAGTTAATCGTACCTGTTTAACCTCCGTTTCTTGAACTCCGGACCTCGTTATTGTCGAAATATCACCTTTTCACATGGCCCCTGAATAGTTGTGTCCTGTCCACCGGCAAGATATTTTCTTCCTGCACCACCTCAGGCACGCAATCTTCACAGATCCACCCATCTCCGGATTCCTCAGCTCCAGCCAGTGATTTAACCTGATGGCAACAAATACACCGTATTTCCTTTGCTCCCTTTGCCATAAGCTCTCCCTTCCTCGATCGGGGTGTTGCCTTGAGTATCAGCCTTCTTTCCATTCCAGCGCTCTCTGATAGAGCCATAGGGTCAAATTCATCATCGCTGCTGATAATCTCTGCTGTATTTCGTCCTTTTCTCATAACCTTACTCCTTCTTGTGAAAGACCAATCAGAAACTGAAAAAATCCCTGAGCCTACATCTTCACATTGTGATACATATATCATTTTCAGATTTTCAGGCTGTGCAGTACATTGTCAAACAACAGGTTGTTTTCTGGATACTCGTTTCTTGCCCTTTAATGTTCGTATTTTTATTCCAAGATTGATAAGCTGTCTGGTTAAGCGTCTGATAACAATTTTTTGAACATCGTTGTTTGCCATAGCTGCAAGCGTTACTAATAGCTTCGTTGCCTCGTTAAATCTCTGAATTGATCCGGTAGCTTCCTTCGATGCAGTTGTGTACTCTATCTGTTTCGTGAGCAACTCTATTTGCTGCCTGATTTTAATGAATTCAGCTACATTTGTCATTTCCACAATCGATTCTGTTGTCATGCCTGTGTTCCCTCCATATTCTGGTTGATGGTATTTTTACATTGACAACCCTGTGAGCCGATCCTGTGTTGAGCTGTGCTGGAAAGTGCGTATGAAAAGCTGCTTAATAGGGCGTCTTTTTTGAAGCATGTTTCACCAACGTGTGTACCGTACGAACGGATCTGTGGAGTCTGCAAGCAGGAAGACAGGCCAAGACCTGCTCGACCTGTCTTAATTGTTTTTATCCCTTCACTACGTTTGATGCAGCTGGACCTTTTGGACCGCTGACTACGTCAAAGCTTACTGCCTCTCCTTCAACAAGCGACCTGAAGCCACCACCCTGAATGGAAGAGTAGTGGACAAACACATCAGTGCCGTCATCTTTGGTAATAAAACCAAAACCCTTTAACTCGTTGAACCACTTTACTATACCTTTGGACATACTTACTACCTCTCTTCTTTTATTTGAAGCATACGGGCTGTGTTATGAAGAGACGACAAAAATGATGGTTTTTGCGGTTACTATTAACAGGTGCTTCCGAATCTTCTGCTTTATTATGGCATAAAAATAATAGAATTTCAATATATTTCAAATAATTTGCCGTTTTTATGGTCCATAATTAATTAGGATAACGAATGACCACCATCTGGCGGTTAAAGTGTGTGACCAGGGTTATACGGGCTTGATACTGGCCATGTCATTCAGTCCGGCCAGGTACTCGCCAGGATCATGAAAGATGATGATAATGCTGGTGCTGCCATTATTCTCAAGTTATGATCACAGGAAGCACTTAAAACAACAGCCAGGAACCTTGCCAGGCTTCACCGACTGGCAAACGTAGATTCCAAGACTATGTATTATATCAGGGATCGAACAAAACCCATAAATCAGCCAGAAAATACAACACCGGCGGGCCGGCTTGATTGCCTGTGATGTCAGTTCATCAATGGTGAGCAAAAAGGTTGTACATTAATGGAGTTTTCTTAAAGATTTCCTACGTAGTTTGGGTAAGTTGAAAGTGGAACTGATGCGTGTATCTTTGTACATCCCCAACCACAGTTAAATTCTGTTGCCAAAGATAAAAAAGCTCTATACTATTTAATCAAACATACCCGCTGTTTTCATCATAAGACCGGCCCCTGGAAGAAGCTATGCTATCCAGGGCGTGTATATGATGGGTATGCACAGCACATCTCTGCAATAATCAAGGAGGATGATGACATGAGAAAAATCATTATCAGCTTCATTGCAATGCTTCTTGCACTGTATGGTACTGTTGCCTC
>MVQO01000149.1 GCA_002067585.1 Syntrophorhabdus sp. PtaB.Bin027
ATACCGGATTCTAATGCAAGTGCCACAGCCACCTCTTCAGACCAATCTTCCGGATGCCACAGGAACCCTTGTTTGTCAAAAAGTATTTCCCTGCCTGCAATAGTTCGGAATTTCTGGTGGACATCACCTGCTTCAAGGGTATGGGTTGCAGAATCATTCATTGTACCCTTCGGGATAACCCAGGATGTCCCGCCTTCTCAAGGAACATGAAATCGGGACATCCTGAACCTCTACAGTTGCCGGTTATTTTTTAGCAGCCAGGGCTGCCTTTATTTTTTCTGGCGTAGCAGGTAAATCGAAAATTCTTACTCCGCACGCATCATAGATTGCATTTATGATGGCTGGTGCTGTCGATACCATGGTCATTTCCCCGATCCCGGTTGCGCCCAGCGGACCCTTTACCCGTGGGGTTTCCCTGATAATGATATCTGTTGGAAAGGATGTTTTCATGGTAGGGAACTTGAATGTTACCCAGTCCCTGGTTTTGCCATGGACATACTCTTCTCTGAGAGCGTAGCCCACACCCTGATCCATACCTCCCTGCAACTGGCCTTCGAGGTTCTGGGGGTTGATGACTGTACCGGCATCAACTGCTGTGGTCATCTTTATTACCTGCACCTCACCAGTATCGGTATTGACGTCAACTTCGGCCATCTGAATGTTATGAACACGCGATTCGAAAGAGGGGCCCTGACCGGTTACAGGATCCAACGGACCTTCCTGTCCCGCAGCCTTTTTGGATCCAACGTAATGAATGGGTTTGCCTGCCTTTGTGAGACCTTCATATGTTTTGACACCGGCCTCGTCCATAGCTTTTTTGAGTTGTTCAATAGCGAGGACCAGGGACCCGCCTGCCATATATGTCATCCTGCTGGCAGCGGCTGGACCCATTTCAGCGGTATGGTCTGTATCTCTGGTCACGAGACGGACCTTGTCCATGGGTATGCCGGTTAAATGAGAGGCAATCTGTGTTAACATGGAATCATTGCCTTCACCCGGGTCAGCGACTGCGGCATAAATGGTGATACCATCATCTGGGTCCAGCTCAACAGCAACCCTGCCTGCATCACCAGGACCCCCTATGCCGAAGGCGTGGGTGGCTATGCC
>MVQO01000150.1 GCA_002067585.1 Syntrophorhabdus sp. PtaB.Bin027
CCTTCCATTCATCTGGATAGCCTCATCAATCTGTTGAAAAATTTCTTCGTCCGTAAAGTGCTTGAGTGAAATCGCTCTCGTGGGGCATACGGGATTACAAAGTCCGTCTCCTTTGCAAAGGACAGGGTTGACATAAGCCTTCTTCCCCTTCGGCGTATCACGAAATTCTATAGCACCATATTTACACACTGATATACAGGCTCCGCAGGATACACAATCGTTTTCATTCACTTCACAGACAGCACCGGAGGCCACTACAGTATCTTTTGAGAGTATTGTGACAGCCCGACCTGCTGCTCCATAGGCCTGGCTAATTGCTTCAGGAAGATGCTTGGGATAATGCGCTGCACCGCATAGAAATACACCATCGGCAGCAAAGTCGACGGGTCTCAGCTTCACGTGAGCTTCCTGGAAAAATCCATCAGGATTTAATGCAACCTTATAGAACCGTGCTATTTCAGCCGTTGTTGACGAAGGGATTGCAGCAGCAGCCAGGGCAACAATATCAGCATCCAATTCCAGTTTCTTATCAAGTATATAATCTATGGCGGTAACTTTGAGAACCGGCTTGCCTTCTTCCGACTTGCCCGGCTCTACGTGTGGCGGATCCTGAGGTTCATAACGGATGAACCTCACGTCTTTTTCAGCGGCTTCCCGGTAGTAATCTTCCTTGAATCCATAAGTTCTCATGTCACGAAAGAGGATGTAGATATCCATGTCTGGATTCTTTTCTTTCAGCTTCAGAGCATTTTTTATAGATTGGCTGCAACAGATACGGGCGCAATAATTTCTGTCTTCATTTCTACAGCCGACGCACTGAATCATTACAAGATTCTTTGCATTCATTACATTTTCATCTTCATTGACAATCTTCCCTTCCAACTCCAGGTTCGTCATAACCCTGTCGTCCTGTCCATAATGGTATTCGACAGGTTTATATTCTTCGGACCCGGTGGCTATAACCGCTACTCCGTGGCGTATTTCTTTGGCCATACTACCGGATGTTATCCTGGTTGTAAAATTTCCCACATATCCGTGAACATCATGGATGATGGCATCGGTAAAGACGTGAAGGAGCGGGTTGCGATACACCCTCGATATGAGGTCACTCAGATATGCCTGAACGTCCAGTCCTTCCAGTGTGTAATAAATCCTTCGGGCCATTCCTCCCAGTTCTGGTTCTTTCTCAAGGAGGAAAACCTCAAAACCCTGTTCGGCGAGGCTCAGTGCGCTGGTCATGCCTGCCACACCCCCGCCTATAACCAGGGCCCTTTTGTCAACCGGCAGCTCGAATTCTTCAAGAGGTTCCAGGAGGGCTGATCTTCCCACGGACATGCGGACAATATCCTTTGCCTTTTGTGTGGCAATCTCTTTTTCTTTTGAGTGGACCCAGGAACAATGCTCCCTGATATTGGCCATTTCATAATAGTACTGGTTTATGCCTCCCTCGCGAAGAGTATCCCGGAAAAGTGGTTCATGCGTCCTTGGAGTGCATGCTGCAACAACCACGCGATTAAGCCCCTTATTCTTGATCGTTTCCGATATTTGTTTTGCCGCATCAGTGGAACATGCAAACAGGGCTTCCTGAGCGTATGTGACGTTAGGCAGATTCTTCGCATAGTCAACCACAGCCGGTACATCTACAACTCTTCCAATGTTTGCTCCACAGTGACACACAAATACCCCTATCTTAGGTTCTTCTTTCGATGCATCTCGTTCCTGGGGATATTCTCTTTCCTTTGTCAGCTCGTTCCGGCGATAGTCAAGAAGTTGACCACACTGGGAGCTTGCACCGCTGGCCGTCATAACCGATTCTGGAATATCCACAGGCCCCTGAAAAGCGCCACTTATGAAAATACCCGGCCGGGAGGTTTGAATGGGATTGACAGGACTGACCCTGCAGAAGCCATGCTCGTTTAATTCGAGGCCAAATTTAGTGGCCATAAAGGCTGCATCTTTTGGCGGGTTCATGCCCACAGACAGAATCACCATATCAAATTCTTCTTCTTTCACACCCGCGTCCGGGGTGGAGTACCGCACCGTCACATTCTTCGTTACCGGATCTTCTTTTCCTATAGAGACGTAGCTCCGTATAAAGCGAATTCCGGGAAGCTTCTCTGCCCGCTGATAAAATCGTTCAAAATCCTTTCCAAATGCTCTGATATCATTATGGAATATGGTGCACTCTGCTTCTGCGTCATGGTCTTTGGTAAGAATGACCTGCTTCTGAGTATATGCACAGCATACTGCAGAGCAGTAACTGTTGCCGCCTTCAATAACCTGTCTGCTCCCGACGCACTGGATCCAGGCCAGCTTGTGGGGATGCTTCTTGTCCGATGACCTCAGTATCTCACCTTCGTATGGTCCTGTTGCGCAGAGTATCCGTTCATAATCGAGGCTTGTCACTATATTTTCAAATTTTCCGTAACCATATGTATCTCTCAGGGTTGCCGGATCAAATGCATCGTAACCCGGCGCCAAAATAATTGCGCCAACCTCTATCTCCAGTGACTCAGGTTTTTGAAAAAGGTCTATGGCATTATTCTTACAGACCCCCTGACAGATGGTACATCTCTCATCTTGTAAAAAGGAGCATTTGTCGCGATCAACATACGTAACCAGTGGAACAGCCTGAGAAAAATAGATATGGATAGCTTTATTTTTAGACAATCCCTGGTTGTATTCATCCTCGACCTGAACAGGGCAGTATTCCACACACACACCGCAACCTGTACATTTGTCTTCATCTATATATCTTGGTTTCTTAATAAGGGCTACCTTAAAATCTCCTGCTTCTCCTGTCACCTTCTCTATTTCAGTATACGTCAGTATCTCTATGTTGGGGTGCCTGCTGCATTCCACAAATTTCGGAGATTCAATGCACATGGAGCAGTCATTGGTGGGAAAGGTCTTGTCGAGCTGGGCCATATGGCCGCCGATGGCAGGTGATTTCTCAACGAGATATACCTTAAAGCCTGCAGTAGCAAGATCGAGAGAGGCCTGGATCCCGCTTATGCCTCCACCCACAACCATGACGTCTCCAACATTATCATTTTGTAGACCCCTGCAAAGTTCTTCGATTTGTTGTCTTTCATCCAGTTCTGTTTTCACTTCTCTATATCCTCACAAGGTTTCTTTCCTTCTCTAAATCAGTTCCTGTATTATCTCTGTGATATCTTTGACCTCGATATCGTCAGCATGGTTCAGAACGAGCCTGCTGTCCTCAAGGGCGGTGATGCAGTAGGGGCAGGCAGTGACGAGCTCCTGTGCACCACAGGCAAGGGCCTGTTCTACCCGTATGTTGGAG
>MVQO01000151.1 GCA_002067585.1 Syntrophorhabdus sp. PtaB.Bin027
CAGTTTGCTCAGCAAAACCAAACACCATGTCTCATGATTTATTTGGTTAAGTAACTAAGATTGTAATCAAACACACCTACAGCTTCGCCGCAGAGTGATTTTGCAAGACTCATGTTATCCTATGAAATATGAAAAAGGATAAGACATTTCTAGAATTTGGCATCCATGTTGCTTCTTTTCCACAGAGATACTTTGGGGTAACAGCTCTCACCATCACCAAGGCTTATGGGAGAATTTAAACACAAGTATTCCATGAAGGTACCCCATATTATTCGTGACATGCCATGGAATAAGGGCTGGGTTTTATGTCCAGCCCTTATTATAAATAAGTGTTTCAGCACTGCCTTTTCTTTATAGCTGCATTCGAACCAAAACTATACGATTTTTTGTCACTCCTTTGAGGCCTTTGATTCGGTCAAAGGCCAGAAGTTAAAAAACCCGGTGTAGGCAGTGATAACGGGAAAGGTAAAACCGAGCAGGGCCGTTGCAATCCAGAGCTCCTGGACATAGCCTGGAGGTCCAGCGGGCAGTATACCGGCAACGAGAGTTTGAAACCAATAGTATATGTAGTGCATTACCACTGCAAGGATAATGTTGAGAATAATCAAGACGAAACCTTTACCCGGCTGTTTCACGGCCTGTACCGGTGCGGTCTGAAAGAGAAGAAGCATAATAAACTCACCAAAGATAATACAGATAGGAACCCTCAGTGTGTATGCAAAAATATCCATCCCCATGGTATTTACAAAAATCCACTGTATTAGCAGAGATATGAGTATTACGACTACGCTGACAACAATACCCCAGACAGGTTGCTTACCGAATGCGGGCGCCTTCGGCGAGATTGAGCTTAAGGGCCAGAAGTCAAGTTCTACCAACGCCAGCATGACAGCTAGGGCTGTAAGGAAGAAGCCTAAGCTGTAGAAGGCGTTGAAAGCTCCGCTTGGAGGTGCCACAGCATCATAAAAAGGAGCACCCTTCATGAAATCAAAATTGAAACATGTTTTCCAGAGAATGTAGGCTACCGCATATGAGACAATGAGCGTTCCAAAACCTACAAAGGCAGGGTGGTTGCCTTTGATAGCAGCAGCAGGCCAGCATCCCCACACAATAACAAACCAGCACGTCATAATTACGGTCATAATTGTAAAGAATATTAGTGGCGGAGTGGGGGGTGTGACAAAAGCCCCAACAGTTTTAATAGAATATCCGGCAATAATAGCACCGATGAGCATGTTGAAGAAAAGAAGGTATACTCCTTTCAGGGGTTGCACTAAACTTGGTGCTGGTGCAGGATAGTTGTTTTGCCAAACAAGACTCATGATAATCATGGTTGGTATGAGACACATGGCCAACTCGCCTGCCCACGGGATAAACGTTTCTGGTTTAAACCAAGTTATGATTCCGAAAGCAATGAAAACACATACTACAGTTCCTGCGATTCCTAATGCAGGTTGTTTCAACCCTCCTTGCTTCTCCATCCAATACCCTCCCTTAAATTTATTTTTTGCGGCTGTATACTTTTTATGAAATGTTGTTCAGTCTATACACACCCCTTATGCTATTAATTACGTATTCCTAGTGTCAATCTGCCTGCTCTATCATTCATTTCACGCATAGTTGGTTGTCTATGGTTTTTCGATAGCTGTTATTCTTTGTCACACAAAGAGGAGGAACCTCCTCTTGTTCTTGTAGAAAAAGGAGGTTCCTCATTCGCCGTGATGCATTTCTGTAATCGACCAGTTTCAGAAAAATCTCTGCGCCAAGTCTCATATGCTTAGCCCTTTACTTATATGCTACCCCACGGTATAGTCGTAATACCCACGAACCACCCGGTAACGCGAGACTTGCTGCCCTCCAAGCCACAACTGGGTTATTTTTGAGTCGCGAAGGTATTTTTCGAGATGATATTCTGGTGATAAACCGTTAGACCCGAGTAGTTCCATGGCCTTATTTGCAACCCACACAGCTGCATCAGCTGCATATATTCTCACTATGCCAGCCCTTGATACCATCTCAGGAGTAAAGGGGGGACCATACTGTTCAGGATGGTCCATCATCCATGCGTAGTTGTAAACGAGTGCCCTGGTTGTCTCAAGCCGGATTGCCATGTCTGCGAGAACTCCTGCTGCCAAACTCCATTCCCTAACAGGCCTTGAGCCACTCATCCGCTCCCCTGTATATGCGAGGGCGATGTCGAAAGCTGCTTGAGCAATGCCGAGAGACATTGTCGAAGAGTGCCACTGGGCTCCCCCCATGACGGCATAATAGAAATGAGCGTCATGTCCAGGTCCGGCTAGCCGGAATTCCTTCGGAACCCTCACGTTATCATAGAAAACACTTCCGTTGATTGATGTTCTATAACCCATCTTTGTTTCTGGTTTGCCAAAGGAAAGACCTTTAGCGTCTCCGGGAACATAGATGATTGCGATACCGTCATCGGCTAACTTAGGATCAGTGGTGCATACAGTCAGATAAACACTTGCGAGACCCGCATGGGTGGGCCATGACTTGTTTCCGTTGATAACCCATTCGTTGCCATCAAGTTCAGCCTTAGTTGCAATATATTTTCCTTTCAAAAGCGGGTTTTCCGAATCAGCGCCACCTGCAGAATCAGTCATGGACAAACATGCGTAGTTTACCTTGTTCTCACAGAAGGCAGGTACGAACTTGTCAAGGATTGCCTTGTTCTTTGCCATCATAGCTGGTTGGAGGATTATTCCCCCGTTAATACCTGTGCTTAGGCTTATCCCTGCATCGCCCCTCGCTAATTCCTCGCATACAATGCCGAGAGTGGTTGCTGAATGACTGCCTCCGCCGCCATACTCTTCCGGATACCCTGCCCTTTGAATCCCCATGTCAACCAGTTTCTTGTGTACAGACTCAACAAGACTATAATCCTCCTCAAGTTTTTCTCTAATTGGCATGATCTCCTTGTCCACAAACTTCTTGATTGTTTGACGAATGTCGTGTTGTTCCTTTGTCAACAAATCCTTTAAGTACATATTAACCCCCTATGTTATATTCTGGAGTACATCAATCTCCAAAGACTTCTTCACCCATCAAAATGTGAAAGTCTTCCACTTTTGTCATCCACTCTTTGAGAAAATCCTGAAATGCAGGGGATGATGCATCCTTCATCCATTCTTCACCACTTGTGGCATCAACAATGCCCACATACTTGTAGGGTATCTCGCCCTTTTTTGACCCTACTATTTTTACGAGTGTAAATTTTTTGCATGATGGCAGACTATTTAAGAACGGACCTTTTTTTGTTTTACAATATTCCGCATATTCCTCATCTGTAACCGTTGTTTTCAAGTTGTATAAAATAATTTCTTTAGCCATGACTTCCTCCCTTTCATCATTCGTTTTGTCTTCTTGTTACCTTTGGTGCAATATGACATAGTATGTTATGATTCACCCCCTTTCTTTGATTGGCATTGTTCCTTTCGGCCCTCACGGAACTCCCAAACACACCAGATAAATTTCATTCGAAGCTCGATTTCCCCAACCGAAATAAACGAGGCCTCTTGTCCTCCATCGGACAGAGAAGGCCTCATTACCCACTGAACATCTATACGACCTATTTTAGCTTTATTTAATCAAGATAAATGATATTAGATATCATATATCTGATAACTGTTAAATTAGCTTTTTGGTGGAACATTGTCAAGATTTTTTTCATTGCAGGCAAACTTGAATCTAGCTGAATACAATATTTAGCTTTACAGCTTTGTATGTGAGATTCTCAAACATTGCAATAGGGGAAAACTTTTGCCACTTAACGAATCTACCTTCACTGTTAACCCTGTGGAAGGCTTTAATCGAAAAAAACAATGGATTGATTTGCAAAGGGATTGCAATTGTGAACTTCTATAGACTGTATTAAAACCCTATGCAATCACTTCCTCAACGGTTTTTTGAACTTCGGCAATATGGTCGTGCATCAGTTTAGCAGCTTCTTGAGGTTTGCTATCCTCGATTGCCTCCATGATTTTTCTATGCCAGATAAGCGCATCATCTCCACAGGTTGGGACACCGTGAGGGACATGCACAACGTTCAAGACATGTAGTATTGCTTCCATGGCAAGCCTAAGTACTTTATTTTGGGTCGCTGCTGCAACTATTCTATGAAATTCTCTATTATTATTATT
>MVQO01000152.1 GCA_002067585.1 Syntrophorhabdus sp. PtaB.Bin027
CATATTATGCTTGCACCATTTGAAATAGCCGCATCAATTGTCCGAAGGGCATTTTCTACGTTCTTATCCTTATCCACTGAACATGCGAACTGAATTCCTGCTATTTTCATCGTTTATTATCTGTTCGTTGCGTGGAGTATGAACCAGGGGTCCAGTCTGTATTTTTTCAAGACCTCTTCGATATGGAGATTGCAATGGTTCGAAAAAGTATCAACTGAAAGGCCTGTCCTCCAGCCCAGCTTCATGAAAACCGGTGTTAAAAGTTTTTCCATGCTTGAGATAAAAGACAATTTTGACGAAAGATGGTTAATTATTATGATCTTTCCACCTTTCTTCGTGACCCTTTTCACCTCTGACATGAGCTGCTCCACGCTTGGTACCACGCTGGCTACAAAAGGCAGGACAGCGTGATCAAAGCTGTTGTCATCAAAGCAGATATTTTCTCCGTCCATCTCAAAGAGATCTACATGGTTAAAACCAAACTTCTCCTTTTTGGCCTTCGCTTTTTCAAGCATTTTCCTTGTAATATCTATACCCACAACTTTGCAGGATTGAGGGTACAGGGAAAGGGAAAGACCTGTGCCAACGCCAACCTCAATAATCCTGTCGCCATTTTTTATCCCAATTTTCTCGAGGCCAAGCCTTATCCTGGGATAAAAAAACTGTGAAAAGATAATATCGTAAAAACATGAATAACGACTGTAGATCTTCTGAATTTCTGCTTTTTGCACAAAGAGAAAAGTAACTCAGGCGCAGGGGTATGTCAAGGAAAAAGAGGACTTGAACAGACACTCTCTTTGGCAGGGGACATTTAACCCGGGTGCAAGACAGATTTAATTTCTGTATACTTTTGCAGTGAAGGTACTCCTTATTCAGCCACCAATTGAAGATTACTATGATACCTCCATACGCACGTATCCCCTGTCTCTGCTCTATATCGCCACAAAGGTGCGGGAGATTTGCGATGTCTCTATAGCAGATCTGAGGAGCAACAGAAAACCAAGGCAAATCATTGACCATCCTTTTCCTGAACTCGCACCTTACTATCGCAAAGACAGGTATACACCCATCTCCCTCTTTAAACAGTACTCCCGTTTTGGTGCAGACCTGGGTGAGATCAGGCAGAGAATTGTTTTTGAAAAACCGGATGTGGTCGCTGTGTCTTCGCTCTTCAGCGCCTATTCAGGAGAAGCTATGGATATAGCCCGGTGTGCGAAAGAAGTGGATGACAAAATCATTACAGTGGCAGGAGGGATCCACCCTACCCTTTTCCCTGAGCATGTGCTGCAGTCTCCCTTTGTTGACTACGTGGTGAGAGGCGAGGGAGAAACACCTTTTTCAGTACTTATAGAAGCTATAAAGAAAGGAACAGTACAAAGCATTGCTGGTACTGGAGGGATTGCATCAAAACATCATGGCAGATGCATCATACCTGATATTCATATCGAAGAAAACCTCGATCTTGTACCGGATCGCAGGCTGGTTAATCCCTCGGAGTATCGGATTGGAAAGAAAAAATATACCTTCTTCCTCACATCCCGCGGATGCCCATTTCATTGTGCATTCTGTGGCAGACCTCCTTTTCCCTATCGCGCAAGAGGCCTTGGCTGTGTGGAAAAAGAGATTGCAGATTGCCTTTCCCTGGATATCCAGGCAGTCGATTTTGAAGACGATATGCTTACCCTTGACCGGCTTCGGTTTCAAAACATACTGGGGCTGTTTAGAGGTACAGGGCTGACTCTCTCAGCAATGAATGGCATTTACTCGGAAAACCTGGATGTGGCCACCCTTGAACGCATGTACGAATCCGGTTTCCGAAGGCTCAACTTTTCCCTTGTTGATGCATCAGCATCCGTCACCAACAGGCAGAAAAGGCATAACACAGGCAACTTTGCAAAACTCCTCCCTTATCTTGAGGCCTCTCATTTTTTGGTAGAGACCCATTTCATCATCGGGTTACCGGAACAACGGGTTGAACACATACTTGACACTATCATTTTCCTGATGGGCAAGAAGCTTCTTCTCGGGCCCAGCATCTTCTACCTTGCACCAAATAGTAGTGTATACAGTCGCCTCGCACCAGATCTTCAGGACACAAATCATTACTTCAAGCTTATGCGTTCAAGCGCAATGGTCCCCTTGAATCCCAGTATTCCGCGGGATAGCCTTTACACCCTTATGAAACTGGTGCGGTTCGTTAATCTTGTAAAAGGACTGCTCGATGGAAGTAATGTGCCCACAAGGTTATCTGATATACTCGAACTGCCTGCTGTTACGAAAAATGATCGTGACAGACAAATCCTCAGCACCCTGCTCAATGAAAAACAACTCATCTGGTTCGACAGTTCCCACGGCACTTTCCTGCCCGAACCGCACAGCAGCGCTATTGTGCGGCTGTTCTTCCATCGGGCCAAAAACAAATCCATCTGCGGTTTTAAAACCAGGAACCGGCTGGTTATCGATTAATACGGACATCGTGATTGGCATACGCTTGCTCAGCACTCTTGTTGTCGGGGTATTCCTTGTGTATGGTCCACGCCTTTCGTATAGCACAATACCCATCATATTTTGATTGTAGGCTGCATCTTATATAATGGTATGAACCTATTACGAAAAACACTCACACTTTGATAGTACGTAAACTGGAATAAATTTCCCGGGAATCATTCTTTAAAATTACCTCTTGACAATACTGTCCCCATCAATATAATGACATATATCACACATGGTAGGATGATCAGTGAGGGGTAGGCAAAAGGAGGAACCTATGCGCCTGACCACACTTCCCTGGATCGTCAAACTGCATCGATTAGCGCCCCATCTTATCCAGAAGATTACAATGCCTGTCAAAATGACATCGAGAAAAGCCAGTCTCCTCGTTACCTGGGCCATGTGCTGGTATGTACTGGCAACCGTTATATTGATAGTTCTTCATGCCTGCTCTTGAGATGGAACGTTAACCACGAGTA
>MVQO01000153.1 GCA_002067585.1 Syntrophorhabdus sp. PtaB.Bin027
CTGTTCGCCTCCCGTTTATAAGAGATAATTGACACAGACTTCATTGGGGAATAGAATCTGTAAGAGAAAGCTACATTTTTCCCGAGCAAGTATGGTCAACAGCATAAAGGAGGAAAAACGCACATGAAACTGCCTCAATTCAGAAACGAAGAGCTTTTACCCTATATCGAGTTTATGGTGAACCAGTTAAGAAGAACTGACGGGTTTTGGTTTATAGGTGTAGAGCAGGCTTATGGCTATGACGCTGCAATCAGGATCAATGAGGAAGTGTGGCACAGAATGGGTAAGATTATGACCAGGGAGATAAAAGAGAAGTTCTCGATCGAAGAAAAGGGGTTGAAAGCCCTTGCTAAGGTTCTCAGGTATTCTCCCTGGACCATGATATCAGGTTTTGAAATTGATGAAAAGGATAATGAAATTATTATTTCAATTCCCCATTGCGCTTCTCAGGAGGCTCGGCTAAAGAGGGGTCTTGGAGAATACAGTTGTAAAGACATGCATTATGGAGAATTTATGAGCATCATCGAGGAGATTGACCGGCGTATTCAGGTCGAGTGTCTGTTTGCACCCCCTGATCCTCATCCGAAAGAGCTTTTCTGTAAATGGCGATTCACTATATCGAAAAATGAAGCTGTGTTGCAGGACCCTACTTGAGGTACAGACAACTTTTTCCTACCGGGTAGTGGTCGTTGAAATGTGGATAAAAAATGCAGGGCCACTGCGGCCCTGCATGAAACAGGTGGTTTCTTCAACCAGACTATTTTTCTTTGTACTTGAACGAAATATTGAGTCGTACCCGATAGCTCGACACTTTCCCATTTTCTACTGTCACGTCCTGTTTCACCACTTCACCAATACGGAGATCTGAGACGGTCTTTGCAGCAGTTTCTATTGCCTGTTTTGTTGCATCTTCCCATGACTTTGTGCTGGTCCCCACAATTTCATTCACAACATAGACACTCATAATAGCCTCCTTTTGTTTTATTAAGTATCTTAGAGTGTATAATTTTTAATAGCACAAATAGCAGACATGTCAAGCACAAATGTAGGTTAAACAGCAAACATGGAGAAACAATGATTGAAACAAAAAAAAGGACCCATTGCGTTCCATAGAGGCTCCCGCACATTGAAAATCGAGATGTTAAAACAGGATGTTGACTTATCAATCGATTTTTTTGTTCTTTTTCTTGGTACCTATTGGGACCTCCATAGCCCGCGCCTAAAGGTTCTTGCCTCTCTATAAGCCTCCATGAATCTATCCCTAAATTTTGGATTGGAAAAGGAAGCTGTAACCTTGGCATACCCTGCTCTGACAACTTCTTCATTGAGAAGTCTTCCATCGGAAAGATAGACGTAGCCCTGAAGTTTTCCCTCCTGGTCTTTTGCCTGGGCATCGAAAGCTATGAACACCGTGTCTCCTTTATTGACGATCCTTTCAACAAAACGTTTTGCATCTATGCCTTTGGACGTGATGGTGAGCAGGCTTTCTCCTGTGGTTCTGGAGTCAATCTCTGCCTTCCTGTTCATTACGCTCTCCGGGGCATCAATGCCAATCAGATTTATCAATTCTTTCTTGTTGTTATACTCAATAGCGAGGGTATCGCCGTCAACAATATCTGTAACCACGGCGGTCTCATCGGCATAGAGTGTCAGTATCAAAAGCAGGCAGAGTAAAACAAGAGCAACAATCAGAAAGACTTTTGTTCTCAAAAGACTCTTCATGAATACCTACCTCGTAGAATTCCATGGGAAGCACAGCACGGGTTATTATAACAGAATACTTGAGAACGGTGCAAAATATGAAGGGAGGTGAAAGTCATTTTTCCTTTAACGCGCCCCTTATGCGATAAGGGGCCATTTCTTCTCTATACCGGGTGTTATCAGGGTGAAGGTATAAAATCAACCCGCCTTTCCTTAGCCCAGCAGGATTCATCCTTTCCTTTGCAAGTTGACATTTCCTTTCCGAAACTGACAACATCGAGAAGTTTAGCGTCAACACCAAGTTCAACAAGGTATTGCCGTGCTGCTTCAGCCCTTCTTTTGCCGAGGGAGAGGTTGTACAGTTCTGTTGCCCGAGGATCACAATTTCCCTGAATGCTCACCTTTCTGCCGGGGTTCTGTCTGAACCATTCGAGGTTCTGTTTCAAGATTTTTTCAGCGTCAGGCCTGATAGCAGATTTGTTGAGATCAAAATAGATTGGCTGAAGAATAGCTGTTGGAACTGATTGCAGGGGTGAGGTAACCTGAGATGATGGGGCAGGGGGTGGGGGTGGGATATCAGGGTAAGCATAGGCCTGATTTGGAACGATTATAACTGCTGGAGGTGGTGCGTATATTACAGGGTGAGGAGGATAGACATATGCAGGTGCCGGGGCATAATAATGTCTGGGCAACAGCCGATAGTACGATCCATACCAGGGATAATAGTAAGGTCTATGATGTGGCCTGTAATAAGAACCCCTCCAATATCCGTGGGGGTAGCCATAGTGAGGTTTTTGAGCATGACCTATGCTTGGCGCAATGCACATCATTGAAAAAAAAATTATCAAAAAAAGCAATCTTTTCATCTTGATCCTCCTGGCTGTTTGTATCCCAAATACTATGGATATGTAATGTCCCCATAGCAATACACATGCCCGGAATGCTTGAACATAATATATTGAAATTAATGGCGAATAGGAACGAAGAGTCGTTATCCATTAACAATTTTGTCGTTTTCAAAAAAAATTACGACAAAAACGTCGATCCAGTAACCATGTCTTAAGAAAATCATCCTGCTAATCACACAGGACAAAACAATTAACTCCGGCATCGATAAGCATACAGGCTTATCGATGACCAAAGGTACTGATTTCTGGTAGTGCAAACAAGAATCTGTTTTTAGGTTATTGGCATTTCTTTTGCAAAAAACCAGATACAAGACATCGATACCAGACTGAATTATGAAGATCCATTGCTGTCGATATATGCAGAATGATTTGATTTATAAAGGAAATAACGATAGACTGTTGATGTTTTTTTGGAGGGAAAATGTTTTTATCCAGACGTAGAATCATTTTTGTCTGTATAATGATCGTTAGCTTTTTGAGCCGTGAAGCATGTGCCATTACCCTTGATGAAGCCATCAAAAGGGCGCTTGAAATCTCTTTTCTCATTAAAGAACAAAAAGAAATTGTGAAAAAAACAGAGTATTCATATATCTCTACTATGGACCCCTACCTGCCACAGGTTGAACTTTATAGTTCGTATGTGAGGTCTCTCAATGGCAAGCGGTCGGTAAGCTTTCTGAGCGGAAGCAGCACTTCAGGTGCTTCCGGGTCGAGAGATGCATACACACTCAATGGATCAATCTCTTATCTACTTTTTGATGGAGGTGAGCGCTATGCCCGCAGAAAAGGCGCTTTTTTTTCCACTCTGCGAGAAAAAGAACGTCTCCAGGGTGTAAAGAACGATGTTCTCTACCTTGTTAAGGCAGCCTTCTATACTGTAATGGGAAATAAGTCGATTGTTGAGAAAAGACAAGAGGCATTTAATGTGGCAGAGAGGGTGTTAGCCCTTACGAAAGGGAGATACAGTGCAGGTGTAGCAAAGAAGAGCGATGTCCTCCAGTCGGAAGTTCGCATGACAACAGCCAGGATCGAGTACATGGACGCTCAGAGGGAGTATGAAAAAACACTTGCTGAATTCAAGAGCCTCCTTCTGTATGACCCTGAAGACAGGCAAGAGGTAGATGGTCCGTTCATGGAACCGCAATACAAAGGAGACTATCAGCAGTTGACTGAGAGGGCAATTAATATCAGGCCTGACGTGACAGTACAGAAGAACGAAATTGAGCGACTGAACATGGCTTACCGGGAAAAGATGAGCGCATGGTTCCCGAGGATCAAGACCCAGCTCGAACAGACGCGGCAGGATTACCAGTTTTTTCCAGAAGGCCGGCAGGAAACGTTCCGTATAAACTTCTCCTGGCCTCTTTTTGACGGTATAGGCCGTTACTACAATATGCTCGGGGCATCACGTGATATTGCCGCTGCGAAATACAGGCTCGAAGAGATAAAAAGAACTGTTAGCGTGGAGATTATAAAGGCATTGAAAGACTATGAACTGAGTGCTCAAAATGTAACCCTTTATGGAGAACTGGTGAGGGAGGCTACGTCGAACTTTGACCAAGCCTTCGGGGAATATAAAGTTGGAAAAGGTGACATTATGGCCCTTCTTCAGAGTGAGAGGGACCTTGCCAAAGCAAAAGAAAACTTGGTAAGCGCCATTTCCAGGGCCAATACAAACCTGGCAAGCCTGGAGCGTGTTGCCTATATAGGCAGAGAATGATCATGAAGAAGAAATATGTTGTTATCGCAGCGATAATCCTGATTGCAGGAGGTGTACTTGTCTTTTTATTTTCAGGCAATAAGGCCAGCCAGGGAAAAGCTGGCCAGGATGTTACTGTAAAGCGGGGCAATGTTACCCATTTCACTGAACAGACAGGCATCATCAAAGCTCAAGTTGGAGCTATTGTCAAGGTTGGCACACGGGCAACCGGAACACTCACTTATCTTAAGTATCAGGTGGGTGATGCGGTAAAAAAGGGTGAATTGATTGCCACGATTGATGACCGAGAGATTCTGGCAAACATAAGAAATACAGAGGCTACCATAGAGTCATTGAAGAAGGATCTCGAAGCAAAGGAGGCACAATACGTCTACAGCAAGACAAACTATGAACGAGAACTCAGCCTTTTGGAGAAAGAATTCACTACCAGGGATAGCGTTGACAAAGCAAAGCGTGAGATGGATGTGGCCCTTGCACAGGTGGAATATGGTACAGCAAAAATAAAAGAATCTGCTGAACGACGCAAAGCCCTTGAAGTATCCCTAAGTTACACAAAGATCTATGCTCCAATCTCCGGGTATGTATCGGCAGTTTCAACGCAGCTCGGTGAGACCGTGGTTTCAGGTCTTTCCGCTGCGATTCTCATCACCATTATAGACCCTTCCAAGCTTGAAATGTGGATTTATGTGGATGAAACTGATATCGGTCGGACGACACCCGGTAGAAAAATAGAATACTGGGTTGATACCTTTCGTGACAAGAGGTTTTATGGGAAGATCGACATGATTTATCCCCAACCAGAAATTAAAGATAACATAGTTTATTACCTCGCAATTGTGAAGATAGCCCCTGAAGATACAGCTTTTTTAAGACCAGAAATGACAACCCATGTGCGAATTATTGTAGAGGAAAAAACTGATGTGCTGGTTATCCCGAATAATGCTGTCCGATTTGAAGAAGGTAAGACGATAGTCTATCTCAAAGGGAGGGATAAAACAGAAGCTAGGCAGGTAACTCTAGGTATCCGGGATGACAGGTTTACAGAAGTCGTTAAAGGTCTTGAGGAAGGTGAAACCATAGTGGTACCGGTTGTTGTCAGAAAACCTTCCCAGAATGCTTCGCCAGGCTCCAAGAAGTGATTACCCTTCGGAACATAAAGAAAAGTTATTTTATAGGAGAACGCGAGCTGCCCATTCTCAAGGGAATCGATCTCGAAATTAGAAGTGGGGAGTTTGTTGTTCTTATGGGCGTTTCCGGTTCGGGCAAGACCACATTAATGAATATTGTTGGACTTCTCGATAAGCAGACTGAAGGTGAATACAGATTCATGGATGTTTTCATCAACGGCCTGGATGATGAGAGACTTGCATCCATGAGAAACCTGCATATAGGCTTTGTTTTTCAGCAGTTTTTTCTGCTCCCCTATTTGAATGCCATTGAGAATGTCCTTATTCCCATCGTTTATTCTTCCAAGGATATTAAACATCCCCGTGAAAAGTCAAAAGCACTTCTCAGCAGATTTGGCCTCGCAGAGAGGGTTTACAACAAACCGTCCCAGCTCTCTGGCGGTGAACAGCAACGGGTAGCTATAGCCCGTGCCTTGATTAACGAACCTGACCTGATCCTCGCAGATGAACCAACCGGTGCTCTGGATTCCAAGACCGGAGG
>MVQO01000154.1 GCA_002067585.1 Syntrophorhabdus sp. PtaB.Bin027
CTGCAACAATCCAGCCCCAAATGTACCTGAACCTACCCCTAGCCCGCAACCCAGCGTACCTGAAACTCCTCCAAGCCCACCACCGAGTGCACCCGCTCCCAGCGCTCCACCGAGTGAAGCCGCTCCCAGCGCTCCACCAAGTGCACCTGCACCCCCTCCACAGCCTGCTGTACCCGAACCCACCCCAGGCCCGCAAGCCTACGCACCTGAAACCATAACTGACCAGGAACCCGGCATACCTTATCCTGTTTCCAGTCCTCCGCCCATCGAGTTTGCAGCACCACCAGATGTTATAGTGTTGCCTGATACACCGAATGTTTACGTTGCTCCCGGGATCGCTGTAGACCTGTTTTTCTGGAATGGCTGGTGGTGGCGTCCATGGCGGGGCGGTTGGTATCGCTCGCGGTATTACGACCGCGGTTGGGGCTATTATAGCAGCGTTCCGAGTTTCTATTATGATGTAGACCCCGGGTGGAGGGGATATTACAGAAACCGTAGTTGGCGTGGTCACAGATGGAACTATGAACCAATTCGTTACCGATATCTTCGAGAAAACTGGAAGAGATGGCATGATAATAGATACTGGGAAAGACAGAGGACCTGGGGCGTCCAGGGTTACCGGCCACCACCCCCGGCAAAAAGGCAAGAACTCAGACAACAGAGGGAACGGGACTATTTTCAGAGGCGTGAGGTTCAGCAGCACAGACAGCAGATGCAGCAAAAACGAATTCCTCAGGGTAAAGTACAGCAGCCACCACCTCAGGGGAAGATTCCACCATCAGGACCACCACCTCAGGGGAAGATAGAGCGCCCAGGTCATCAGGGAAAGATTGCTCCAGTTGCACCTCCTCCTCAGGGTAAAGTACAGCAGCCACCACCTCAGGGGAAGATAGAGCGCCCAGGCCCACGGGGAAGGGTTTCTCCGTCTGAGCCACCAAGTCAGGGAAGGAGTCCTGAAGGAAGGCAACGGATGCAACGGAAAGTTGAACAACCAGTACAGCCTCAGGGGAAGATAGAGCGCCCAGGCCCACGGGGAAGGGTTTCTCCGTCTGAGCCACCAGGTCAGGGAAGGAGTCCTGAAGGAAGGCAACGGATGCAACGGAAAGTTGAACAGCCAGTACAGCCCTGATGAACAGGTGAAGGAGGAGAAACAGAACAAATAGAATGATAAATTAGATTAGAAGAGCAAAAGAGCAGTGTCAGAAATGGCCCTGCTCTTTTGCTTGGCTCAATCATCACTGGACAGTACCTTAACAACCCTATTACTGAAAAAAAAATAAGTGTTTTATAACCGAAGCCATATGAGAGGCCCTGTGGAGGGCTGCTTTTTCAGTGAAATCCTGGAATTTGTCTCGGGGGCCATCGTCATTGCAGAAAGCATTTGGACCTACTTCACACAGACAACACTGAAGCAAATATAGACATGAAAACTTTAAATAAATAACCGTATCTATCGAAGCAGTCCCCTATCAACAGGGAGGCTTGGTCGCAACAGGCTGTATCAATCATAAATTGACTGTTGCTAGGCCCTCATC
The DNA here is from genome assembly GCA_002067585.1 of Syntrophorhabdus sp. PtaB.Bin027. GTDB lineage: Bacteria > Desulfobacterota > Syntrophorhabdia > Syntrophorhabdales > Syntrophorhabdaceae > Syntrophorhabdus. The sequence goes on from MVQO01000154.1 coordinate 1,536, forward strand.
ATTCAAGCTGAAAACAATAAAACTGAAGGTTTTCTGGTGCTCTTGGGATAATTGGTGTTTTACGGCAATCTCAGACAATTTATGAACATCTGGGAACTGGAGGCAATGGTGCGAGTCATCCTCACAATCTACCTGTTGCATACACATAGCATAAAAATTCTTGTCGTTCCCTGCAGATGAGTGTAGAATTCAAGATGGGCAAATTCACATATTATAGTGTTTGGGACAATGAAAATCGTGGAGGAATGCGATGACACAACGGATTCTGAGCCCGGAGTTAAGAAAACAATACGAGTCTGTTCGCGACTTACTTGAGGCTTGTCTCGGCCTTACTGAAAAATGTTCAGACATGGAGGCTTACAGGATTGTCCAGGACAGATTATCTCATCTGCAGTCAGCCGCTCTTTTTGTCATTGTCGGGGAGGTAAAGTCCGGAAAAAGCAGCTTTGTAAATGCACTTCTTGGTGAGGATATCTGCGACGTTGCGCCTGACCCGTGTACAGCCGTTATTCAAGAACTGGTATATGGAGAAGTCCGAGAAAAGAAGTCTCTTGGCGATAATTGGGAGCGTGTCAGTTTACCGAAAAACATTCTTCAGGAAATCTCTATTGTAGACACACCAGGGACAAACTCAATTATTCGAGATCATCAATCTATTATTGAAAGCTACATTCCCCAGAGCGATCTTGTTATATTCGTCTTTCCAGCTAAAAATCCCCACACTGCCTCAGCCTGGGATTTTCTCTCGCTTATTCGACAGGATTGGCATCGGAAGATAGTCTTTGTATTGCAACAGGCAGATTTAGCAACGCAACACGAACTTACTATCAATCAGGAAAGAGTAAAACAATATGCAAGAGCGAGGAATGTGCAAAATCCCGTAGTTTTTACCGTTTCGGCAAAACGGGAATTTGAAGGGGCAACAGACAGCGGTTATGCTGAGTTTCGTAACTTCCTGACCAGGGCAATCCAGTCTGGGGAAGTATGGAACATGAAAATCGAAGGGTCACGAGATACGGCAAAAAAAATTGTCAATGGTCTCATTGCACGTCTTCGAAGCGAACAGCAGGCTATTGCAGACGACATGACATTCTATAAAAACCTGCTTTCCAAAGTGGAAGCCCGCCGCGAAAAGGCTAATGCACTCAGGCGTCTGGCTGTAGATAGCCTCTGCATTTCTTACGATAGGCTTGCATCCAAATTGGAAGAAGATTTTACAGAAGGTTTGGGCATAGGAACTGTGCTCCTCAGGGCTATCCCAATTTTACGCGATAAAGATGTTAAAACGTGGCTAAAGGAACTCCAAGCCAACTTTGAAAGCACCTCGAAACAGGTTATTGATACAGAATCCATGCGAGTATCAAAAGATATCTCGGATGAAATCATGCTTATGTTTAGCGAATTGACAGATGCAATTGTTCACAGACAGAGCACCACCCAGGAAGTTTTTTCAACGAAAGACCATGACCGAACCGAGATTCTTACACATCTGCAGAAACAGCTTCAAGAACTTCGTATTGCAGACATAGTGACCAACAAGGGGATTCAAGGTTCTGACATTGGAAAGTTATCACTGGCTGGTGGAGGTATTGCTGCCCTTGGTGCTGTAATTGCCTTCGCTACCCAGTTAGTAGTTCTTGATATTACAGGCGGCATAATAGCATTGGTGGGAGCTGGGCTCATTGCAGTTACGTTGATCTGGAAGCGCTCAAGTATTCTCCACGATTTCTCACAAAAGATGAACAAATCGCGGAGCGAATTCCGGGAACGTTTGGATAAAGAAATTGCCCGAATCTTTGAAAAACTTTTTATGGAGATTGAACACCGCCTGGAAGAACCACTTTCTCGCCTTAATAGTAAGGCAGGTCAATTGTCAATTCTTGTGGCAGAAGGGGAGAGAGTTAATGAACTTTCCAAATCAATGTGAGTAATGGACATTCTAATTCCATGGCAATTTTTTCCTCTAACTCAATCCTGTAACTCTGACATCACATTCGTTTTATCCTTGGAACCCCCTCTTCTTTAACGGTTACCTTTGGCGCTGAGGCCACAACAAGTACGGGAACATCCCTGGGACAGAATCAATTACGGATTCTCACTTCGTCAGGATTGATTGAAAGAGTGGGTAGAGTTTTGTAAGATCCAGGTCATCCTTCAATCGCGTTTAAAGCGATTCGACCGTCTTGGGAGCTAAAGTTTTGATCACAGATCTGCCATAGACCACCAACCACCATCTGGCTGCTTATTTCCGGCACCTGGCGCATGGCGTGCGACCTCAATAAGTCTCTTAATTTTTTCTTTTACAGGCAAACGATTCTAAAATCGCGTCTATGTATACAATATCCATCCTTTTTACATTTGGCTTCATCAACTTTTTGCATCCCCATCCTACTACGTCATCCCATGTGATTTTACAGATATTCAGTAAAAATCCCTCTTGGCAAACCTATCATTGCCACATTCTTCCTGTTTAACAGGGCACAAAACTCTCAGATTTCATTTCTGAAATCTTCCTGGAGATAACCCTGTCAAGCTCTTTTTTTTAGGAACAAGGATGCCAGGGCACCTGCCAGAGAAACAGCAGAGGATAGAATAAAGGCCCCGGTAAAAGATCCTGTTACATCTTTGATGTAGCCAGCTACTGCTGGCCCAAATGCCTGACCAATACCGAAAAATAACGTTATGCAACCTAACCCTGCAGGTGCCAGCTTTGGACCCACTGCATCACCGGCAGCAGCAGCAAGGATAACCGGTATAGAGGAAATGCTGAACCCGTATATAATACATGATATATAAAGACCTGGAAGATCAGTCCAGAATGCGAACATGAGATAGGATAGAGCAAGGACAACATAGGCATACATCGAACCAAATCGCCTCCCAAAAAAATCAGACACACTGCCCCATAACACCCCGCTCGATATGCTGCAAAGGCCAAGGGTTGCAAACATCCATCCAGCAGTTTTCTCAGAAAGGCCTATCTCTCGTGTAAGATATGCGATAAAAAAAGTTAGATAGATTATATATGAGAAACCATACATCAAATATACTCCGCCAAGCTTCCAGACTTCCCTTTCTTTCATCACATCGTGCCAAGCTGAAAGGATCGAAACCCCTCCTTGTCTGTCCATCTGACTATTCTTTTCATCTCCAGCACTACCATACATAGAAAGCCCCTTTTCCGCAGGGGTGTTCCTCTCAAGGGCATAGACCACAAAGGAGCCCACAAAAACTATGATACCCATAGCATACCAGGCATACCTCCACCCCTCATGTCCGTAATTTACAATAAAATAGGGGAGGATAATCCCTGCAAGGGAAAGCCCCATACCGGTTCCTACGGTGGCAATGCCTGTTCCAAGACCTCGCTTTCTGACCACAAACCATGCGGCAGGTAAAGCCATAACAGGGATATAACTACCGCCGTTACCCATGCCGGTTATAAACCTCATGGCAAAAGCGAATGCAAATGAGCCTGATAGACCGGTGAGGAAAAGGCATACCCCCATGATTAGAAGAGAAACAAATATAATATTTCTTGCCCCAAAACGGGCGGCGAGAAAACCTCCAATTACTGCAAGGCACAGATATCCGATGAAATTTCCCGTTCCGATAAGACCTACTTGTGTGTAGGTTAAGGCCAGTCCGTCCTTCATGGGCGGGAGGATTACAGAATATGACATTCTCCCGAAACCATGCGCAAGGAGGACGACAAGAGCCCCTGTCCAGGCAATAACCCATGCATAATGTCTCTTCATGAACCTAATCCTTATCTTTTAGCATATCCGGCGAAAGCCCGATTATCAAAGGTTGCGTGAAAATAAAAACAGGTGTGCATAGCCATCATGATAGGCATCCCTGATCTGCAGCCTTTTTATACCTTTCCAATAAGATGTGTTTTCCCCAGCTATGAGTTCCTCAGCCTTCACCCATTAACCAGGTTACGCCCCATCAAGACTATGGTGCTCGTGTGCGCGATACCAGTCAGCCGGACTCAGAAAATATTCTTCCACATCTTTTAAAGAAAGATAATGTTCGTACTCGATTGTAGCGAGGAGATCGAAAAAATCTTTTTCTTTCTTGTCAGTGACAGCGTCACGGAGCCTTCTGTAGAATTCAGCACCTTTCTGCTCAAAATCAATAGCGGTCCTGATTGCCTGCAGGTCGTCATCATCGCTTGCAGCCGTCTGATCCACCTTTTGCAGAAACTTCGTCAAAATCTCTTTTATGTCTGTTTCCTTTACTATCAAAGGCAGGGTTTCAGGCCAGATTCCTTTCTTCTCCCACTCTATTTTAAGTTGTTTGAGACGCTCGTAATGCTCAAGCTCATCGTCAGCGATCTGTTTAAACATGGCCTTACCAAGGGCATTTTTTGTCCTTTCAGCATTTTTGAGATAGAATTCTCTCTCCTTCATTTCATTATTGAGGGCAACTTCTAACGCATTCAGCCGTTCCTTCGTATCCATAGGTACGCTCCTTTCTCAATAGTCAGTTATTTTTCAGATACACTTATTAAACACTATCTTCCGCCTTCAGGTATTCGCGGAGATCCAGGTCTTTGCCTCGGATGCTGTACCTGGGGTTATCTCCTTCGCTGTTGATACTGGCGAACCTCTGGTCTTGCACGGTATTGCCGCTCTCTTTCACGTCTGAGCTCCTGCCTCTGGTTTGCCGGCTTGGGGCGGTACTGCCAGACACCCCAGGTATGCTTTCTTTGCCAGTGCTGATTGTTACGCCAGTTTTGCCACTGTCGTTGTAATCGCTGGTGGGAAATTCTCTCATAGTACCAGTTGTGACCATACCAGTTGCGCTTCGTGTAATATCCTCTCCACTCCGGGTCCACATCATAATAGAACTTCGGGACACTTCTGTAATACACCCACCCACGGTCATAATACCGGGATCGATACCACCGGCCTTCCCAAGGACGCCACCACCAACCGTTCCAGAAAAACAGATCTACGTTGAGGTCAGGGACAACATAGACATCATCTGTATCAGGAAGTACTATAACATCTGGCGGCACGGAAAATGTAATAGGTGGTGGTAGGCCGATACTAATACGAATGCCCACTTCAGACCTTGCATATCCAGGGGCTAAGCTAACCAATACCAGTAGTATCACTCCTAAAAGTAACTTTTTCATTTCATTCCCTCCTTAGTTTTGTGATCTATCCTGTTGATTGATTCGATATCACCCATGCCGATACTATGATATTATAGTACGATTTTGCCATCCTGCAAGTATACTCTGACTCAACTAATTCTGGAATAAGGCCCCATGCAATGGCATATGGTGTTCTCTCCAACCTGTTTTATTGGGACATATTTCCGCATTTGAGGGATGCAGATTCAGCCAGGGCATACCTTGTGTAAGGCTATTTACCGGCGCCGGTAGATACCTGCATACCAGGTGCTTCCATATACTGGCCCTTCGTTGTCTGATGGTGGAATATTTCTCTGTGGCGATAAAACACTTCCTGGTTTTCCTATCCTCCTATGGATTTACCCTGTTCGAAACTGCTCAGAAAATCCTGGAATCCAGCCTTTTGCTTCATTGTTTCCCGGTAACATATCCAGTAAGCCTACGGCCTGCTTCCTTTTTTTCTGAATCGATACATTATATCATTCCAAATCAATCTTATGACACCTTTTCTCCACCTACAAACCGGTAGATTGTTGCGCCAATAAGGGCGCCCATGATTTGAGCAACCCAGAAGTGCCATAACTGAGCAAGTGCCCAATCTCCAACAAAAACTGCCACGCCGATGCTCCAGGCTGGGTTTACAGAAGTGTTTGTTACCGGGATACTGATCAGATGAATGAGTGTAAGACATAACCAAATAGCAATGGGAGCAAAACCCTGTGGTGCATGCTTGTCTGTAGAACCAAGGATGACAGGCAGAAACATCATGGACATCACTATTTCGCATACAGGAGCAGCAAGTAAGGAGTACTTCCCGGGACTGTGATCGCCATAACCATTTGAAGCAAAACCGGCACTCACATCAAACCCAGCCTTGCCGCTTGCAATAAAATAGAGAATGGCACCTGCCACAATTCCGCCGGGAACCTGTGAAATGATATAGGGCAGGAGGTCTTTAGCGGGAAACCTGCCACCCGCTCAAAGCCCTCTGGATACTGCCGGATTGAGGTGGCAACCCGATATATGCCCGATTGCGAATGCCATTGTCAGCACGGTAAGTCCGAATACGAGCGAAACACCCAGCAGACCGATACCCAAATCGGGAAATGCAGCGGCCAGTACTGCACTACCGCATCCACCAAGGACAAGCCAAAAGGTACCAAAAAAACTCTGCGCCATATTTTTTCATGATTCTCTTCCTTTAAATAAGATAAAAATTTCGTTGAAGTCATGTCTTTATTTCTGAGGTGCAGTTCGGGCATCTGGTGGCCTTGATTGGAATAACGGAGAAACAGAACGGGCAATCCTTCGTGGTGGGG
>MVQO01000155.1 GCA_002067585.1 Syntrophorhabdus sp. PtaB.Bin027
TTTGCACTTCTGGGGGCGCTCTTTGGCGGAGGTGAGGACTTGAGTTTCGTAGAATTTGATTATGGCAGGTCCAGTCTAACGGACACTGCCATAAAAAAACTTGAAACCCTCAACAAAGCACTCCAGGATAGGCCGGCAGTAAATGTTGAGATAGTCGGTTATGTTGATCCTGAAAAAGATCGTGAGGGTTTGAAAAATCTTTTACTTTCCAGGCGAGTTAAAGCCCAAAAAGCAAAGGATCTTGCCAAAAAGAGCGAAGCCCCTGCTCGCGTAGACGACGTGAAAATAGGCCCTGAGGAGTATGAGAAATACCTTCGATTGGCTTACGGGGCCGAGAAATTCGCCAAGCCAAGAAATATTATCGGTCTGACAAAAAAACTCCCTGTTCCGGAGATGGAAAAACTGATGCTGACAAATATTGCTGTGAAGGATGAAGATCTACGTAACCTGGCTCTTGAGCGGGCTACATCGGTAAAGGATTTTATTCTTAGATCAGATAAGGTAGCACCGAACAGACTTTTTATTGTACAAGCTCAAAACTTCACCCCTGAAAAGAAAGAAAATCTGAAGGCAAGCAGGGTTGATTTTAGGATAAAATAGCAGGAAGTTTTAGATCCAACCCTGATCTACCATTTGAATGTGCATCTTCGTCAGTTATTCTCCCAAATTCATTCACAATGAAACGAACTGTTCGGGGATAAAGAAGGTTTGACTGATCACCGATTACAGATCAGGCATTACCGGCCCGTTTCCCCCCTGCTCTTTCTCGCCCAGGCCTCATACTGAGCAGCGATCTCCAGATATTTCTCTCGTGTTACGATTGGCTTGTTGATCTCTTCCAAAAGGCTTGGGTCAACCCCTCCCTGTTTTGATAGCATCTTCCCTGCATGTTGGATCATATCAAGACGAGGTTCAAGTAGATGTGGCGCCATCTGCAAGGCAATTGATCCAGGTATGCAGATCTCACCGATGGGATAGCTGCCAAAGTTAGCAGCCTGGGCCCGGTAGGTTTGAATGAGAGGTGCAAAGCTTTCTGTCTCTGGAAATCCTGATGTGGAGACAAGAAAAAATTTACCAGGCATGTTCCAGATAAAGGGATGGCGTACACGATCTGCAGTATCAATTCTCAGAAAAGGTTCCAGGCAACAGATACATCGATCCATAACCGCTTTCATCTGGGCACTCATGTTGTCAACATAAACGGGCGTTGCCATGATAAGGATATCTGAGTCCTTCAAATACGGATAAATTGTATCCATATCGTCGTTGATGGCGCAAAGTCCAGGTGTCTTGTGCATACATGTTAAACATGCACTACAAGGCGAGATAACATGATCCTTAAGTTGAATGGCATGAGTCTGGGCACCGCCCTCTTCAAGGCCCTTCAGAAGCCTATTCAGCAGCTTCCATGTAACCCCCCTCAATCCCCTGGCGCTTCCATTTAACGCGATTATATTCATGATTCCCCACCTGTCATACTTTTTTCAGTTACCTCTGGTGCAACCTGCTCATATCCTGTCTGTGAAGTATTTGCATTAATAGACGATAATATATCGTATGATGTGTATAGTATTTGTTGCAACAGGAATTTTACATAAAGATATGGCTGGCAACACAAAAATTTTGTATCCTATACGCGATTTTACGGATAACTGCAAATAGTTTTTTGAGGAAACTGCATGGAAACAGAAATAGACCTCATCCCGTCTGAGCTTGGCGCAATAGAAACCCACAAATATTTTCTCTCGGAAAAAGAAGGAAGAGAAATCAGCTTTGACGAAGCTATGGCTGATTTTCTTCACAATTATAAGGCTGATTTTCTTAGTAAGAAATTATTCGAAGACAACCAGAAGCAGCATCAGGAAATACAGAAATACAAATGGATTGAGTCTGAGAAGGCAGGTCATGACATTGGAAAAGCAAAAGCAGCCATGGAATGGATTGAAAAATACGGTAGCATTTGGCGTGAAGAGAGAGAGTCACTCGAGAAGAACGGATTCATCAGTCAGAGAGTAGAAATTAAGCATAGATGTGGCGCTTACATCGATACAACAGAGCTTGCAACGATAGCCCATACTTTTGGCTGTGACATATATATCCACAAAAACAGGATGGAACAATACAACTTCACACTATTCAGCAAAAAAAAGTATTTAAATGTTAGGTCGATACTCACCCCAAAATTCCTTGAAGCTTTTTACGGTGAAACTATTGAGTTAATTGCAACAGGGGGCGGGGCAAAAGATGCCCTCGAAGCCTCTGTGCGCCTCCTCAACGAATCGCCTCCTTGTTTTCCTGCTAAAGACTGAGTATACTAAATCGGTTTAAGGCTAATCTCTATGAAAAAATTCTTCTATCCGGAAAGCATTGTAGTTTTTGGCGTCTCCCCAACTGACAACAATCTTGCACGTATCATCGTGGATAATCTGGATCGCTTCCAATTTTCAGGTAAGGTATTTCCTGTGGGAACAAAAAAAGGAGAACTTGGCAGGAGAAGAGTGTTTACATCGGTTCATGAAATCGATGAAACATTGGATTTAGCAGTAATACTCGTTCCCGGAAGATTTGTCCCTGAAACCCTCATGGCATGCGCCAAAAAGGGTATCCGGCATGTGATCATCGAGTCTGGAGGTTTTACAGAGCTTGATGTAAGCAATAAGGCGCTGGAAGATCAAATACAGGCTATCTCTGAACAGCATACTATGCAGGTCATTGGGCCAAACTGTTTTGGGGTCATCAATCTGGAAGCCGGTGTTGTGCTACCCTTTTTCGTCCTCAATCCCGGATACATGAAAAAAGGTTCTGTATCACTTGTCTCTCAAAGTGGTGGTATTTTTTACGATACATCCATGCTTGCTTCATGCGAGGGTGTTGGACTGAACAAGCTGATCAGCATCGGGAATAAGCTTCTTACCGATGAAATCGTCTGCCTCGAATACCTTATCAACGATAAAAAAACTGCCATTATCGGGCTCTATCTTGAAAATTTTATCAACGGTAGACGTCTCATGGACCTCGCCGCTCAGACTACCAAGCCTATTGTGTGCCTCAAGGCCAATCGAAGTCCTGCTGCTGAAGAGGTTGCCCGGTTCCACACAACAGCACTTGCAGGGGATGACAGGATTGCCGACGCTGCACTTGGACAGGCTGGAATCCACAGGGTACAAAATTTTCGTGAAATGATGGATGCCTTCAAGGTGTTCAGCCTCCCTATCATAAAAGGAAACAGGCTTGCGCTCATTACCCGTTCAGGGGGACACGGTGTTTTGTCCGGTGATGCAACCCACCGCTACGGCTTTGTGCCTGCTAGCCTATCAGAAAGTTTTTTTGATCTTGTCAAAAGCAAGAAGATAAATGTCATACGGACGACAAACCCTGTTGATGTAGGAGATGTTTACAGCCTGAATGTCTATGGTGAAATTTTTGAAAAAGCACTCCAAGAAGAGAATGTCGACGGGGTGATCTTTGTGGCAACATTCAGTTCTGAGACAGACAGCGTTGCAGTGGAGAAGGCTTTAAAAGATGCTGCCAGGTTAACACCAATATATGGAAAACCAATCGTGTTCTGCATGGTCACCAATAAAGACCGCTGGTTTCATCTTAAAGAAGCAGCTGATTTCCCTGTGTTCACCGATGTGGACGATGCCCTGAAAGCACTTGCCTTGTCCCGTGAACATTGGAATAACCTGGGCAAACCGACTCATACAGGGAAAACAATGTCTTTCCTCCGCCACAAAAAGGTCTTAAAAAATATGAATGCACCGGGACTGCTCGATAGTACACACAGTTTTTCTCTTGTGCAAGAATATGGAATCGCTGTGGCAGAATATTCTCTAGCGACAACCCATTCAGAGGCCATGGAAAGTGCACGAAAAATCGGCTATCCAGTGGCATTGAAAACTACCTCTCCATCCGTTCTCCACAAGACAGAGCACAACGGGGTATTTCTCAACATAAAAAATGACAGGGAGTTAAGCAAGGCCCTGGGCAAAATAAAAACAGACACCTATTTTATTCAGAAAATGGCTCCTGCCGGAACTGAGGTGATTGTAGGTGGCAAACGCGATCGTGAATTCGGGCCGGTCATCCTCTTCGGCCTGGGAGGGATCTTTGTCGAAGTATTCCAGGATACCCTAATCAGGGTTGCCCCGGTCGACTTGGTTACTGCTGCGCAGATGATCGATTCAATCAATGGTTCACGCCTCCTCAAAGGATTTCGTGGAAGCAAGCCTTCTGATATTGAGGTGCTTGCCCATGTTCTCGTAAACATCTCCACGCTCCTCATGGATCACCCTGAAATAACAGACCTTGACATTAATCCGCTTATTGTCCTGGAAAAAGGCAGAGGCTGCATTGCAGTGGATGTAAAGATTCAAATCTCTTAACCATCCAACTCAATAATTGACGTGTTCAAAAGTGAAACGTCAAAGATCATGAAAAGACAGGGGCCCGTGATTCCATGAATTGTTTCAGATAAAGAGAAATTGCATGTGCAGCTGATTTGTCAGCATAACCCTGTCAGCATGCTGGCTTTAAAATTTCAGGCAGGACAGGTGGCCTTTAATCCTGCCTCAGGTTACAATAGCACCCCTAACCAGCAAATTGTGATTATCAATCAAGGTGAGATTATGCAAATTATTCAGTGTACATGGGGATTTATTCCCTCATGGACGAAGGAGCCTGTTATTGGCTACACTATGATTATGTCAGGTCCGGGACTTTAGTTGAGAAAAAGGAGAAACACGGACAGTTCAGTTTACTGTGCGATCCTTTCCCCTATCATTGAATATTTTTCTGCAAAAGGGGTGTCCCCTTCTCTCACAAAAGCTGTGCCTTCCATTGTATCCCCTTTTACCACCGCCTCCATGTTTATAATGAAAACCCTTCCTCGTACAGCATCGGAGACAGTCATGGCAATATCATTGCCCTCTATATTTGTGTCTTCCACATTGTATCGTCTTTTTTCATCACTCAGAGTAGCCCGAATCTTTTGAAAATCCTGTTTAATAGCGAGCTTGTATCCCCGAGACTCAGTCTGTTTATTGAGCGTTATCCGCCAGTTCCCGTCAACCCAGGCAGGGACGACCCACAGGTGTACCGTTGTGCCGTACGCCTTCAAAGTCATGTCCGGTTTCCATTTCCCCATCTCCCACATATGGGAAACAATCTTTGATGCTGGCTTCAATTCTTTCAGAAACTTGGGCAGCAAGCGGGCATTTAAATCCGGAAGAAGGTAAAGGGTAACAACAGTCGCATCATGCAGATCAACTGTAAAGAAATCTTCCTCAAGAAACTTTACCTTCTCAGTAACACCGGCTTCTTTGGCGTTTTTAACGCTTTCCCCAATAAGTTCCTTATCGAGCTCAACCCCGACACCACGGGCACCGAAATCCCTTGCTGCTGCAATTACAATTCGGCCATCACCCGATCCAAGGTCGTAGACAGTATCATCCCTGCTAACTTCAGCAAGTTTGAGCATCTCTTTAACTACCTTATGTGGTGTGGTTGCAAAATGGACATCAGGTATAGTCTTCTTGCCAGGGATGGAGTCACATGAAAACAGGACAAAGCAAAAAGCAAGAATAGAGGCAATATGGACAACCCTTCTTTTCATCGGTCTACCTCCTTTTAGTGACGTGGTGTTTTGAAAGCTTCATAAAAAAAGTGCCTGTTAAAAACACGGCTATCCCTGTTAACGCACCAATGCCTGTATACTGGATGCTTGACATAAGCATATAGATACATATAGCACAAAACAATAACGGAGTAACAGGATAGCCCGGTACGACAAAAGGTCGTTTTGCCTCTGGCTCTTTCAAGCGCAGGATTATGATAGAAAGTGTCGTAAGAAAAAAGAAGAGCCAGAAGATGGGTGCTGTGTATTCGACCATGGTTACGAAGCCTTTCATTGTTATTGAACCAAGTACAACAAGAAAAAAGGAGATTGCACCCTGGACAATTAATGCATTGGCTGGTGTGCCAGAGCTTTCATGCCAGGCCCCCAGGAAGCGAAAAATGGAAAATTCAGTTCCCAGGGCGTAATTCGTTCTCGCTCCTGTGATGATCGTGGCATTCATAGCTCCAAGAGCAGATATGGCGATCAATACTGTGGAAAGCACTGCTCCGTAATGACCTACAATCCGAACCATTACATCGAAAACGATTGCATCTGACTTTCCCACAGAAACAATGCCAAGGACATGGACATAGACCCAGTTGATAAGTACATAGATGGATGTAATGATAAGTATACCCCACAGAAGTGAGTGAACCATTCCCCTGCCTGAGCCTTTCAGTTCCGCTGAAATATAGGCCGCTTCATTCCATCCGCCATAGGTGAGAAGAACAAAGATCATGGCAAGGCCAAACACATGGCCAGTCAAATAGGGTTGGTCTTGTGCAGTCGAGAACGGACTTGAAAAAAATACTCCCCCTATAACAACAATTAGTAAACCAATGATCTTTGTTACAGTGAGAAGGTTCTGGGTGGTCTTTCCTTCCCGTATGCCAATAATATTAATCACTGTAAGAATAATTATACCGGCTGCCCCATAGATGGAAGGTGAGAATGGCCCCAATGAGTATATCCGTGACATGTAGTCTCCAAGTACAAAAGAAAGCATGGCAATGGAGCCGGTCTGAATAACCGTCATCCTTGCCCAGGCAAACAGAAAAGACACCCTGGGACCGTAGGCCCGTGTGAGGTAATGGTATTCCCCGCCAGGATGCGGATAGGCTGTAGCAAGCTCAGCGTAGCAGAGAGCACCAACAAAAGAGATCGCTCCACCGAGAACCCAGGTCAAAAGAAATGTACCCACGCTGCCGGCGTTCGCAGCCACCAGGGAGGGCGTTTTGAAAATCCCCACGCCTACCACAATACCCACTATAAGGGCTACTACATCAAGAACAGATAGGGTCTTCTTCATATGAACTTAACGTTGATGAGGAATCCTATCCAACAGCCTGAAGTTTGTCAATTAGAAACTTTTGTTCAAAAATATGCTCAGTTTTTTATGACACCGCGGCCATGGTATACTCTGATTTGGAGTTAGAATAGGTATGGTGTCTGCAATTCCCTGGATCATCTTGGATATACTCTTGACCCACATGGCTTTTTTTAATTCCTCAGGTCATATGTTCATCCCCCATCCTGATTCATCTTGCATGGCGTTCATGAGGACATTATGCAGGATTATCATAGGTCATGGCTACCACTCTGGGAGCAGTGGCCCTTTTTCTTTCCTACAATACAAAGGAAATATAAATGGCACTTGTAATTGCGGATGATAGGTTAGCAGGGGTTCACAGGGCCATTCTTTTTCCTTGATTTGTCTGCTACCGTGGAGTAATGTAGTCGGCAGGGTCGCATGAAATCAAATCGTATAGTTTTTTTTATACTCGGCTGGATCGGAATGCTTCTCTATTTCACCCAACGATGGATATTCGGCCCCCTCATTCCTCCGCTTATGGAGGAGTTTCATACAGACAGGACTGCCCTGGGTATTATTGGAGCTGCATCTCTCTGGGGCTATATGCTCACGCCCATTGCAGCCGGTGTACTGTCGGACAGGTTCGGCAGGAAATGTGCGATTATTATTGGAATCTTCGGATTCTCTCTCCTTACGGTAGTGTGCGGATTTTCGAACGGTCCACGCTTTCTCTTTTTCGGTCGTTTTCTCACAGGCATGGTGGAAGCTTTCTATTTCATTCCCATGCTTGCCTTTACCCTGGAGCTCTTTCCCGAACGACCTGGATTTTTCTTAACTACTCTCTCCTCTGGATCCTCCCTGGGATGGTTTGTGGGACCAGCATTATCCGGATGGCTCCTCGATCTGACAGGTAGCTGGCGTGTACCCTTCTTTGTGGCGGGTCTGGCAGGCATCCTCGTTGCAATCTTCTTACTTACGACATGGCCTGATCGCGACAAGGCCAGCACCACAATCAGATACTTTGACCGTGCTATCCTGAAGCGTGCGAACCTGGTTATGCTTGTATTTCTCAGTCTCACCGGTATGTTTCAGATTTCCGCCGAATTTGGCTTCACCATGTGGTATCCCGCTTTTTTAAAAACAGAACTCGGATTTGCAGCCACCGCCGCCGGTCTCGTAGCTGGTCTCTATGGCATAGGCCAGTGTATCGGCCGGCCAATTCTCGGCTGGGTATCCGACAGACTCGGCTACAGACGGGTGGGAATCTTCTGTGCATTCATTATGGGGATAACACTGATGATTATCCTCGCCACAAACAATCCTGTTCTCAGAGCGTACTGTACCTTCCAGGCTGGATTTATTGGGGCAGCAATGATGGGCGCGGTATGGACATTTACCGGCCTCGTTTTTCCAACATTTAAAGGGCTCGCCCTGGGTGTGATCACAACCTTCGGGTATGCCACGGCATCTCTAGCCCCCATATCAATAGGCTATATTGGTGATCACTATTCAATTTCCACAGGGCTCTGGGTCATTGCCGTTCCTGCGGTATTTCTTGGCGCCTTATCGCTCCTGTCCACATTCCTCATT
>MVQO01000156.1 GCA_002067585.1 Syntrophorhabdus sp. PtaB.Bin027
AAGTCAGTATTCAGTAACACAGACCTGGACAAGCTCGCGGAACTGGAACTGCAGGTGAAGGAAGATATGGACACACTGGCAAAAGACTATATCAAAGAAGCTACTTTCGACGTAGATATGCATACCACCTTGTTATGACGATCACATTCGACATAGAAGACAGGGGCTTACAGTACGTAGGGGCTTCGCGCATCGAGGGCCCTCTGGTTGTGGTGGAGCGTGTTCGGGATGTAGGCTATGATGAGCTTGTTGAGATCCTTGACCCACACCATGTGCCCCGTCTCGGCCGTGTTCTCGAAGTATCTGAACATCAGGCCGTAATCCAGGTGCTTGAAGGCACAACAGGCCTCTCAAACAAAACAGTGCGGGTCCGTTTCCTCGGGGAGAGCTTTCGCCTTCCTGTTTCTCAGCAGATGCTTGGACGCATATTCGATGGTCTCGGCCGCCCGGCTGATGGGGGCCCGCCTCCGCTCTCTGAAGACAGGCGAGACGTCAATGGAATGCCCCTAAATCCTAATGCGAGGCGTTATCCGCGTGAATTCATCCAGACAGGCTTATCAGCTATCGATGGGATGAATGCACTGGTTCGTGGTCAGAAACTTCCCATCTTTTCGGGAAACGGGCTTCCTCACGACCGCGTATCAGCCCAGATTGTGCGACAGGCCCGCCTGCTGGAAGAGGAAGTTCAGTTCTCAATAGTCTTTGCTGCCATGGGTGTAAAGCACGATGTAGCTGAATTCTTCATCCGCAACTTTCATGACTATGGTGCTCTTGGCCGCGCCGTTATGTTCTTTTCCCTTGCAGATGCACCAAGCGTTGAACGTCTTCTCACCCCTCGTGTTGCCCTGACCCTAGCAGAACATCTGGCTTTTGACTGCGGACAGCATGTGCTTGTGCTCTTGACTGACATGACAAATTACTGTGAAAGTTTGCGGGAAGTCGGTACTGCCAGAGGTGAGATTCCAGGCCGAAAAGGGTATCCCGGCTATCTGTACTCTGATCTTGCCAGCATTTACGAGCGCGCGGGCCGCATCGAGGGTTCACAGGGTTCCATCACTCAAATGGCCATTCTCACCATGCCTGCAGATGATATCAGCCATCCTGTTCCGGATCTTACCGGCTACATTACTGAAGGACAGGTTGTCCTGGACAGAGATTTGTTTCAGCGTGGCGTTTATCCTCCTATTGCCGGCCTTCCGAGTCTTTCCCGTTTGATGAAAGACGGGGTTGGCAAAGGTTACACCCGGGAAGACCATCCCATTCTTGCAAGCCAGTTATTCGCATGCTACGCCTATGTCAAGCGGGTCCGAGGGCTGGCTGATGTTATCGGCGAAGAAGAGCTGAGCACTCTCGACAAACAATACCTGAAATTCGGTGAAGCGTTTGAAACACGCTTTTTGAACCAGGGTGAATACGAGAACCGATCTATCGAAACTACACTCGAACTTGGCTGGGATGTACTCTCCACGCTGCCCAGGGATGAGTTGCACCGTGTTAGCGACAACCTGTTGAACACATACTATCGGGAACAGGAGGACAGGGTTAAGGAATTAAGTGATTAATGGATAAGGATTAGCCAATCTATCAGACTAATTTCGTGAAAAGGGGTGATCACGTGCCTACTGAAGCATATGACACAGGCAGGTGTGAGCTCCGGAAAATGGCAGGGTTTTATGGGAAAACTGAACATAGCTCCAACCAAATCGAATTTGCTCGTATTGAAAAAACAACTTACTTTCGCTGAAGAAGGTTACGACCTCCTCGAACAAAAAAGACAAATACTTATCTTTGAGCTGATGAGCCGCCTTGCACGCGCTCGTGATGCAGAACAGGGTGTTGCTAAAGCCCTTGGCCTTGCTTTTGCAGCCCTCCAGGAAGCCCAGCTGGAGATCGGATCAGACAACATCGACCGTGCCACCCTTGCTGTTAACATGGACCATCAGGTGGATGTCTCTGACCAGCACCTTATGGGCATGGAGATCCCCCATGTGACGGTTCAGACAGAGCCGGTAAGTATCCAGTTTGGCATCGGGGGAACTTCAGCAAGCACTGATGTGGCCATGACACGTTTTATCGAGGTTCTTCCCATCCTTGCTGAACTGGCAGAATTGGAAAATGCTATCATGCGCCTTGCTCAGGAACTTCGGAAGACCCAGCGACGGTGCAACGCACTCTCAAAGATTTTCATGCCGGATTACCGGGAGACTATCAACTATATCACAGGCGCTCTGGAAGAAAGGGAGCGGGAGTCCTTTGTAATTCTGAAAATGATACGGGATAGGCTCGGGCAATCACCATCCAATAACATTTGATAACGACCTGCAGCCATATCATATAGAATCTCATAATATTGGATGGTCTTTACAGCTCATTCTCACAGGTATAGAATAGTGTGGCACACATTGTGGCATACAGAAAGGAATAAAATGAATTTTGTAACTTTTGTTGAAAGATGAGATGGTAAAAGGATTTTTATGCGCCCGGAATATATGACAGGGAAAACAGACGATAAAAATCAAACAAAATCGAAATGGCCTCGCATACTGGGTATAATAGCGCTATTTTTCATCGTAGTGATAACAGTGAGTGTCTGGTGGATAAAACACAACCTTTATGCCAACCCGTTTAACCCTACCAAGCTGAATGAAAGAGAACAGCAGGTGCTGAATACAAAGCTAGAACGCCTGGAGCAGAGCTTTCAAAAACAAGGAAAGTTCTCCGGCACAAGGACTGATGAAGAAATGACTAAAGGGCGTCTCGAACCTGAAGGTTACACAGAGGATCCTGCAAGGCGGGAAATTCGAATCTCACAAAAAGAACTCAATGCGCTCATAGCAAAAGATGAGAAAGCTGCCCGTCAGATTGCCATCAACCTGTCCGACGATATGATCAGCCTCAAGCTGATAATCCCTGTAGACAAAGATTTCCCCTTCCTTGGGGGCAAAACATTACGACTTAGCTGTGGTGTAACATTACGTCATGAGGCCGGAAAACCTGTTGTTGCCCTTCGCGGTGTCAGTATAGGCGGCATACCCATCCCAAACGCCTGGCTGGGCAATCTCAAGAATGTAGACCTGGTCCATGAATTCAATGGTCAACACGGATTCTGGGGCACCCTATCTAAAGGCGTAGAGGACATCAAAGTCTCCAACGGCTCCTTGAGCATAAAACTCAGAGAGTAATTTCTGTGTAAATTATCATGCTAAACTGGTCTAATATTTTCATGAAAAATGATCCACCTGGCATAAACTATCTTCTATCTTAAAACGCGATAGGAGGA
>MVQO01000157.1 GCA_002067585.1 Syntrophorhabdus sp. PtaB.Bin027
CGTTGCAGGAGTCGGTTTCGCAGTCTCCTGACTCGTCCACGTTGCACGTGTCCTTTACAGAACAGGTATGGCCAACTGAGTCCCCCTCGCAGGCGTCTCTCTCTGTGCACCAATCAGGCTTACAGCCTGTTTGCCCGTGGGCCTCAGAGAACAAGGTTGCATTGACGCGCTTAAGTGGCGCCGGTGAGAGGCTCAAAAAAAGGTAACCGCCCGTAAGCCTGCAGATCCATTTTAAAAATCCCCGCTTTGCATTATCGATTGTCTGCTGCATATTACGCTCCCCCCTTGTCCGTAATAAGGTAAGGTTCAGTTGCCTCCTCGTACATGGTGCTCAAGATGTCCTGATCGCTGATGGCCAGTTCAGAATTTATAGCCATGGCACATTCTATCTCATGTTGTATAATCTGGCAACTTAATTTATCATTCGATCCTTCCAGGGTCCCGTGGGCATCCACTGCGTGTTTCCAGCAGCCTCCTCCGCACAGATAGCGCGCCCAGCAATCTTTGCACACAGGGCGATTATCTACGGTCAGGCTCAGGATCTTTTTCTGAAGGGTAAGGTCTACCCCGCTTTCAATGGTGCCCATTCTGTATGATTCCATGCCCACAAACCGGTGACATGGGTAAAACCCCCCGTCCTGCGCAAGGGCAAAATACGTTCTCCCAGCGCCGCAGTAATAGGCAAGTCTCTCCCTGACCACCCTCGTTTGTCGTATATGTTTCACAAGGTTCGAGTAATTGAAGAACCGGTTCTTTGTGACTGACTCAACAAGAAAAAGGGCCAGGGCCTCGTTCTGCCCTTTGATTCTTTCAACATCATCCTGTGTCACGCCCATATCACCCGAACTGCCTATGGCAGGCTCTATGTGGACAGAACCAAATCCAAGGCCCAAAAGGTGGTCGACTACCCCCTGTAAATCTACGAGGTTATGAACAGTGGTTACCCGTGCAGGCACTTTGCCCGGGCGGCGGCTGATAAGTCTTTTCACTCCCTGGATTATGGCATCGTACGAGCCGCATCCATTGACGAGCAGCCTTGTTCTGTTGTTGATTGCGGCAGGTCCGTCAATGGATACCTGGCATCCCACGCGGTTTTCCACCAGGAAATCGACGATATGCGGGGTCAGGAGCAGCCCGTTTGTAGACAAGGATAGGTCTGCCTTCTTTCCGGTCTCCCTTTCTTTCTCGCGGATGTAAGGCACAATCTGTTTCAGGAGGCCGATCTCAAGGAGCGGCTCTCCGCCGAAGAAGATGACGCTTACCTGTTTTCGGGGGCCTGATTTCTCAAAGAGATAATCAACGCCCTTTTGTGCTACCTCAAAAGACATGCTCCCTGAATTTGCGCCATAAAGAAAGGGGGCACTGCCCCATTCCTCCTGTCCATGGATTCCGTAGCAATACCGGCATGCCATGTTACACCTGTGGGTAACAAGAAGCTCGAGATGCCTGATACCACGCCGCTTTGTCAGCACCGGCGTTCGGTAAGGATGACGTAACCCATCACCTTTTGTCAGAAAACCTTCTTTTTCAAGGTAAGATATGGCGTTCTTAACTTCCCACCGACTATATTTTTTCCTGAGCAACGCTGGTATGTCTGCGTCCGGCGCCTGCTCAAAACAGGTAATGGCATCGGAAATAACCGGATCTACTTCGTAGAAAAGCATGGTCTCTACGTTGAACAGAATTAACTTGCCGAGCCGTTGAAACAGATGATATTCTGCGAGTTGATAACGTTTCATCATCCCCTCATGCCATGACTATAGCCGTCAGTAGATCAACCTTATATAGCAACGGGAAGTGAACGGCAAAAAAAAAATGAACCTGCGGACGACATATACCATATAAGAGATGAGTCCATCAAGAACAAAATGTGGTGAAAGGTTCCGAGTGAAATCATGTACGTACTTTGACAGGACTGTTCAGATGTATCGGGGAGGAATACTCTTATCCAATTGTCAGATATTCGCCGGACCTTTTTAACAGGGAAATGGGAGCAGGGTAATTGCCTGGCTGACAGTGCTAAGCTGGTTTTTACCTAAGAACTTGACGAAATCTAAGGCAAAAGTTTATATTGTTATCAATAGTTTTATGAGCAGCAAGCAGACTGTTTCTGGAGGTTTTTTTAATGCCCATATATGAATATCAATGCGAGAATTGTGGAAAACAATTCGAAATCTATCAGAAGATAGCAGACTCTCCGTTGACAGAGTGCCGCGTGTGCAAAGGCAGACTTCACAAGCTACTCTCCCAGTGCTCTTTTCATCTGAAAGGCACTGGCTGGTATGTAACAGACTATAAGAAGCCAATCGACACTGTAGGGAAGAAAACTACCCCCACTTCCGAGAGTGCGGAAACCGAAAAAACGGAGGCAAAAGCAGAAGCCGGGACCGAGACAAAGACCGAACCGACAACAGCGACCAGAGAGAGCCAAACGATTGAAACAAGCGGAGGTGTGTAGGTATGCAGGCTGGAGATAAGGTAAAATTCACATTCGCTAAAAAGGAAATGGAAGGACAGGTAGTCCGGGTCTTTTCAAAAACCGTTTACATCAGGGCAGATTTTCCCAAAGACAAGGGGAAGATCATAAAAAGGAAAATAAGCGAATTGAAGTAGATGGGTTGAAGGTGTAGGGTGTCATGCCGTGCATGCCTCGATGCATATCCCGCAAATATGGTGACCGAGGTTTCTTTTATTCTTCAACTGAGTGACCATGTTGTAGCACCCCACGTGATCAAAGTCAGCAGGGTCCTCCCTGATGGCAGAGGCAGGACAGACAACCATGCATGCCCTGCAGTCTCCGCAGTCCCTCTGGAGTGGGCTGTTCTCTTCTAATGGCATATCAGTAATAACCGTGTTCAGGCGCATCCGGGCGCCATGTACCGGATGGATGAGAAGATTGTTCCTTCCGATCCATCCAAGGCCTGCCAGCTCAGCTACTTTTTTGTGGGAAATGTGCCCTTTCTGGTTTTTCCAGTCAACCAACTGAGATGCGGGAAAGGGAATCGCCCTGTGGCCTTTCCTTTCTATTTCCCTTGCCAGGAGATATGCGATCATATCGAGCCGGTAGTTCAATTGCCGGTAATGATGCAGATAGAGAGCATTGGGGCCATCTTTGACAGTCTCCATGACACCCCTCGCAAGCACAAGCCCAAAAGAGATGGCAAATGAAAACCTGTCGTTTGCCGACTCATGGAGCCCAACAAGTTCCCTGCCGTATCCGGCCATGCCAGCTACGCCGAATGCATCCACACCCTGTTTCAGCAAGAATTCCTTTATACCCGATGTATTGTCCTGCACTATCTCGTTCATGAAATCGTTATTGTCTCTACCCCTGGTTTCTATTCCCTTTTCCAGTTCACTAACTGTCAACAATAGACAAAGCCATTCTGCTACAGTGTCCCTGTTTTTTTAAAATGAACCAGCAATGCTGTGATTGATGCAGGGGTAACACCCGGAATCCTGGAAGCCTGCCCAAGAGAAATGGGTTTCACCCTTGTCAGCTTTTCAATTACCTCCCGTGAAAGCCCGGAAACCTCATCATATTTAGTGCTTAAAGGTATCTTCTTTCCCTCAAGCTTCTTTGTACGTTCAATCATATCCTGTTGTCTTTCCGTATAACCATGGTATTTTACATTCAACTCAACCTGGTATGCAATATCTTCACTCACCTCTTCCAGCCGGTTGTCAATCCTCGCCAGCATTTTTATTGTGATTTCTGGTTTTTTCAACAAGTCCTCGAGGGTCACGGGGTTTCTTATGAGTTCCAGCCCCATGCTCTTGAGCATCTCCTGGGTCATTTTTGTTGGTCTCAGCCTAACAGACCTCAACATGCCGAGGGTTTCCCCAATGCCCCGCTTTTTCTCAACAACCCTGTTGTAGCGGTTGATGTCGACAACGCCGATGGAATACCCTTTCTCGGTAAGCCTAAGATCAGCATTATCCTCCCGTAAGTATAACCGGTGTTCGGCCCTCGACGTGAACATGCGGTATGGCTCGTCAACCCCCTTTGTAACAAGATCATCGATCATAACCCCTACGTATGCTTCATCTCTCCCGAGAACAAAAGGTTCTTCTCCCCGGACCCTGAGAGCGGCATTAATACCGGCCATCAGGCCCTGGGCGCCTGCCTCCTCGTAGCCGGTGGTTCCGTTTACCTGGCCTGCAAAATAGAGATTTTTCATCTTCTTTGTCTCAAGGGTCGGGTAAAGCTCTGTGGGATAGACAAAATCGTATTCTATGGCATACCCCGGTCTTGTTATTTCCACATTTTCAAGGCCGTTGATGCTTCTGAGCATACCCATCTGGACATCCAGGGGAAGGCTCGTTGCAAGCCCGTTGGGATAGTATTCATAGGTGTCAGTCCCCTCGGGTTCTATGAAAATCCGGTGTCTGCTCCGCTCCCTGAACCGAACAATCTTATCCTCGATGGATGGGCAGTACCGCACCCCTGTTCCCTTGATCTTCCCTGTGTAGAGGGGAGACCTCTCAAGACCCGAGCGTATGATTTCGTGGGTGGCTTCGTTGGTATAGGTAATGTAGCAGGGCACAAGCCTGCCTGAAATACTCTCCGTCATGAAAGAGAAGGGCTGGGGAGGATTATCGCTCACCTGAGGCTCAAGCTTTGAAAAATCTATTGTTCTCCCGTCCAGTCTCGGGCACGTCCCTGTCTTGAGCCGCCCGAGGTCAAAACCAAGATCTTTCAGGCATGTGGAAAGGCCAAGGGAGGCCAGGTCTCCCATGCGACCCGCCTGGAAATGTTCGAGACCAACATGAATGAGCCCTCCAAGGAACGTTCCTGTGGTCATTATGACGGTCTTTGACAGAAAACGCTCCCCCCATGTTGTCACAACCCCTTCAACCTCTCCCCTATCAACAAGCAGCTTCTCTACCGTACCCTGCCTGATACGGAGGTTGTCCTGCTCCTCAAGCCTCTTTTTCATCCGCAGGGCATACTTCATCTTGTCCGCCTGCGCCCTTGACGAACGGACTGCAGGTCCTTTCTTGGTGTTGAGCACCTTGAACTGGATACCGGTGGCATCAATATTCTTTCCCATCTCACCACCAAGGGCATCGATCTCTTTTACGAGATGCCCTTTTCCCAGACCGCCCACAGCAGGATTGCACGACATGAATGCTATATGGTCCAGGTTGATGGTAAGAAGAAGGGTCTTCGCGCCCATTCGAGACGAAGCCAGAGCAGCCTCACATCCCGCATGGCCTGCACCGATTACAATTACATCAAAAGCATCCATATCAACCTGCATAAACCGGCATATAACTTAAAGACGGATAATCTTTCTTTGTGTTCTGCAATACCTGTCCTAAGAGTCATCACGAAGCATGCCCTGTTCTGTATCGCCGACCCTCTTATCAATGACAAAAAGCAGCTGGCCTTCCTGGACGAGCTCATTGGGCTTAATGCATATCTCGCGAACCTGTCCGGCAAAAGGCGCTGAGATAACATTCTCCATTTTCATTGCTTCCACATTCGCCATCTCTTCACCCTTATGGACAATGTCTCCCACCTGCAGGGTTCCTCGTTTTGGATTGCCTATTCTCCACACCGTTCCATTAACAGGAGACGGGACATCGTTGATGCCTTTTGCCATGCGCTTGTCTTCTTTTTTTGCATGAGGGGTCTGAACTGCGTATACTTTTGTCTTGTTGTTCACCAGGATCACCACCTGTACAACACCATCATGCTCTGCGCCAATCGATGCGAGTTCGATACAGTAGGGTTTTCCCCAAAAGTCAAACTCCACCTTGTCCCCGGGCTTTTTCAAGCCCTCTCTCCATATGGAGGTGGGCAAAACAAGAGGAGCCTCGCCGTATTTTTCACGCCATTGAATATGCTCCACCGCGTCCTTGGGATGCATGAGGAAGAGAACAAACTCTTCATCGGTTGCGTTTCGTCCTATGGCCTCTTCGAGGCCGGCTCGGAGTTTATCCAGATCATCTTCTTTCAGCAGTTCTACAGGTGATAAATCATTCCTTGTCTTTATTTTCTCCTGCCAGGCATCCCCAAAGGCGCTTTTATATACCCAGTCGGCAGGCCAGCCGTTCGGCAACTGTCCGTACTGGCCAAGGATTAGATTTCGGAAATCTTCAGAGGCATTGCGAAAAAACATCAGCAGCTCATCCTGTTCTTCCCTGTCCATCGATTCAAAGCTCTGCTCCCTATCAATGACAAATTTGACCAGGAGCCCTATCAAATGTTTTACCCCCGCACTTCCTTTTTCCTTTGCATATTTGTTCACAACACCGCTGCAGGTGACCCAGGTAATCTGAGACCCGGGGGTTACATCGAAATAGTGGACAATCTGATTGTAAAGGGACATGACCTTCAGAATGGCAGGCATGAGCTCAAGAAATCCGCCTTTACTCGCCTGTTCAAAAGAGCTCGGAAACGCGCCCCCCGGCATTCTGTG
This sequence comes from Syntrophorhabdus sp. PtaB.Bin027, assembly GCA_002067585.1. Classification (GTDB taxonomy): domain Bacteria; phylum Desulfobacterota; class Syntrophorhabdia; order Syntrophorhabdales; family Syntrophorhabdaceae; genus Syntrophorhabdus. The sequence continues at coordinate 6,429 of MVQO01000157.1, forward strand.
ATATGTGACCGTATGGTCAAACCCCTTGAACGGCGATTCAGCCCATTCATAGTTGCCTATCCACTCCCTGACTTTCAGCACTGCTTCCTCTGCCACTTCCCTGTTCAGGTGCACGTGTATTCCCGCTTCTTCGAAGTAAGCCTCCACTGATAGCATGGGCGGCTCTCCATAAAACCTTACCAGAGAGTCCTCCTCAACATCAAAAATCTTTGCCCCTGCCTTTGCTGCCGCAAGGTATGCCGGCAATGCGAGTCCGTCCGTCATATGACGGTGATATTCGATAACCAGTTCAGGATAGCGCTGTTTAATTGCATCTATCAGTATCCCTATTCTTTTTGTTGTGCCTACTCCAGCCATATCCTTGATACAGAGTATTATGTCTGATGTTCCCCCGCACAACGCAACAATCTCATCAATGACCCCAAGATAGTACCTGTCTGTGGTCCAGCTGGCATCGGTGAATGAAATGGTGGGCTCGAACAGCTTTCTCTTATCCATAACGACTTCAGCCACAGTCCTCATGTTTCTGACGTCGTTGAGAAAAGAGAAACATCGCCACACATCTATGTCTACACGGGACACGGCATATTTCACAACATTTGGCGGATAAGGCCGGTATCCCCAGAGACTCGTTTCCCTCACAAGGGTCTGGAGCAGCACATCCGGCATTGCCTGTCTGAGCAGCCTCACCTCTTCAAAGGGGTTTTCTTTTCTGTTCATGATCCCCACATGCCATCGTGCACCCCCATGGCACTCAGCGCTGAAAAGACCCATTTCGTTATACAAAGGTGCTAACGTAAGCAAGTCGTGTATCCTGAGCCGGTTCTTGTAATCTGATTGGCCTGCATCCCTCATGGCAGTTGAGGTTAAAAAAACCTCTTTCGATTCCCGCACTTTCTGCACTATCTCATGGGCGCTCATGCCCGGCCTTACAAAGGCACGATCGATCATTTTCTCCTCACATCCATTTTTGCGGGCCAAGGGCAGATACCTCCGCTACGTAGTTTGCTACCTTGAGGACCTCATCTTCACTGTAATTGTATCTGAATGCAGCTATGAGTTCATCCATGTGGGTTTCGATGAAGCGCGTTGAAAGCTCTCCGGCGGCAAAAGCCGGGTGCCTGATAATGGCAAGCAACAGGGGGGCAAGGGTTTTTACCCCCTCTACCCGCAGGTTCCTACCCAGAGCCCGGTCCATGACCCGGATAGCATCGTTCCTGTTCACTCCTGCTGTAATAAGAAGCATGATCAGGGAATCATAGTAAGGCGGTATATCAGCCCCTTCATAGACACCGGAAGCGATTCTCACACCGGGGCCCTGTGGAACAAGAAGTCTGGTGATCTTGCCAAAGGAAGGGCTGAAGTTGTTTGGGTTCTCAGCGTTTAGCCTGACCTCGAGAGCCCATCTGTTGGGCCGGATATCGGACTGTTTAACATGGAGTTCCTTGCCCATGGCAATATCGAGCATCATGCCTACGATATCCAGTCCGGTGATCAGCTCTGTAATGCCATGTTCGACCTGGAGACGTGTGTTCACTTCGAGAAAATAGAATTCGTTGTTTAGCGCATCAAATATGAACTCCACCGTCCCTGCAGATACGTATTTCACAGCCCGCATGAGCCGAACAGCGGCAAAGCAGATTTCCCTGCGGAGATCAGCTCTCAGGGAAGGCGCTGGCGCCTCCTCAATGATTTTCTGATGCCGGCGCTGAAGCGTGCATTCTCTTTCGAAAAGATGAATCACGCTGCCGTATATGTCCCCTACAATCTGAACCTCAATGTGGCGTCCATGCTCAATGTATTTTTCCGCCATAACCCTTTTATCCCCAAAGGACTTCAGAGCCTCAGACTGGGCCTGATTAAAGGCATTCACAAGTTCTCTTTTAGAATCTACCCTTACCATGCCCTTACCGCCTCCACCTGCCGCAGCCTTTATGATGATTGGAAAGGTGACAGCGTCTTTTTCCATCCATTCCCTGATATCCTTCACATCAGTCACAGATGAGATACCGGGAATGATGGGCACGCTTGCATTTTTGGCTATCTTCTTTGCCTGGATTTTGTCGCCCAGAATCTTTATAACGTCTGGCGGAGGCCCCACCCAGATGAATCCTTCATCAAGGACAGCCTGGGCAAACTGATGGTTCTCTGAGAGAAATCCCCATCCGGGATGAATTGCATCAGCCTTGCTCGTATGTGCGGCCTCGATAATTTTGCCTATATTCAGGTATGACTTTGCCGGAGGCGCCTCGCCAATATGTACCGCCGAATCAGCCATATAGACGTGGTGAGCAAGCCGGTCTGGGGTGCTATAAACCGCTGTGGTTGCGATTCTGCGATCTCTGCATGTGTGCATGATCCTCACTGCCGGAACGCCCCTGTTTGCAATAAGTACTTTTCGGATCTCCTTTTTCATTCTTTATCCTTGTTCAAGATATTTCATCTGGAAAAATAAATGCGCTTGCGTTCGGATCGGTAATAGGGAATCCATTTCCCTGCCGCATATGGACGTGGTGCTCCCCTATCCTGAGACAAACCTTCAGTTTTTACGTTCTTTTCTTCACCCTAAACCCTTGGGGCAACCCTTTGCAGAGGAAATCTTAAACCCGCACAGCCACAGAGCATTGCTTCAAAACAGGACATATTTTACATGATAATACCTATCGTATCAAGATGGTATGGATGTATGCCTGTTGCTGTGTCTGCAAGAAATTGTGTGTGGTGCAGACGATCGCAGATATAAATTATAATGCGCACCTTGCGTTTGCCCCGGAGAGACGCAAAGAGAAACTGGGAAACGAAAAATACGGGTCGCAGAAACTTACATCACAGAAATCTATGCCTTCTTTGCCGACTTGGAAGGTTTTCGTGCCTTTTTTGCGGTCCCTGAACCCCTGGTGCCTGTCTTTGTAGGTGTTTTCTTCCGGGATGCAACCTTTTTCTGGCTCTCTTCTACTTTCTGGCTTTCTTCCTCAGCAGGCATGATACGTGCAATGACAATCTGCTCGGCCTGGCACCAGTGCTCGATATCGCACCCGTGGATACAGCCGGTTCTTTCCCATAGATCGTATGCCACACGGGCAATTTCCTCATATAAGTCTCTTTCAGACATACAGCACCTCCGTTTTTACTTAATTTGATAATATATCATAATTCATGTGTTAC
>MVQO01000158.1 GCA_002067585.1 Syntrophorhabdus sp. PtaB.Bin027
GGCCATTACCATCCTGGTCATATATCTCTTGATGAATGTGGGCGTCGGTCTTTACGGTATGCGGAAAATCAAGAGCGCAGAGAGTTATTACACTTCGGGTCATGCTATGGGCCCATGGGCTGTGGCCCTGGCCTTCGGCGCCACGTGTTACAGCGCCACTCTGATTATCGGTTTTGGGGGTAAGGCGTATGATGTGGGTGCTTCTCTCATGTGGGTCGCTGCATCAAACCTTCTTTTCATGACCTATCTGGTTTGGGCCCTCCTTGGTAAGAAGGTAAGGAAACTTCAGGAAAAGGTTGGGGCCTTCACAGTCACGGAAATGCTGGTGAAGCGATATAGAACCGAAGCCTTGAGGCCTGTCTTGGCCATTGTTGTTGCCTTTTCTATGATAGCATATACTGTTGCTGTCCTCACAGGCACTGCACGGCTCTTTGAAGTTCTCTTTCATATTCCTTTCTTCTGGGCTCTTATTATTGTCATCTTTGTCATTGGCTTTTATGTTACCACAGGTGGAATCGTTTCAACGGTATACAACGATTTTCTCCAGGGAATCGTCATGTTCATTGGAATGGTACTCCTTTTCCTGTTCGTCTATTCCCGTGTCGGCTTTACTTCCGGATACGAGCTTTTAGGGAAGACCTTCGGGGAGACATTCGTTTCTATGCCGGGGAACATAACGTGGTGGAGCCTCATTTCTATCTGTCTCGTCACAAGTCTCATCCCATGGGGTATGCCACAGATAGTTCATTACATGTTCATCGCCAGAGATGCAAAAGCTGTGAACCGGGCAATTCCCATCGTCACAATCTGGACGTTTGTAATCGTTTACGCAGTTTATTATGTCGGACCGATGGCAAGAGTCATTTTGGGCGCTGGAATTCATACTGATAAAGTAATTCCCACACTTATCGCTACCATCATGCCTCCCCTTGCCATTGGAATAATCCTTTCATCGGTGGCCGCTGCATCGATGTCTACTATGGCCGGTACATCCTTACAGGCATCTTTTGCCCTTTCGCGTGATCTGTACCAGAAAACCATAAGCAGGGGTACCAGCGACGAGAAAATACTATTTATTTCCAAAATCATCACTATATGCGTCATTGTTTTTTCGGCATTACTTGCATATAAGCAACTCGCGAATATTGCAGAAACTTTTATGATAGGAGCTGCGGCAAGTTGTGCATCCTTTATTCCCATCCTTCTTTGCGGCCTCTATTGGAAGCGGGGAACTGGTAAGGGCGCAATTGCAAGCTCGATTCTGGGATTTGTCACCGTTGTCATATGGTCACTTCTTTTTGGCTCAGATGGACAGGGGGCAGGAGGCATCCACGCAATTATTCCGGGACAAATCGTTAGCTGGCTGACCTTCCCGATCGCCAGTTTGCTGACCAAACCACTGGATCCGGAGTTCATCCGGAAGATCATGGATTGATAGGTCCCGGGCTTCTATACACCGTGCCAGTAAGAAACAGATATTATTATAAGAGGGGAATGTCGATTTTCGTTCCCGAATCTCTCTTAAACTGTTCGCCATGATAACTCTCCATTTTTCAAGGAGACGCATACGGCTACACTGAAACCACAATTTTGGACATAATATTAAATCACGTCCTGATCTAAAATCTTGAGGTTTTTGTGATGCAAAGGATGAGAGCCGAACATCCATCGTCATTCAAAGCAAAGGTAACCTTTGAAGCATACAGGAGGGGGCGACCTCTGCGAATCTGACAAGCCATTCCCAGCGCATCCTGGCCTGATACGGAATTGGAAGGCTCTTCCGATAAAGGACTCACCTGAACTTTTCAGGGGAGAGTGGCCATTCAGACAAGGACCATGGGGAACGATTAAGCGGCACTTCGGGAAAATAGATCAACTGGAGATCGAGCACAATTGGCTTCACAAAAGTTTTGCCTTGGCTGTTGGGATAAGTGCCAGGTTACCCCCCGTGGGATAGGCATACACCGTGTATTTGCAAGTGAATGAGATCAAAATGATTTTATTTGGTATTAAAAACATAACAGAACCACAACTGTACCGTTCCTATCAAAGGGGGTAACAAAAACATGGCCGATAAATTTGAATACAATTTCTGTCATTGACAACCATGAAAGCCAGGTATAGAATGAGAACGCGGGGGATAACTTATGATACAAAAATGGATTGAAGAAATAAAATCTAAAAGCCCAAAAGACCAGCTTGGGATGATCCTGGTTCATAACGGGATTGTGAGGGCAACCTCAAAAGATGGAAAACCGGTGACTGGGATGGTGCTCTCCTTTGATGAGAAACTTTTGAACACCTTGGTTGCCCGGTATAAAAAAAATGATGGCATAGTAGATATAAAGATCTGGGTTAATCAGGGTAAATTATCCATTGGCGATGATATTATGGTTGTCCTTGTTGCAGGCAGATACAGGACAGACGTTCTCCCCGCCTTCCAGGAACTTATTCGCGAGATCAAAAACAATGTGGTCAATGAAAAGGAAACATGAAATACAGTGATCAGTGAATGGTGAACAGTGAACCGAAAAAATGATAAATCGCAATATAACAAAGCAATACGGGACATAGAGCGCAAGAAAACAAAAAAGATAAAAATAGGAAGCATAGCAGTTGGAGGAAATGCACCTATCGTTGTTCAGTCTATGCTCAAAACAAATCCTGAGAACTTTCAAGAAACGTTGACACAGGCGAGGGATTTGAAAAATGCCGGGTGTGAACTTATTCGGATAGCCCTTCCCCATGAAGACACGTGTCAGATATTACCTTTTCTCCGAAGGGAGATTGACGTTCCAATCATTGGAGATATCCACTTCAACCATAAGATTGCACTCAAGGCCATGGAAACAGGCATAGATGCTATTCGGATAAATCCCGGGACTATTAACAACGTCAGGAAGGTGCGGGAAATCGCCAAGAATGCAAAAGAGACAAAAACCCCTATTCGCATAGGCATCAACATTGGATCCATTGAAAAAAGAATCCTCAAGACTAAGGGCAAACCTGATGCAGGATCAATGGTGGAAAGCGCTTTATACAGTATAAAATTATTTGAAGATGAGGGCTGGACACAACTGAAGGTTTCGTTGAAAGCATCAGATATTTTTCAGACAATAAAAGCATATAAAATATTTGCCGGCGTCTCTGATTATCCTCTCCATATAGGGATTACCGAGGCAGGGCCTGTGTTCTCGGGAGCTATCAAGTCTGCTGTGGGCATAGGAATTCTTCTTTACGAAGGCATTGGTGACACCATAAGGGTTTCACTGACAGGAAATCCTGTTTATGAGGTCATCGCTGCCTACCATATCCTGAGAGACCTTGGTTTAAGAAAAAGAGGAATTAATATCATCTCGTGTCCAACCTGCGGACGATGCAGTACAAATTTGAAAGAGATTGTAGAAGAATTTGAGAAAGATGTAGCCAACATTGACAAGCACCTCAATGTGGCCATCATGGGCTGTGAGGTGAATGGCCCTGGCGAGGCCAGAGAGGCTGATATCGGTATTGCTTTCGGAGCTAACAAGGCCATACTCTTCTCAAAGGGTGATATCATAAGAACAGGCATTCCCAAGGAGATGGCAAAAGATCTCTTGAAGGAAGAGATCTTTAACAGGATCAGTTAGCTGTTTTTTTTCACAAAAAAAATTCTTTGTATTACCGTAACGTGACTGAGAACAGCAAGCACGAAAACGGCATAGAGAAGCAGATTAAAAAAAATACCTATGAGAAGGATCACTAACCTCTCCGGCCTCTCCAGAATACCTGCTCTGCATTCTATGGATGCTGCCTCTGCCCGTGCCCGGGCATAGGGGATAATTGCAACCCCAATAGTTGCAACAAAGGTTAATACAAGGGCATACAGTTGACCCTGTTTCAGAAAAAACACGAAGATTCCAAACATCAAAAAAAGATCCGTGTATCTGTCGAGAACCGAATCAAGAAATCCTCCGAAACGTGAAACAGTGTTTGTGCTTCTTGCTATGGCGCCATCAAGAAGATCGAAAAAACCTGAAAAGAGAAGGACAACTCCCCCTGTCTTAACATAGCCAAAGGCAATACACATTGCTGAGGCATAGCCAAATATTGCTCCAATCAGGGTCAGGTAATTCGGATTTATCGTTGTGCCGGCAAAGAGGAATCGATAAAGTTTCAGAATAGCAGGATCAAGGGAATGACCAACTTTATTGCTTATCAACGGCTACCCTATCGTTCCCTTTCTCCCCGAATAAACTCTTCCACCATTTGGCGGGCAACCTCATCAGGAAACTGATGAATGGGATGTTTCATCGTGTACGCGGATACCGATTCAAGGACACCGCTAATTTTTCTGTCTCGTGCCACTTTGCAGCACCTTATAGCGTCGATCATGCATCCTGCGCTATTCGGAGAGTCCTCTACAGATAAACGCAGTTCTATATCAATGGGAACATCGCCAAAAATTCGACCTTCAATCCTCATAAAGCAAATCTTATTATCGTTCTGCCAAGGAACGTAGTCAGAAGGACCGATGTGGATGTTCTCAGATGGAATGGGCATATCAAGCTGCGATTGAACAGCCTCTGTCTTGGAGATTTTTTTTGAAATGAGGCGATTCCTGTTCAACATATTCAGAAAATCTGTGTTACCGCCGGTGTTCAACTGGTAGGTTCGGTCAATCTGGACGCCTCTATCATGAAAGAGCTTTGCGAGGGTTCTGTGAATGATGGTTGCCCCGATCTGTGATTTTACATCATCACCAACCAAAGGAATGCCTTTTTCCCTGAATCTGGCAACCCATTTTTCGTCCGATGCAATGAACACTGGAATGCAATTGATAAGGCTTGCTCCGCTTTCAATGCAGCATTCGGCATAATACCTCGTTGCCTCCTCAGAACCAACAGGGAGATAGTTGAGCACTATCTCGGTTCCTGTATCCTTTAATATCCTTGCAACGTCATCGGGCTTGTTTTCAGAAACAAGAAATGTTCTATTTTCGGGATAATCCGCCATATGGGACGAGATGCCATCGAGAGGGTTGCCCATGCGGACTATCACTCCAGACTGCCTGATCTGATCCTCAAAAACCTTCGTGCAATTGGGGGAAGTAAAGATTGCCTCTTCTAAAGGCCTGCCTACTTTTCTCTTATCCACATCAAAGGCCGCAACAATTTTTATATCCTTTGGCTCATAACCGCAGATACTCTGGTGCATGAGCCCGATTGTCGCTGTATGGTGTTTTTCATAATAGGCCAATCCCTGAACAATTGAACTTGCACAGTTTCCTACGCCAACTATAGCAACATGAATTTCTCCCATATTTCCCCGTGAATTCTTATCTAAACTATTTGTTTTAAAAAGTCAAAGGATACGCGACACATGCCTATCTTTTATAACGCTCAGCGCCTGACTCGTATAAGTCGTTGCCATAAACATCATTAATCACAAAGAGGGGCATATCAACAACACCCAGCTTTACAACGGCTTCCGGGCCAAGCTCTTCGTAAGCTACCACTTCTGAAGATATAACACTTTTTGAAAGCAGAGCCCCTGCCCCGCCTGTTGCTCCAAAATATACTGCTTTGTATTGCTTAAGCGCATCTTTGACTGCTTGAGATCGTTTCCCTTTTCCTATCATCCCTTTGAGGCCAAGGGAAACAAGTCTGGGCGCATATGCATCCATCCTGGAGCTTGTCGTTGGCCCGCATGCACCAATGACCCTGCCGGGTGGCGCTGGAGATGGCCCGCAATAATAGATAACCTGGTTTTGGATATCAAAGGGTAGCCTTCCACCTTCATTAAGTGTGTCGACGAATCTTTTATGGGCCGCATCCCTTGAGGTGTAGATATAACCGCTCAAAAATACCTTTTCCCCTGCTTTCAATTGTTCGATAACATAAGGTTCCAGTGGCGTTTTTATTCTTTTAATTTCCATGGGCTACTCTCCTTCAACCGATTTAAGTTGGGGTGATCACACTTCACCCTTCAACCCAACTGGTGAACACAATCATTGTGCTGTGTAACAGACTCATCTTTTCTTCCCGTGCCTTTTCCCTGTTCCTTTGCCCATTTGAAGATACCCTTATTAGATGATGGCTTCTTTTATCCGGTGTGCATGACACTGGATATTAACAGCCACGGGCAATGAGGCAATATGGCATGGCATCATTTTAACATGGACATCGAGAGCTGTAACTATACCACCATAACCTTGAGGACCAATGCCAGTCTTATTGATTGCCAACAAGAGTTCTTCTTCCAGGGCAGCTATTTCAGGATCATCGCTCCGCTTTCCCAGGGGCTCCATCAGAGCTTCTTTTGAAAGAAGAGCTGATGTCTCGAAATTACCGCCTATCCCAACACCAACAATAATCGGCGGACACGGGTTGGGACCTCCCTTCGTTACCATTTCGAGGACAAGTGCCTTCACCCCTTCCTTTCCCTCCGAGGGAACAAGCATCCTTACAGATCCATAATTTTCACTTCCACCACCTTTAGGAAGCACGGTAATCTTTATTTTATCCCCAGGTACAATCTTCACGTGTATGATGGCGGGGGTATTGTCACCGGTGTTCTTCCGTGTAAAAGGATGACATGCTGACTTCCTCAGGTAGCCTTTGGCATAGCCTCTCCGCACCCCCTCATTGATTGCATCATTGAGTGATCCCCCAATGATATGAACATCCTGGCCTACCTCCATGAATGTCACAGCAAGGCCTGTGTCCTGGCAGATTGGAATATGTTCATCCCTTGCCAAATTCGCATTCTTTATGAGCTCCCTTAAAACCTCTTTACCTACAGAAGACTCTTCTTTGTCAATCGATTTCTTGATGGTATCCAGGACATTTTGAGAAAGATTGTAGTTTGCATCAATAAACAGTTTCTCTATGACCGATACTATTTCGTCAACATGCACCTCTTTCATACATCACTCCTTGTATGGTTCTATTATCCCTTTCTCCATCAGTATGGCAACCTGATCCCTGGCTCGCCTGATCTTCAATTCAGCTGTTTTGAAAAGTTCCTGTTCTGAGAATTTAAGCCGTGCTACTCCCTGCTCCATTGCCTTTTTTGCAACTGCAACCGCCTCCCTTGGAAATACCTCCCATTCATCCATTGTAGGAAGAAGATAATCCTCACGAAGTCCCTTGTCTTCAGCACATTTTGCCAATTCAATTGCCGCTGCTATGCACATCTCGTCAGTAATGGTTCTTGCCATTACATCCAGTGTACCCCGGAAGATTGCAGGAAAACCGACCGAATTGTTCACCTGGTTCGGGAAATCACTTCTTCCTGTGGCAACTATGCGTGCACCTGCCTCCTTAGCCTCCCAGGGCCAAATCTCCGGTATAGGATTGGCACAGGCAAAAACGATTGCATTATCGGCCATGTCAGAAATCCACTCCTTTTGAATAGTATCAGGACCAGATTTGGAGAGGGCAATAACCACATCCTGTCCTTTCATGGCCTCAGCCATCCCGCCCACCCTGTTTTCAGCATTCGTTGTACCGCAGAACTCAAGCTTCTCCTTGTGTGTTGACTTAATATCATCCCTTTTCCTGTTCAATATTCCCTTGCTGTCCACTACGATCATTTTTTTTGGATCAGCACCCGCCTTGATAAGCATCCGGACAATGCAGACATTTGCAGCACCAATGCCTATCATAGTGATCTTCACATCCTCCATTTTTTTGTTCACCAGCTTCAGTGCGTTGATGAGACCGGCCAGTGTAACAGCCGCTGTTCCCTGCTGATCATCATGCCAAACCGGGATTGTCATTTCTGATCTCAATTTTTCCAGTATATAAAAACACTTTGGATTCTCGATATCTTCAAGGTTAATCCCTCCAAAAGAAGGGGTCAAGAGTTTCACTGTTCGTATAAACTCGTCAGGATCCTTTGTATCGAGACAGATGGGGAATGCATCCACACCGCCAAGATATTTAAAGAGCAGTGCTTTTCCTTCCATAACAGGAAGGCCGGCAAGGGGCCCTATATCACCAAGCCCGAGAACCCTTGTACCATCAGTAACAACTCCAACCATGTTCGCTCTGTTTGTGTATTCATAGCCCAAATCAGGGTTCTTGTTGATCTCCTTGCATGGTTCTGCAACGCCGGGAGTATACCAGATGGCAAAATCGTTGATATCCCGAATTACACATTTGGGAACTACCTCAATCTTGCCCTTATAATATGGATGCATCTTGAGTGCATCCTGGGCAGGTTTCTTAGCCTTCTCAAGAAGCTCTTCCTTTGTTACCTTATTTTTTTCCATGATTCCCCCCTTCATTTGACTTATTAGAGAAACAGCTTTTATGTTTAAGTTTGGTATAAGATTGTATAGCTATTTAGAAAAAATTCAAAGAGAAAACTGAACAAAGGTGATGAAAATACTGCCAATGCGACGATGAATCACCGCCATACAAGATTCTATAATTTATTGACATTTAATTGATAGCTGACGGCTCACCGATATATGATTATCTCAGATTGTTCTTCCTTGCCCAATCAGCCACATGAATTGGACTCTCGAGGATTTCCACCCCTGCCGCCCTCAACTCTTTCTGCTTGCCGTCAACCGTCCCTGCTGCCCCTCTCACAATTGCGCCTGCATGTCCCATTCTTTTACCCTGGGGAGACTGACGGCCTGCAATGTAGGCCGCAACTGGCTTTGTCATCCGCCTCGATATAAATCCGGCAGCCTTTTCTTCCTGCTCTCCTCCCACTTCCCCAACAATAATCACAGCATCAGTATCAGTATCTCGTTCAAATAATTCAAGGATATCAGCGAGATTCCTCAAGACAACCGGATCTGCGCCCATTCCCACAACTGTGCTCTGGCCGACGTTTACTTCTGAGAGGATACCTGCAAATTCATAGGAAAGAGTTCCACTCCTGGAAATGATTCCTACACGACCCGGAGCAAAGAGTGATGCTGGCATAATACCCATTTTTCCTTTTCCAGGAGATAGAATTCCTGGCGTTGTCGGGCCGAGGGCGAATACACCTTTTTCCACAGCATAGCTGCGCATCTTCATAACGTCTCTCACCGGAATGTGCTCAGGGACAACAACGATCAGCTTTATCCCTGCATCGATTGTTTCTAAAAAAGCATCGAGCACGAATGCAGCAGGAACAAAAAACACAGATGCATTTGCTCCCGTCTCCTTCACAGCTTCAAGAACGCTGTCAAAAACTGGTACCCCTTCCACAGTTGTCCCGCCCTTTCCGGGCGTAACGCCTCCTACAACCCTCGTTCCATATTCAAGCATCCAGTGAGTCTGGACGCTTCCAATGCGGCCGGTGATACCCTGCACAATAACCCGCGTAGAATCGTCAATCAATATACTCATCGCTTAACCTCTCCCAACAAGTTCATATAGCTTATCGATTGCTTTTTCGGTTGCCGTTTCTGTCACCACGTGGACTCCGGCAGAACGAAAAATCTCCCACGTCTCCTCTTGACGGTTCCCAAGGGCTTTCGCAACAACAGGAATCCTTACGTTGCGTTCGTGAATATAACGTACCACACCCTTGGCACCTTCATGGATCGGGTTTATTCCACCGTACACATTAATGAATATAGCTCTGAGATCAGGCTTCATCATGATAAGTTCCATACACTTGTAAAGCAGGTCAGCCGTTATACCTCCCCCTGTTTCAAGGAAGTTTGCTGGCTTCATCTTCTCCCCTATTATATCCATGGAGGCCATGCCAAGACCAGCACCGGATGAAATAAGCCCTATATCTCCATCAAGATCAACATAAGTAACACCTATTTCCCGGCCACGGCGTTCAAGAGGATTCTCTATCCTGTCTATCCGGTCTGGAAGAGGAAAACGTATCCTTGACAATGCTGAGTCATCAACTTCCAGCACAGCATCAACGGCAAGGAGACCACCATTGGGGCGAACCACAAGTGGATTGATTTCAGCAATCAGTGCCTCATAGCGCCTGGCGATATTATAAAGCTGGCCGATAATATCGCTCCAGGAAGCGATCAACTGTTCTTTGAGACCCAATCTCCTCAGGAGGGACCGGGCCAAATACGGGTAATAGCCGAAGGAGGGATCTATATGAATTGACGCAACCTTCTCAGGAGAATTCCTGGCTGTTTCTTCAATTAGCATGCCCCCTTCAGTACTGACTACAATAACAGGCCTTCCCGAATAACCGTCAACCGTAATACCCAGATACAATTCTTTCTCAATCGCTGCTTTTTCACATACAAGTACCTTACGTACAGGCAACCCCTTTATGTCGGAGCTAAGCATTTCCTCAGCCACATCTTCCAGCTCATCCTGTGTCAACGCTACCCTGACTCCACCGGCAAGACCACGGCCTCCCGCAAGCACCTGGGCCTTCAGCATAACAGGAAATCCAATCTCCCCAGCTATCTGGAGCGCTTCGTGCGTTGTTCCGGCAATACCCCTCCGGGGAACAGGGATTCGGTTCTGCTCAAAAATGTCTAATGTTTCGTACTCATGAAGTCTCATGGCTATCCCTTGAAATGGAGTTAACTTGCACACAGGTTTGTTAAAACCGTGCCATGGCCAAGTATAAACAGACGATCACTGGATGTCAATGAAAATAAATTGAAAATCCAATTCAATAATGAATCAAAATAAACAAAATCGCTCGGGTTGAAGGGTTCTTTGGTGAGTACAGCATGCCCGAACAAGAGATAATGCCAGATACCCTAAGCTAAATTGCCATGAGGCAATGAAATCAGGTATTTTCTATTAGGAAAGGTTGCAAAGATCAACGCAAAGAAATGTTGTTGCCGGAATAGACAATACAAAACTTTATCATTATAAAATTTAATTGCAAATTTAATTTAATTGATATACAATGACCTATTATGAAACCCAAAACCAAAAAAACAACAAAACCACAGGCAGACAGCAGCCAAATAGCATATCAAGGTATTCGACGCATGCTGTACACCAAGGAACTAGCTCCCGGACAAAAGATAGCCTACCGGGACCTCGCTGAGAAGTTGAAATTGAGCCCAACGCCTATCATACAGGCATTAAAATGGCTCGAATTGCAGGGTTTCGTGCTTCATGAGCCTAAACGGGGATATTCTATGGCGCCCTTTAGCCTTAAAGAGATTGAAGAGCTCTATGAGCTTCGTGAACTCATTGAACCATCCCTGATACCTGCCACCATTCAGCATATCAACAGGGATGGGCTGAAAAACCTGAAGACAGCGTTGGAAGCACACTTTTCAGCAGAACGGGAGTTCTATTTAAAGGAAAGGCTTTTTAAAAATAAGGAATTTCACATGACCCTTGCGTCTCTCTCTGAAAAAGAGACACAGATACGGATTCTGCAGAATGTCTTCGACATGTTATTCCTTAAATACGGTGGTAATTATCTGCCCATGTCATCTCTTACAGCTACAGATCAGGAGCATCAAGAAATATATGATGCAGTTGCCTTACGAAATCTTGAAAGGGCACAGAATGTCCTCAAGAATCATCTCACTAATGTGAAGATACAGGTCCTATCGAGCGTTAAAAAGATACTGGCTGAGCAGGAAAGGTCTCCATTCTGAAATATAAACCTAAGACCAGATAATGGTAAAACGAGGAGGGAATGTAGTATGGGTATTAAAACAAAAGAAGAATACATTGCATCGATTGGGGCACTCAAGCCCACAGCTTACATGTTTGGTAAGAAACTCACCAGCATTGTGGATAACCCACGCCTTCGTGCGGGTATAGAGGCTACTGGCGCCACCTACGAGCTTGCCAATATGCCGGAGAACAAGGACCTTATGATCACAATAAGCCCTCTCATTAATGAACCGGTTAGTCGGTTCACATTGCCCCCCGCCAGCATAGAAGATCTAGTAGCAAGAGTAAAAGTGAACCGCAAAGTTGCTAACTACGTCGGAACTTGTCATCAGAGATGCACAGGACTTGATTGTCTCTCAACTCTTGCAATCGTAACCTATGATATCGATAAAAAATATGGCACTAACTACAACAAGAATTTCACGGAGTTTTTGAAGCACATGCAGAAGAATGACTTAACTGCGAATGCCGGAGTCACAGACGTGAAAGGCGATCGGTCACTGGCTCCACACGAACAAGTGGACAAAGACATGTTTGTCCGTGTTGTAGAAAAACGTGACGACGGTATTGTTGTTCGGGGTGCCAAGGCCCACCAGACGGGTTCCCTTTCATCTCATGAAATCATCGTGATCCCAACCCGTGCCATGGGAAAAAACGACAAAGACTATTCCGTTTCCTTTGCCGTTCCTTCAGACACAAAGGGATTAATCCATGTAGTCGGCAGATCCAGTCTGGATATGCGGGAACTGGATGGCTGTGACATCGGTAATGCCTACTACTCCAAGTACTGCCCTACCCTGATTTTTGACAATGTATTTGTTCCCTGGGAACGCGTTTTCATGTGTGGTGAGACAGAGTTTGCATCTGAGATGGTCATAAAATTTTCCTCTTTTCACCGCCAGAGCCATGGTGGGTGCAAATCGGGCAAGATTGACTGTATGGTGGGTGCAGCCCTTACTTTAATGGACTACAATGGGACCTCAAAGGCTGGTCATTTGAAACAGAAAGTCATCGACATGATCCACAGAGCTGAAACCTTATACGGTTGCTGTCTTGCCTCTTCCTATGAAGGCAAACAACAGCCTTCAGGGGCATACTTCATCGATACTGTTCTCGCCAATGCTTCCAAAATACATGAGGGCAAAGAAATGGCTGAGGCTACCCGATTGATGATCGATGCATGCGGTGGTTTTGTGGCTGACCTTCCATCGGATAGAGATTTTGAGAATCCTGACATAGGCGACCTTCTGAAAAAATACCTGAAAGCCGTTGACACCGTCCCTGTGGAAAACAGGGTCAAAATGTATCGATTAGCTGAAAAGCTCGCCCTCGAAAGCGCAGATACAATCTCTGATATCCATGGTGGTGGCTCACCGGAGGCTCATCGTGTAACTATTTTCCGTGAAACTGATGTGGAGAGCAAGAAAAAAGCTGCTAGGCGTCTGGCAGGAATAAAAGAATAAAATACTTCAATTAATTCAAAAGGGTCAGGGTGGGGTACCAGAACCCTTCCCTCGACCCTTTCCCTGACGTTGACTCCTTTTACCTTCGAACACCTAGGCCCTTGGATTCGTTGTAATCAGTTGCGACCCCTAACCGGGGGGATGGTCAGAATTAGTATGTTTTTGTCCTTTCCACGAATGTACTCTATGTTCTTCACTGCTTTTTTCAACATCTTTGTTGATGGTATTTTCTCATGTGCCGAAACCAGCTCAACCTCGGGAAATGTTCCGGCAAGAAGCATGTTAAAAGGTTTGCCCGTGTCCCATATATGAATAAGTGTTGCACCACTGTCAAGAAGCTCACAGGAAATAGTTATCTCCTCTTTGCCCTCAGGGCATGCAAATTCAATAATATTTTGGACTACCTCCTCAATGGCAAGGCCAATCGTTTTAACCTTATCGTCTTCCATACCTGTCTCAAAAACTATTGAAGAAACAAACTCAATCAGATCCTGAACCGAATCTGGGATTGCTGGCCGTACTATCTTGTCCGGTTCTTTTTCATCGAGGCTTTTTTTCATATGGCAGATAAATCCTTTTCTCTGAGTATTCCAAACGAAGGAATTGTACCATAAAAACAGAGAAAATATATACAAAAGTAGTTTCTATCAGGGTTAGAAACAAAACGCTTGATTTCTTCTCCAACCTCGGTATCATAATGATAATTGATCTGTGGAATATAAAAATGCTCATCCATTGGGAGATAAAAAAATCACAACAATAAACACTTGCTTTATAATAACCGTCATAGGCCTTCTTTTCATGTTCTCATCCCCTGTTACTGGGGAAATTGACCCTCAGTACAAAGATCGGATAGACACCCTTACCGCTAAAATATTAGTAACGGGATTTAGCGAGGAAGAGATACGGCAGATATTTTCTGATGAGCGTGTGATGATTTATCCTCAAATCCTTGAACGGAGTGGTAAAGGCCTGCCTTATTTCAGTAAGAAATTCGGCCTTCTAACAAAAAAATCACTGGAACGAGGGCAAAAATTCCTTAACGAAAACAAAGAAGTGCTGGTGCGGGTTGAAGCAAATTATGGTGTAGACAAAGAGATTATTATTGCCATTCTCAGGCTCGAAACAAACTTCAACAGATACGTTGGAAAATATCCCATTTTCAATAGCCTTCTTACCCTCGCCTTAGTAGAAAATAGACGCTCCCCATGGGCTGAAAATGAGCTTATCGAACTTTTCTGGATAGCAAAAATGCTTAACAAGAATCCACTTTCCATTAAAGGTTCATGGGCAGGGGCATTCGGAATGGCACAATTTATTCCCTCATCTTACCGGAAATACGCTGTTGATGAGAACAATGACGGAATTATTGATCTCTTCGATGTTCCCGATGCGTGTGCGAGCATTGCAAACTATCTTTTATCTCACGGATGGGAAAAGAACAACCCTGATAAGAACCGGAAGGCTGTTTATGCATATAACCACTGCGATGAATATGTAAAAGCCATCTTTGCATATGCCAAAGCCCTCAAAAGCTGCTCCGCCAAGAAATAAACAACCCTGTAAAGAGCATTTTCAAGTCGAATACAGTTAGGCCAGAAGCCATGACTTTTCTCTACACCTTTTTATTAAAAATGTTACAATACGGAGAGGAAAGCAGGGAGGGAAGATCAATCCATGAAGGGACTTTTACCTGGATATAAAAAATGTTTCTTTTGCGGACCCGCCACAGGCGGTCTCGGCCTCGAGCTGAAATATATGGATAGCACAGCCTCATGCGAATTCACGGCCCAGGAAAAATTTCAGGGTTACCATGGGATGTTGCATGGTGGTATCGTGACCGGAATACTTGATGAAGTAATGTGGTGGGCGCTGTTCATGAAGACAAAAAAGATTTGCGCAACATGGAAAATGGAAGCAGAATTTAAAAGGCCCATCATGTGCGGAAAGACATATCGCGCCTCGGGGCAATTTCTATCATCAACTCACAATATGTATTATCTTTCCGCAATGATCGAAGATGAGACAGGCAAGCTTTGCGCGCAGGGCAAGGCATCCTTTCGCAAGACAAGGGGTTTCACCATGAATGAGATTATCGAACAGCTCGATTTCAGGGGAGTACCCTGCGAGATACGGTCCATTTTTCAATCCCTCGAGATGTGAAATCTGCAGCAAAATCAGGATCAGGGGATTACAAGGGTGGGAATCAATAAGGAGAAGATATGACTTTCGATTTATGTAAACAGATTACAGGGAATATGTCCAGTGTCATAGTGGGCAAGGAACAGGCCATAGAACTTCTTCTGGTAGGCCTTATCGCAGAAGGCCATATTCTGATTGAAGACATCCCCGGTCTCGGCAAGACGCTGATTGCCAAGTCATTGGCAAAGAGCATAGGCGCATCTTTCAAAAGAGTTCAGTTCACCCCAGACCTGTTGCCTGCCGATATAACCGGCTTCAATGTGTTTGACCAACGTTCAGGCCAATTTGTGTTTCAACAGGGACCGGTCATGACAAATGTACTTCTCGCAGATGAGATTAATAGAACCATACCCCGGACACAGTCCAGCCTTCTTGAAAGTATGGAAGAACGCCAGGTTACAGTGGACGGAAAAACTCATTCTCTGCCCCACCCTTTCTTCGTCATGGCAACACAAAATCCCATCGAACTTGAGGGAACTTTCCCACTGCCTGAAGCGCAACTCGATCGTTTTCTCCTGAGAATACGGCTCGGTTATCCGGATCAGGACGAGGAGATTGCTATTCTTCAACGTTTTCAGGAGGAAGATCCTCTTCAAACTCTTTCAGCAGTGGCAACCCCTGCCGATATCTCCCGCTTGCAGAAGGCCAGAAGAAAGATACACGTGTCCGGAGCAGTCAAGGAATACATAACTTCAATTGTTGGAGCAACCCGTATAAACCCTTTGCTGAGACTCGGTTCCAGCCCGAGAGGTTCTCTGGGGCTGATGCGATCCGGACAGGCCCTTGCCGCTTTGAGAGGTCGAGAATATGTGCTCCCTGATGATATAAAATCACTTGCTGTGCCTGTACTTTCTCATAGAATGATCCTCAGAGAGGAGGAGCGGCTCAGGAATACATCGCAGGAAGATATTGTGAATCAGATCTTAAACAAAATTTCAGTGCCAGTCTCAGAAAAATAATCATTACTTATGAACACTACTTTAGCCCGGCGGGTACCGAGTCTCTTTATAACTTCGATCATGATGGTAGCGGTGGGCATTTTCCTTTTTATAGGCCTCCTTAACCGCCAGCATGATCTTTCAATCCTGTGTATCCTCGTTTTTGGCATTGCTATCATCCTCAGGGTATGGGCAAAAATGGCGGGAAAAAAGATCGTATGCCGCCTTATTTCCGACAGGACAAGGATCTTTCCAGAAGAAAATATTACTTTCACCCTGACTGTCGAAAACCACAAACCCTTGCCTGTGTGGCTGGACATTGAAATGCCTATTCATGCATCCACAAACGCTGTTACTGAAACTGGAACCTTCTATGGTCAACAGACTCTTTTATGGTATCAGCAAGCCCTATTTGAGTGGCAGACTGCTACTCTTAAAAGGGGCGTTTATGAAGTAGGTCCTTTGCATGTGCTATCAGGCGACCTACTTGGCTTTTTCCAGTTCGAATCAACAGACAGGGAGACAGCCGAGATTGTCGTTTATCCAAAAATTGTGCCCCTTCCATTATTTAGTCTCCCAAAAAGAGAATTCTTCGGTGCCCCTGGGGGTGAAAGTCCAGTTGATGATCCGGTCTACATCCTTGGCACTTCCGATTACCATTATGGAAGACCTGCACGATACATACATTGGAAGGCTAGTGCGAGGCATCAACGTTTACAGGAGAAGGTATTCGACTCAACAGTGCAGGAAAAGATTCTTTTTCTTATCAATATTGAGGGGTTTACAAAAGCAGAGAACAAAGAATCCTTTGAACAGGGCCTTGAAATAATTGCATCTCTCGCTTTGCAATTTGATCGGCGGGGTTGTGCTATGGGCCTCCTTACAAATGGCGAGGTGAAAGGATCTTCATCGTCTGTTGCAGTTTCAAGAGGTTCCCAACAATTGGCCAGGATTTTGGAAGCACTCGCACGACTGCAACCAGTACAAAACAACGTTTTTATAGATATCTTGGAAACCACTGGTGCGGTTCCCTGGGGCACTACATGTCTTTGCCTTTCATTAAATAATGATGATAGTACAAAGATAATTGTTGAATATCTGAAACAAAGGAAAATACCGGTGATAATGGTACCTTGGGAAATGGATTCATTACTCAGGAAAAACAATCCAGTTGCTCCAGAAATACACGCTCCTCTTGTCAACGGGCTTATAGGTGTCGAAGAGGTTCAGGGCATATGAAGGTGAAAAACAGTGCTCTTTTGTCTCTCATAACAGGAGCCATGGAAATTTGTTGGATTTATTCTTGGGTGTCCTTCACCATGACTGCGGTACTGGGAAATACCATCTCCCTTCTTGAAACAGCAGCAGCATTTTCTTTTGCAATAGTTCTTACCAACGTGTCCACAGGACATGGATGGAGAGTTGTAACGCTGATAATAACACATATCCTTGGATGTTCCCTGGCAGTTGCATATATCCTTCATGGGATCTTTTATCCCTCTTACCCGATTTTTAATACCCACTGGATCAGCCTTTTTTTTACTGTTGCTCGGGAGCCCATGGACTGGGTTCATCATATTTTTATCCTAATCTGTGTTGGTCTCATCTGGTTGGCTGGAACTGCATTCGCAAAAAGAAGAAAGACCTACTCGGTAATATGTGCACGCTTTGACATTGGGCTTGCAGCGTTCTTTATTCTGCTCCTCGCAAAGCTCACACTGCGTGTGAAGGGCGGTATAAATGTGGATGATTCTCTATCTTCAGCATTGATCTATCCATTTTTGCTCCTCAGCATCATAGCCATAGGGATAACAAGGGTTGGACATGGAGGAGTACGGCGATTCCTGCCTGGCCGAGGGGGATCAGGAATTCTTATGAGCACTGTTTCTGTAGTTATTCTCATCGTCTCAACCTCTGTATTTCTTCTTTTACCTATCCTGACCCAGGTGGCCGATACTGGGCAACGTGTTCTTAAGGGCCTGGCTTTATGGATTCTCCCGGTTGTGAGCAGTGTAGTACGCTTTATGTTCATGGGTGGGCAGGTCAGATCGGATCCTTCGTCAGGATCACCCCCTGGAAAAGATTTTGGATCTGAATCATTGTTCGCAGACAGCTGGTGGATGGAGCTTCTGGAAGTAATTCTTCGAAAGGGAATTGAGATAATAGCCATTATGTTCTTCGCCTTTACTATAGCCATTCTAATATACCTGATCATGAGATGGCTTTTCTCCAGGACTGCAATCAATCCAGACACTGCCAGGAATAAAAATCATTTTCTGCCATGGTACAAGCGACTGTGGCAATTTTTACGTTCTTTATGGAAAGCAGTGCTTGGCGTTGCTCAAGGGTACAAAAGGGCAAGCGAACTTTTTTCAGTGCTTACAGAATGGGGTAGGCGCAGCGGCCTGCCGCGTCTAATGACTGATACCCCTTTCGAATTTGGCATTAAGCTATGCGGTCAATTTCCTAAATTGAAAATGGAGATCGAAACCATCATTAATGCATTAACTATTGAGATCTATGGCAAGGAGGGGTTAAAGAGCGAACAACTTGCCAGCGCTGTTAATGCATGGTACACGCTACGAAGCCCTGTTTATTGGCCACGAAGATTAAAGATGAGGATCATAAGCAAGATACATTCCAGGCAAGGGATTCATAACCTCTAAAAATTTGTTCTATTCATTGTTTTTTTGACAATGCTTCACGGACCCTTGCCAGCACTGATGCCATGGTTGGGCCTGCCTGTGCCTTAACGACGATATCTGCAATATCATCGCATGATGTCTCATCGCGGTTGATAATAACTAACTTTGCACCGCTTTTGTGGGCAACCACAGGCATGTAAGCTGCCGGCTGTACCACGAGAGATGACCCTATGACGATGAAAAGATCGCATGTGCCTGAGCGCTCATACGCTTCCCGTGTCTCCTGCTCAGGCATAGACTGGCCAAAGGAAATAGTGGCCGGCTTCAGGGGTCCAGTGCATTCATCGCATCGAGGGGCTTTTTCACCTTTCGCTATCCGGAGTTGAACCTCTTCACGATCATACCGCTTATTGCAATTCAGGCACGTGACATACATGGCAGTACCATGGAGTTCCAAAACCTTATCAGGTGTGTTTCCGGCCTTGAAGTGGAGACCATCTATGTTTTGCGTTATCAGGCAGTCCAATTTGCCGAGTTTTTCCAGCTCTGCCACTGCAAGATGTGCCTGATTGGGCATAGCATCTTTCATGGAATCATACATCTCAGTTGCCATCTGCCAGTATTTTTCACGGGATGCCTCACTGGAGACAAAATTCTGAAAATAGAAATCCTCAGGGTCGTACTTATCCCAGACACCCCCCGGACTTCTAAAATCAGGGATGCCTGATTCAGTGCTCAA
Organism: Syntrophorhabdus sp. PtaB.Bin027; assembly: GCA_002067585.1. Lineage (GTDB taxonomy): Bacteria > Desulfobacterota > Syntrophorhabdia > Syntrophorhabdales > Syntrophorhabdaceae > Syntrophorhabdus. The sequence continues at coordinate 19,552 of MVQO01000158.1, forward strand.
TCCTGCACCAACAAATACGACGATTCTCTTCGCATTAACAATCAACTCGGCAATATTCTCTATTTGGTCATTCATGGGATGTCTCCATATCTGTCTTGTATATTTTTAAGCTTTCCTATCAGTATACCATTCCATACCACCGGGAACAACAACCGAAAGCGATTGACACAAGGCCTGTAGCATGGTAGAAAACCCAAAACGTCTTACCCCGGCAAGTTTAGATACTAAACTTCAGATTGTAAATGCAAAGAGAGCTCTGGTCAAAGGAATTCATAGCCATTATCGCTTCAAGTCTGTTTAATTCGCTGGCATTCTACGCCCTGATGCCTACACTGCCCATTTATCTTTTAGAACATCTAAAAATGAGTCACAGCAGTGTTGGTCTGGTTATAGCAGCCTTTTCCATCTCAGTAATCCTTATACGCCCTGTTGCAGGTTATATAATGGACAATTATCACAGGCCAGGCGTATTTGTTCTTTCTCTTTCCCTGATAACCGCACTGTACGGAGTTTATCCTCTGATCAGTACCGTAGCAGGTATGATCACGATTCGTTTTATCCATGGCACATTCTTCGGAATTACAAGTTCTGCAAGTGCTACAATTGTTGCAGACATTGTACCGCCTTCTCGAATAGGTCAGGGCATTGGGGTTTTCGCTTTAAGCTTTCCTGTTGGTATGACGATCGGTCCCATGTTCGGCCTGGAGTTGATAAAAAACCAGGGCCCCAACACTTTGTTTCTTGCAATTACCGTTATTTCTTTTCTTTCGGTCCTCGGTGCATTCTGTACGAGATACCCTTATAAGTCCCCAGCCAGAAAAAAATTCTCCCTCCCGGATCTTTTCAGCAAGATGGCTCTTCCCATTTCACTGTGTATGTTCTTTATTATGGCTGTATATGGGGCAATAATCATTTTTGTATCAATTTACGCCTCGCAAAAAAATTTTCCGAATGTGGCCACCTTCTTCGTTGTTTTGTCAGTAGCCGTTTTTCTATCACGTTTGTTTGCAGGTAGATTATTTGACACTGGCCACGCCTTGCATCTGATAGTGGCCGGCCTAATCATGGCATCAACTGGAGTTCTTTGGCTTGGATATGCCGGCAACTCAACACAGTTCTTGGTTGCAGGGGTAATTAATGGTTTTGGTTTCGGCATTCTTATGCCCACAGGCCAGGCTGCTATAAATAATTTAGTCAAATCCAGCGAGAGGGGGGCTGCAAATTCCACCTACCTTTTCTCCTATGATTTGGGTATTGGAGCTATCTCCCTTATCATTGGCTTTCTTCTTGATAAGGTGTCTCTCGCAGAAATATATCGATACAGCACCCTATTAATAATGCTGGCAGCCATCATATTTGTATTTAAGGCTATCCCTCATTACTATCATAATATACGGGATCGCAAAATCACCCCTCAATTCAAGTCATAATCAGATAGGCACATCGTCATCTACTGCTTACAAGACCATAGAAAAATATATTCGTAATCCTATCTTGACATAAGGAGCCATGTAAAGGTACGCTTTTCTGAGTGGATAGCACATCCAAAAGAAATCATATGAGGAGATACCGATGAATGTAGCAGCCAATCTTGAGACATCGACACTCTATTTCCCAAAAAGCCCAGCCCTTGTCACAGGAGAAAAGGAAATGACATACGCTGAGTTTAACGATAGAACGAACAGACTCGCCACTGGGCTCTTAAAGATGGGACTAAGACCAGGCGAACATGTCGCCATCTGTGCATCGAATTCCGAGGAATGGCCCATATCGTATTTTGCCATACTTAAAGCCGGAGGAGTTGTGATAAGCCTCGCCAGTCTCCTCTCGTCAGACGAACTCAGGATGCTCCTTGAGCATTCAAAGCCAAGATTCCTCTTTACGAACAGTGAACGGCTCAAAGATATAGACGGACTTCGCGGAAATCAGGGGATAGAAAAAGTGATCTGCCCGGATGGTGATATTACTTTTGATCATGTCATCAGCTCTGGTCTATCATCGTTCCGGTCTTTAGAAAGGGATAGGACAGATACTGCTGTAATTCTCTATACAGGCGGAACCACCGGCATGCCGAAAGGTGTTATGCTCACCCATGAGAACATTAATCATCCCGCTCACAATGTCGCGTTCTGTGAGCGAACAACCCAGGGTGATCGGGCCCTCTGCGCACTCCCACTTCATCATGTCTTCGCCGTCGTTCATATCATGACATCTACCATAATGAGTGGCGCCTGTCTTGAAATTCTGCCTGGTTTCGACATGGAAACAGTTCTTTCGGTCATCGAGGCCGGCCAGGTTACTAAGTTCTTCGCAGTTCCAACTGTTTATACCCGTTTTGTCACGCTCGATCATCTCGAACAGATCATGCGCAATATCCGTTATTGTTTCTGTTCAGGATCTGCTATTGCAGTTGAAATTATGAGGCAATGGAAAGAGCGGACCGGTCTTAACATGCATGAGGGATATGGTATGACCGAGACTGCATCGGCAGTCACTTTCAATCACATGTACCGTCATGTTCCTGGCTCTGTAGGGACTGTTGTTCCCGGTTGCGAGGTTCAGATAAGGGATGCTGCAGGGAACATTCTTGAAACAGGGAAAGAAGGGGAAGTCTGCATGAGGGGCCCAAATATGATGAAGGGTTACCTCAATAACCCGGAGGCCACTGAAGAAGCTTTTTGGGAGAAAGTATGGCTCCGTTCTGGCGATATAGGCGTTCTCGATGAGGATGGTTATTTGACTATCGTGGACCGGCTCAAAGATCTTATCATTACAGGTGGAGAAAATGTTTATCCTCGGGAAGTGGAGGAGGCAATTTATCTAAACGAAGGGGTAGCGGAATGTGCAGTGATAGGTACACCTGATAAGGTTTGGGGGGAACGCGTTGTAGCGTACATAATCCCGAAAGTAGATGTCTCGATAACCGCTGATGGGCTGAAGGCCTTCCTCAAAACCCGCCTTGCCCCCTTCAAGGTACCGAAAGAGTATATTTTCACTACAGAATTTCCAAAAAGTACGGCAGGAAAAGTTTTGAAAAGAGAAATCAAGAGACAACATCTTGAAAAGAATAAGTAACTGAACCAGGCAGGATTATGCCATAAAAGGGGTAGTGATTAAGGTGTAAGAAGTTAAAAAAACCATGTAAATCATCCAATATTGATGCTTGTCAGTTCACAACAACCATAGCCAGGGAGGATAAATGTGGAGATTCTTACCTCCGGCACAATCTTGTTTTTCCTCTTGTTCAGCCATATCCGATTCTCCATTTTTTATTGATTGATGGCGTATTCATAAGTATTGGCATACTGAGCCATTTTTCCATCAGATTCTACTTTTTATCTAAAATGTTTGAATCTTCCTAAGTCTGCACTCTTTATACTAAAACGGACAACACCGCCTATCCGCCTTTTGTTGGGTAATTTTGAAAAAGATGGTTACTGATAATTACCAGATGAAATAAAGAATTGCCATATGCTGATTATGGCGCATGTTTTTAATTTTTTAATTAAAAAAAGTAAAGCATCATTACTTTTTGCCGATAAGATTTAACATGCAAGCTAAACCAGCCTATGCCCTTGAAATGAAAGTTGGACAGCTTCTCGTGAAACGCGGGTTTCTTGATGAGGGGCAACTCGAAGAAGCACTCACTGTCCAAAGGAAGCTCAAGGAATACAAACCACTTGGGGAAATATGCAAGGAACTGGGTTTCATCTCGGGACGGGTACTCCGAGATTTTCTTTCACGATACCAGAAACAAATTTTTCTGGGAGAGCTTATCAATAAAATGGGGATCATATCAGACGAACAGCTGGATGAGGCCCTGCAACAGCAAAAGAAAAGCGGGGAGAAGCTGGGGCAAATCTTGATTAAAAATGGGATGATAACCTCGGCGGTCCTCATTGATTCTCTCTGTGTTCAACTTGGAATTGAAAAGATGCATCCCAGGAAGGACCATGTTGACAGAAATTTGCTTGATGAAGCGAATCATGCCTATTTTCGAAAAAAACGGGTTATCCCTCTTCAACTTGATAAAACAAAACGGGTTCTCACAGTTGTTATGGAAGATCCTACTGACAATGAAGCTATTGGAGATCTGCAAAAAATGTTCAATGCATCAGTGGAACCGTTTATTGGCCCGCCCGGTGTCACAGAATTTCTTTTGAATGAAATATTCGACGTGTGGTATGTATCCCACTCACACCGCCGAGCATAAGTTTATTGAAGCCCCCCTGTTTTTTCATTCCTGTCACTCAGGCGGTAAAGTATATACCATATCACCTTCAACGATCCAATCCCCCTTTGTCTCATCAGAAATCGGGGTAACCTGCCTTCCCTTCCAGGACGAGCTACCCTTAATTCCATAAAACCGACCACTGCCTGAAAGGAACTCACCATAACCATTCTCGTAAAGATGGGTCTTGGATTCAGGGTTCGACTTGCAGGTATATTCTGTCTTAGAAATAATTGTAGATCCATCTTCATACATGTATCGGGTATATCCTCGGATTGGGCCATTTCCATTTAGAAGATCACCTTGGACCCATGACGTCACAACAACCACCTCATTGCCTATATGAGCCAAACCTCTGCTCTCAAACATGCCCAATATGTGGCCTCCTCCATTGCCCACAAGCATCACCTCAGCCCTGGTTACTTGTCCAACTACCCAATAATGCTTATTGATCATCTTCATTTTCTTCAAAGCCCCCCTTTATCATGTTCTTATTCCTTCCATTGTAATCTTTGTTTTAATCCAAGTATAGCATTCCTCTATGAGCTTGCCAAAGGAGAAAGAATAGACAGACACATTATTTTTTCATGGCATTAGCTCTCCCCTTTCATGAGAGGCGCACTTGCAACCACTTCTCAGAATCATAGAATAACCGGCTTACATTTCGATTATCTCGGATTTGTAAAACCTTGCAACCTCTGATATCACAGTGATATATGAATATCCGGTTCTTTTCTGAAAATTCCCTCAGTATGAAAAGCTGCGCCCGGGGTTTGTCTCCATCAATAGTGGTAAGGGCTGCATGGTGAAGTGGACTCCGGAAGCTCTGAAAGCCCTCATGGAGAAGCTTCCAACTCGATTCAAGAACCTCGTCAAACATTGTAATATGTTTCTTTTTCCCAAAAACCATGTACGTTCGTTCCTGAGAAACGATTACCTTGGTAAGAATAATTTCTCGATTCAGTAGTTTTTATTATATCATTAAGAGAAGAAACCGTACATAGCTAGAAAAATTAGGTCAGGAATGGGAAACATTGATCTTGTCATAGAGGTTCTTCCTGCTGATACCCAGAAGACGTGCTGCCCTGCTTTTATTACCCCCGACAGATTGCAAAACATTTCGAATATATTCTGCCTCCATCTCCCTGAGGGTCAGTATCCTGCCCTTAATCTGCGAATCTTTTGATTCTTTCAACTGTGAAACAGGATTTAACATACCTTCCGACAGGTCCTGTGCAAGTATTTCTTCCCTATCGTTGCTCACGATGGCTGCCCTTTCAACAACATTTGAAAGTTCTCGTACATTGCCCGGCCAGTCATATGCCATGAGGAGCTCCATCGCTTCCCGGGAGAGATGTTTCTTTTTCCCCCCCCTGGAGCATTTCTCAAGGAAATACCTGACCAGGAGCGGTATGTCTTCTCGCTTGCCCCTGAGTGGTGGAAGGTTGATAACAAAAGTGCTGATACGAAAAAAAAGGTCTCTGCGAAATTGTTTCTCCTCAGCAGCCACATTTAAATCTTTGTTTGTGGCAAAAATAAAACGGACATCCACTTTTATTTCTTTGGTGTCCCCGAGCTTCCGGAAAATACCTGTTTCAAGCACTCTCAGCAATTTCGCCTGTATGCTCATTCCCATGTCCCCGACTTCGTCGATAAAGAACGTGCCCCTGTCGGCAATTTCAATGAGGCCCATTTTATCTGTCTCAGCCCCGGTGAAAGCGCCTTTCCTGTACCCAAAGAGCTCGCTTTCCAGCATGGTTTCCTGAAGTATACTGGAGTTGACCACCACAAAAGGGTTTATGGCACGGGGGCTAAGGTCGTGGATTGCCCTTGCAGCAAGCTCCTTGCCAGTCCCTGTTTCACCGAGAATAAGCACTGGAATGTCTGAACCGGCAACCATGCTTATTTGGCCTCTCACCTTTTCCATCTCCTTACTGTTTCCAACAAAATCGTTGCTGCCCCCTATCCTATGAAGCTGTTCTTCGAGAATAATGTTCTTTACCTTCAAAGCCTTCTTCTCATGGGCCTTCGTAATTACATTTGAAAGTTCTGTCATCTTGCAGGGCTTTGTTAAGTAGTCATATGCTCCAAGCTTCATAGAGCGGATTGCCGTCGCTACAGAAGCATATCCCGTAAGCATGATTACCTCGGTGGTTGGTTCCAGCTGTTTCAGTTTCAGCAGAAGCTCAACTCCATCCATATCAGGAAGCTTGATATCAAGAACTGCAACATCGAAATTTTCTCGTTTCATTGCTGATAATGCCTCTTTCGCACGGTGTGCTACAGTGACATACATCCCTTCTTCAGTTAGTTGTTCACGAAAGGCCTCGGCAAGACGAATTTCATCGTCAACGATTAATACATTAATCATGGTTGCCCTCCTCTCTTTTTTTTCTATCTTGATCGATGGGCAACGACACAACAAAATTAGTGCCAGATGCAGGTCCGCTGTGAACCTCTATGGTTCCCCCCATACCCTTAACAAAGTCATAACATAATGATAGGCCGAGACCAATCCCTTTTTTTGATTCTTTCGTTGTGAAAAAGGGTTCAAAAATCTTCTCGATAATGGTATCTGGTATCCCGATGCCATTATCTTCAACTTCAACGACTACCATGTTGTTTCTCAACGCGGTACGAATGCATAACTGCGCATCTTTCCTCCCTTCTAAAGCATCCAGTGCATTGTTTATGAGATTAACAAAGATCTGGCGAAGAATATTCGTGTCGCCAGGTATCACCGGCAACAGTGCCATAGTTTCCCTCGTAATGCTCAGGCCAGGATTTTCAGCGCTCAATCGTTCGAGGATAGTATCAAGGAGTCTCTCAATATCGACTCGTGTAATCTCCTGTCCCTCATTTTTCGGTATGCTGAGGATATCAGACACAACCCTTTTACATCTGAATGCCTCCTCATCAATAATCTTAAGGTAGCCCTTGAGTTTTTCAAATTCATATTGGCTCAGAAAAATGTTGTCGATTGATTCAAGATAATTGGATGCCCGTTCAGCATATGCAACCAGGGTGCCCAGTGGGTTGTTGAGTTCGTGGGCGATCCCTGCCGAGAGCCTTCCAATGGTTGCCATTTTTACTTCCTGCATGAGTTTAGCTCTTGTTTTTACACGCTCAGTAGTCTCTTCAATGATGCAAAGAAGACCTTCAATTTCTCCGTCTTTTCCTTTGAGAGGAACACCTTTAAAATCTATAAAGATGTTCCTGTCACCTCTGTACGTCATGAATGCAAAATCCCAGAGCTGAAATGGTTCACCTTGGAGGCCTTTTCTTATATATTCCGCAAGGCCACACCGAATCGTAAACTGGTTCTCAAGCCAGTTAAAGCCCAGGAGTTTTTCCTCGGCTTCACGTCCTAATCCTGAAAGCGTTGCAAGGGCCGGATTTACACTCATGAATTTTCCCTGCATGTCAATGGTAAAAATTGCCACCGGGGCATGTTCGATAATTGACGTGTTGAGCTGGTGAAGCATTTCCAATTCCCGCTCTACCTTCTTTTTTTCTGTGATGTCTTCTACTGTCCCCTCATAATACAGGATACGGTTGTTTTCATCGCGGACATCGCGGGCACTTATGGAGACCAATATCTGACTTCCATCTTTTCGATATAATTCGCATTCAAAGCCTCTCACCAGCCCATCCCTTTCGATACTCTCCATAAAATTTGTGCGGATTTCAGGATGCACATAAATCTGATTCCTAACATCCGCAACTGATGACAGAAACTCATCCGGTGAGTCATAGCCAAGCATCTTAGCAAAAGCAGGGTTGGCTGAAATGGGCTTACCCTCCGGTGTGGTTTGGCATATCCCCTCCACAGCATTTTCAAAGATGCTCCGGTATTTTTTTTCTGTTTGCTGCAATTTCTCGTGAGCCTTTTTCCTCCCCGTTATGTCAAGAAGAGTACCAATAAGGGCAGGTCTTTCCTGATACACAGTGCGGGATCCATAGACCTCCACATAAATAATCTCTTTTTTCCGGGTTATCCCCCTGAACTCGAAATGAATCGATTCTGTCTCGCCTGAGATTCTTTTCCGAATATTATCCTGAACCAGAGGCCAGTCCTCGGGTAACACCAAGTCTTTCGGAGTCTTTCTTTTTTTGCCCGTGAGGTTGTCGATTGAATAGCCAAATATCTCTGCAAGCTTCGGGTTTACATACTTAAAAACATCATCCTGAATAAGATAGATGCCAACAAGCGATTTCTCTGCAAGATCTCTGAATTTATTTTCCGACTCCCGGTGTGCACGCTCGGCAGGTGTCTGTTCTGGGAATATTGGGGCATTTCTAAAATTCCTAATAAGACTCTTACTCTTTATCCCGGAGGCACCGGGCAATCTCTTCCTCAACCATCCATTAACCCTTGGTTGCCAGAACATCCTCGCCTCATGTTCTTTGTTCGCCCTGTCTCTGTAAAGTTCATACCCTTTCTTTTCATTCATTGTATCAAACCTTTCAACACTTCCTCTCGAAGTATATGCACGTTGCATTCCAGGTTAGAAATTTCTCAACCGCTTTGGGATTTTTGCTGCTCTCCTTTGATTTAATGTGATTATGACGATATTGGCTCTCCGCAGGTGATTGACAACCCGACGTCCTGATAATTAACTGTTTAATTTTAATACAACTCTGTGGTTATTTTCAATACACCCTGTAAAAACATAGTGCAGAAGAATGGCTCACCCAAGACCTTTTGATTTGTCCAAACCCACGCCAGTCTTGGTTTTACGCTCATGGCACTTTGCTTGCTTATTAGGAGCAAACAAACATTGAACAGGAGGGGTTATATGGGCCAACAAAAACAATTCTCAACGATCAGAACCTTACTGGATCGAAATGCGATGTTATATCCTGAGAAAATAGCAATGAAGGAGATTGATGGCACAAGAGCATACACGTATAAAGAGTTAAAGGACAGAACAAACAGGATGGGTAACGCCCTCTACGATCTTGGAATAAAAAAGGGGGAGCGGGTGGCCATCCTCAGCCAGAATAGTTTCGAGTATATTGAATCGTCACTCAGCGTGCCCAACGCAGGGCTAATCTATGTAGTCTGTAATTTCAGACTTGCTCCGCCTGAGATTGCGTCAGTTCTCGCTGATGCAGAACCATCAATTCTGTTTGTTCAGGATCAGTTCGTTGACATTGCTCAAAACCTAAAAAGCTTTCTTCCATCTGTCAAACACTTTGTATACTTCGGCGATCCTGCAAAAAAACCTGATGGCTGGCTTGACTATGAAGGGCTGATAAGAAACGCCTCACCATCTGACCAGACATCAGATATCTTTGAGGATGACATTGCAATGCTCATGTATACAAGCGGGACCACCGGGCTTCCCAAGGGAGTAATGCAGACCCACGGAAATTTCTACCATGCCGGTCGCGTCTGCTCCCGGAACAACAATCTTTCAATGGATGACCACGTGTTTGTGGTCTGCCCCATGTACCATATCACTGCCCATTATACCTTCTTCGGTAGCTTCTATGTATCGGCGCCTGCCTATATCTTTCCCCGGTGGGATGTTGACCTTTTCCTTTCAACCACTGAGAAAGAGAAACTTACAGCTGGTATGTTCGCTACTCCAATGGTGATGATGATTCTCGATTCCCCGAACCTGAAAAGATACGATGTTTCAAGCTGGAGAAACCTCTGGTTTGCCGGAGCAGGGATAATCCCATCTGTTTACAAACAGTTCATTGATACTTTCGGTAACATCCTCGGGGAACACCATGGTACCACTGAATCAACAGGCGTTACCACCAACCTTTCTCCGCGGGATATCCAGGATGCTTTTGACAGGGGCGATTTCAATATCCTTGAATCATGCGGAAAGGCAAGTTACGACATGGAGATACTTGTTGTGGATGAAAATAACACTCCTGTTCCTTCAGGCGGTATAGGAGAAATGATAATACGGGGGCCTGGCATATCTCTGGGTTACTGGAGGAAGGAAGAAGCAACCAAAAAAGCATTCCAGGGGGAGTGGTTTCACACCGAGGATGTCTGCTCCATTGATGAATGGGGATATATCAGGGTAATAGACAGGCTTAAAGATATGATCATTACCGGTGGCGAGAATGTATACCCTGCTGAGGTTGAAAAGGTTCTTCATCAGCATCCCTATGTTAAGGAATCGTGCGTCATTGGCACGCCCCACCCTGTTTGGGGAGAGGCCGTGACTGCGGTAATTGTTCTCAGGAATGGGGAGGCAGTAACACCATCGGACTTTATCAATTACTGTAAAGGGAAAATTGCCGGATACAAGGTACCTAAAATTATCCACTTTATTCCTGAAATGCCCAGGAATGCTGCGGGAAAGATTATGAAAAGGGAACTACGGGAACAGTTTTCGAAGAATTAAGCTTATTTTTAGGCCAGGATAATTCCTGGCCCGTATTACACGCTAAGGGGGTATTGTTATGAGAGAAATAACAGGTCACAGACCAGGGAAAATCTTCTTGTGGATTCTAGGTTTAAGCTCTATCTGGTACATTTTCATTCTTCCATTCGTGCTGCAAAATACCACCTATCTCCTCTTTGATTGGATGCCGGTCGTTGTATTCTTTTATACTGCCCAGACAACTTTATGGCTTGTTGTATTCTGGATTTACACATCAAGGCACTGGCCATACCGGTGAGCATAATGGGAACAAAAAGGCTTTTCTAAAAAAGAATGCAACGGGGGAGGATATTATGATTTGGATAGTTCTTATTTTAGGTGTAATCCTGGTGCTTATCAGTGCTTACGGGTATAAACTGTCAAGCAAGACTGCAGCCGATTATCTCCTTGCCGGAAGGGCAATCGGAACGTTTGTCATGTTTTTTTATGTCTACTTTGCCATATCAAGTGCCTGGACCTTTTATGGATTTCCCGGGACAATTTATAATACCGGGCCTGGATTCATGCTTTTCTTCTCTTTTATTTCCTTTGCTTTCCTTTACGTTTTGATTGGTCCAAAACTGTGGGCTGGTGGAAAAAAGTACGGATATATATCACCTGTTCAGTATCTCGGCGAACGTTATCAATCCAATGCCCTGCGGCTTATTGTCAGCGGGCTGCTCGTATTATTCCTCTTTCCGTACCTCGGACTTCAGGCAGTTGGCATCGGCGCAGGAATGAAAGCAGCAGTGGGTCTCCCCTTCTGGTTTGGCGCTCTGTATATGACTGTCATCATGCTTCTCATCTGCCTCATAGGCGGAACGCGAAGCGTTGCTTGGTTGAACGTCCTCCTCGGCATTATTTTTACCGCAACTTTCTGGGGTTTTCTGGTGTGGATTATGTTTGCTACGGACAACTCAAGCCTTACAGCCATGGCTGAAAAGGTAAAGGTGCTGAAACCCGGTCTGCTCGGTGTACCTGGACCTGTGAATGCCTGGACTACCCAGAGCCTCATGGGGCTTGCCCTTGCTGGCCTGACTGTGTTCGCCTGGCCTCATATCGTCATAGGCACCATGCAGGCAAAGAGTCTTGTTGTTGTCCGCAAGACAGCCATTGCAATGCTTCTGTTCTCCATATTCTTCTGCAATATTGCAGCCATCTGGGGATATCTGGTAGCGCCCATACTGATTCCCGGCCTCAAAGGGAAGGCTGCAGATGCAGTGGTACAAATGGCTATCACCCAATATCTGCCTGTATGGGCGAGCGGTGCCACTCTTATCGCTGTCCTCGCAGCCGCTATATCCACAGTTGCAACACAGTTGATGATTACCGGGCTTCTCGTGTCGAGGGATATTGTTTTTGCCGTGTCAAAACCAAGCGACAAAGCGCTTATACTTTGGTCAAGGTATGCCATGATTGGCGCATCGGTAGTCAGCTTTGCCCTGGCGATGGCAAGACCTGCAGAGTTAGGGCTATTGCTGAGCAACATTGCTTCACCAGGATTTGCCATGTGGATTCCTGCACTTTTAGGTGGCGTCTTGTGGAAACGGGGCACAAAGGAAGGGGCAATCACCGGGCTTCTTGTGGGTCTGGCCTTGCTTATAGGTGGATCCTATTTCTATAAACCATTGCTTTTAGGTTTTCATCCAATCTTCATACCCCTTTTAGTAAATACCGTTCTGTATATTGGTGTTAGTTTGGTTACATCCCCTGTGTCAAAAGAGGTGCAACACAAGTTTTTTGATGAATTAGAGGATTATCTGCTTGAATACACAGCCTATGAGCGTGCAAAGTCTGTAAAACCAGTCAGAGACGAGATTGAACGTGTAAAACCTGAGGCAGAGCCTGTAAATGCATAAAATTTGGGTAAGAAATGCAGAGAAAGAATAGTACCTGAGCAAAAGGACCGGGAGTTTTCAAGAGTAACGCCCCCATAACCCTGAAAATAACCCGGTCCTTGACAAATTTAAGGAGGTTTACATGGAACTTAACCAAGAACAAATCGACATCAAGTTAGCAGCGAGAGAGTTTGCAGAAGGAGAGTTCAGGGATCGAGCAAAAGAATTTGACGAGAAAGAAGAATTTGATCTGTCTCTATGGAAAAAAGCCTGTGAAAACGGATTTGTTGGAACATTTATTAAAGAAGAATATGAGGGTGCCGGACTAGGGTACCTGGAACACTCTCTAATCGCTGAAGAGTTCTGGCGTGTTGACCCTGGGTGCGGACAGGCTATCCTCTCAACCACCTTTGGGGCAGAAATGATTCAGGCATTCGGCACAGAGGCACAGAAGAAAAAATATCTTCCACTCCTTGTAAGGGGAGAAAAGATGATAGCCTTTGGAATTACTGAACCCGATGCCGGCAGCGATGCAGCAAGCATCAAGACCAAAGCGATAAAACAGGGTAATAAGTACGTGATCAATGGAGCAAAAATGTTCATTACCAATGGCTGTTATGCCAATTGGATGCTCGTCTTTTGCATCACGAACCCCGAAGAAAGGGATCCCCACAAACGAGCCAGTGTTATCCTTGTCGATACTGATCAGGCTGGCTTTGAGGCAACAAAAATTCATGGGAAGCTGGGGATCAGGGCATCAAATACTGCAGAGGTAAGCCTTACCAATGTGGAGGCACCCCTTGAGAACCTTATAGGAAGGGAGGGCAATGGTTTTTATCAGCTCATGGATTTCTTCAATAAAACAAGGAATCACGTTGCTGCCCAGGGAGTGGGCCTTGCTCAAGGTGCCCTTGAGATGGCCATATCCCATGTAAGAAAGAGAAAAGCCTTCGGAGGCAACCTCTCTCATCTTCAGGGCATTCAGTTCATGATTGCTGAAATGGCCACGAGGATAGAAGCTGCCCGCAGCCTTTACTGGCGTTCAGCGTTTCTTGTTGACAAAGGAAAACCTGATCCGGCCCTCATATCTATGGCAAAGTGGAATGCTGGAGATACGGCAGTGTACGTTGCCAACCAGGCTCTGCAGCTTCATGGCGGTTACGGGTATATTGCCGAGTACGACATCCAGAGATTTTACCGGGATGCAAAGATTGTTGAGATTTATGAGGGGACCAAAGAGGTGGAAAAAACTATTATAGGTTCAGGCTTGCTGAAATAGTTTCGTAATATGGATATACACGGGTATAAAACAAAATAGATACCCGTCGGGTAGGTCATCAAGTTCACCTTTACCGAATTGTCTTGACACGCACGTATCTCCCCGGTATACTTGTTTCGCCTTGAAATGGCTTTCAAAGACTCCTCTGCTAATCGTTTGCCTATTAATGTATAATTCGAACCTGGCAAACACGGTCTGATTCTATCCGCATTCTTGCAAATCAGCAAAAGCTCAAGGTTTTTTTGAAAATTGCAAGCAGCATTATATGAGAATTGAACCAATGAGAAACAATGAAAAAAGTATCTGTTTACGATGAGTCAACCCATGTATATTACCACGGCCTCACACTATCTTCCGAACACCACTGTTTTTAATGAGTATTACACGAGGCTCATGGGACTTTCTGACGAATGGATTTTTAAGCGTTCTGGAATCCGGTCCCGGTCAAAAACAAACATTGGCGAAAACACAAACACCATGGCGATAGAAGCAGTGAAAGCTGCAATCGATCGGCTGGCCTATCCAATCAGGGATGTCGACCTTATAGTAGGGGCAACCTACACCCCCTATGATACAGTGGGAACGCTTGCCCATGCTGTGCAACATTTTTTTGATATCGCCGGAGCAAGGGTCATCTCCATTTCCTCAGCGTGTTCCTCTTTCCTCAATGCCGTAGAGATTGTTGAAGGATACTTCGCTACAAACAAATCAAAGAGGGCCCTTGTTGTTTCTTCGGAACATAATAGCGCATACAGCGATGATATGGATGAGCAATCAGGTCATTTATGGGGTGACGGTGCTGGAGCTGTATTTATCTCAAAAGAAAGGATATCTGATGATGATATAAAGATTCTTGACCTGAACACAACAGGGCTAGGTCACATCGGCAAGGGTGTCGAGGGGGTTTATTTAAGACCAAACAATGGGGGTCTAAAGATGCCTTTTGGCAAAGATATTTTTGTCAATGCTACCAAGTATATGGTTTCAGAGGTTAAAGATATCCTGAAAAAAAACAATTTGACTCTTGATAAGATCGTCCACCTCATCCCCCATCAGGCCAACTCCAGGATCATAGCGCAGGTCGCTGAGGCCCTTGAACTAAGGAATGGAGAGCTGGTCACGAATATCGAAGAGACAGGCAATACCGGCTGCGCAAGTACAATGATTGGACTTTCCCAGAACTGGCAACGTTTCAAGAAGGAAGAACTGATTGTAATCACAGTATTTGGTGGAGGGTACTCAAGTGGCGCCATGCTTCTGAAGAAATAATAGGGGAATTCTTTCTTTATTCAATAAAAACTGGGTGTATCTGCGTACGGCTATCAGAGTTTTGAGTGGCTGATCACATCAGATGGACACGTTGATGCGCAAAGACCACAGCCAATGCAGGTGTCCTCCTTTACATGGGCAATGGGAACGCCTGTTGATGTTACCGGACCAAAAATGGCTATCTGTTTCTCGCGGATCAAAATCTCTATGGCACCTGCAGGGCACGCCTCTTTGCATGAGCCACACCCACTGCAGCGTTCCTCATTGAACTCTGGGAGTACCCTGTCCTCTTCATGATCAAGAATCATCTCACCCAAAGCTCCAAGAAGCTCTCTCTTTTCCCATCTTTTTTCTCTGGGATGTCTGATGAATCCTACATGGTACTTCTTCCTTCCCCATTTGGTAGGTGACCACCTTATTTGGGGTTCAGACCGATAAAGGGAGAGAAACTCCCTGTTTTGCATAAGCGATGCATACTCGTCGAAGTGGATTACTTTGTCTGCATTAAAAATAAGCTCACGCCCACCTCCTTGAATGCGGACACAATCTGTTTCAAATACAATTTTCTCATCCTCTTCAAGGTGGACAAATACAATTCCTTCCCGCCTTGCCTCTTCATAGTCAAGCTCGGCATAGGAAGGAACAACCATGTTTCTCGTAATCACATAAACTGCTTTTCCTTCCTTTTTCAATTCTCTTGCTTTCTCAATGAATTTCGATGAGACATATTCATAAAACATGGCTGACGTGTAGTCTTCTGTACCCAGGTAAAACAGATAGGTAGTTATATTACTATCAGGAAAGGAAAACTCAGGTTCATCTTCATGGTAAAGCCGATCATCCTGTTTTTCCTGAGCCATCCCTATTTCGTGCCCCCTGACTGTCAGCAATCCTGCACCAAAACCGGTGAGAATGGAATCCTTGATATTCATTGGCTCAAGCGCACCGCCAGACACACAGATACCCTCCACATCAGTCTGAAGAGGAGTTTTTTCCTTAACGAACCCGTATTCATTCAGTGAGAAACCGAAAAGTTTGCCCAACTCAGTGAGTTGTGGGTTTGGGCGAAGCCCGATGGCAAGTACTACATAGTTAAACCGTTCTTCCTTCAGTTGATCTCCCGAGAAATACCGCACTGTAACGCCCTTTTCATCCTCCTCAAAATACCGGGAGTTAGCTCTTATAAATCTCACACCTGCATCCCGATAGGCTTTCTCCAGGTAAAATTCCTGGCCAAAAAACCTCAGATCATTGTAAAAGACAGTGATCTCTGGTTTTGCCCTCTGGAGCGTCCATTTCACTTCCCGCAAGGTATAGGAACAACAGACTGAAGAACAAAGAGGGTAATCCTTTGAACGAGATCCGACACAGAGGAAGAAGCCAATCTTGTTAAAATCATCTGGAAGCTCTCCTTGCCGCTGGTCGATCACAGAGTCAAACTCAAGGCTCGTGAGAACCCTTTTGCCCTTGTACTCTACAGGGTCATAGGGAGTCAGGCCGGTTGCAATAATTATCCTGTCCGCAGTCAGCTCCCGCCCATCTTCAAGGGTTATAGTCCAAACCTTTTCTGTTTTGTCGACTTTTGAAATCCTGGCATCACTGATAACTGAAAGCTTTTCGTTGTCACGAATTTCATCAAAAAAGGTTTTAAACCCCACCCTGCAGTTTGCAATACGAGCCATGAGCCCACCTGGCTCGGGGGTGGATTCCAGTATTGTCACATCATGTTTTTCTGCCAGGGCAACCTTTGCAGCTGATATACCGCTTATACCACCACCTATTATCAATATATTCATAAAGAATTTTTCTCTCCCATAACGTAAAGTAGAAGATCAGTCAGATAAATAACCTTTCTTCCTACGCCAAAGGTTTTCATTGCCATGTGGCAAAAGGGGCAGAAAACAACAACCGTCCCTCTGGACTTGCTTAGTATGAGGCTTGAAAGTTTTTCGGTAGCCCATTTATTGAGGAAAAGCTGATTGCCTCCGCAACAACGGTCCTTCATCTTCTCCCCGTCAATCTCACCGCCAAAGACGGTTATGGCGTCTTCCATGATGTTCTTGTTCTTAATTGAGCTTCCTTCGGGCCTCATAAGCAGGCATCCGTAATACGGGAAAAAGACCTGGCCCCGGAGATCTTTAAGTTGCTTCATCTGTGACAGGTTTTCAGGGCTCAAAAGTTCCAGAGGGCTAAGTATGTTGAAAGACCCGGCAGAATCAGCGTCTTTCAGGTTTTTATAACAGGCCGGACAGGGCACAACGATTTCCCTGTGAATACCCTCGGCCTTTTTGAGGTTCTCTCCTGAAATACGGACGAGTTCATTTCTATCCCCGTACTCTACAGCGCCACAACAGTTCCAATCAGGTATCTCGGATAGGGTGTGACCAAGCTTTTTACAGATTTCCCGTACGCCACGATTCAGTTTTTTTGCCGAACCAGTAAGGGAACATCCGGGATAATAACCGTATTCCATTATCGCCTACCTTCTTCAGAAGGGTTGTTCTCCTTTGAAACTTTGGAAGAACCAAGCCTTTTAACTTTATGGGGAAGGTGGAAGCCTGCATATTCCATCCACCGTGGCATGTGCTTTATATAACCACCTTTCAAGAGATCGGGTGCAGCCATAACCACCACAAACGGCTCGTACACCCTGCCCCAAATGTTAAGGGACTTCTTGAAT
>MVQO01000159.1 GCA_002067585.1 Syntrophorhabdus sp. PtaB.Bin027
TATAGGTTCAAGATTTCAAAAAAGGTCATGAAGCAGGAAACGTTTTTGACGAAAACGGAGTTGCGCTGGTATGAATTTGCCTGATGATATTCTCATTGTTGGCCTTGGGATGACAGGTGTGGCAACAGCGCGGTTCCTGTCGCAGATGGGGAAGAAGATTACCATCGTTGATGAAAAACCTGAACAGGACCTTTTCGCCTCCTTGAAAGCATTAGAAGATATCAGATTTATAGGCCATTTCGGCTCTCACAGGAGAGAAGATTTTCTTGATCACCCTTTAATCATTATCAGCCCTGGTGTGGACAGTGATCTTCCATTGTTGAAAGAAGCAAGAGAAAAAGGAATAAAAGTGATCGGAGAGATGGAGCTTGCATCTAGGTTTATCGTTGAGCCTATCATCGCTATAACGGGGACCAATGGAAAAACAACGGTTACTACAATCATCGGTGAAATGTTCAAGAAAGCGTTCGGTAACATATTTGTTGGTGGCAACATCGGAGACCCTCTCATCAATTATGTTCTGAAGGGTGCCAAAGCAAGAGCCCTCATTGCTGAGGTGAGCAGTTTCCAGTTAGAGACTATAGAGACATTCCGACCACAAACTTCTATCCTGCTTAATATCACAGAGGATCACCTTGATCGTTATCGAAGTTTTTCCGAGTACAAAGATGCAAAATACCGGATTTTTGAAAACCAGCAGCAAGAAGACTATGCAATCCTCAATAAGAATCTTCCTGACACTGATGGCATTCAGGCAAAAAGGCTTTTCTTTTCTTCCAAAGATGAGATTAAGGAAGGGTCTTTTTATCAGGATGGATTGATGATAGTCAGGTTGCAAGGACAGGAATATCGATACGAGAGAGACGCATCTCCGCTTATAGGTGTTCATAACACGGAAAATCTTCTTGTAGCGCTCCTTGTTGCCCATATTCACGGGATCGAAAAGGATTGTATTGAAGAGGCGTTGAAGGAATTTAAAGGGCTCCCTCACCGTATCGAAGCAGTTCGCAGGATAGACAATATTTTGTTTTTCAATGATTCAAAAGCTACCAATGTGGACTCAACCAAACGAGCCCTTGAAAGCGTAGAAGGAAATGTTGTTCTCATAGCAGGGGGGAAAGATAAAGGCGGGAGTTACAGGGCCTTGGAAAGCCAGATGAAGAAAGTACGGGCCCTCATCCTAATCGGGGACGCAAAAGAAAGGATTAAGGCTGAACTTGGCAAGTACTCAGAAACGCATCTGGAGAGTGATCTTTCCAGTGCTGTAAAACGTGCACTTCAGATTGCAAAAGATGGTGATGTGGTGCTTTTTTCCCCAATGTGCAGCAGTTTTGACATGTTCAAGAGTTATAAAGACCGAGGCAATCAATTTAAAGCCATGGTGGAGTCACTGTGAAAAAGGCCATTATATATATTCTCGCATCCATGCTTCTGTATAGTTTTTTCTATGAAATAGACACAATGAAAATGATTTTCATACTTCTTGGGCTCATCTCAGTTTTTGCCATTTCTCATGTTCCAATGAGGGTTGTCATGGGAGCGAAATATCCTGTCATTTTACTTTCCTTTGCAGGGACTGCAGGTTTCCTGGTCTATCCACAACTGGCAGTCTCCTACCCGGTGGAACCCCTCATTATTTTCTTCGCCCTGTACAGTATCGCCTTTTATCTGGTCACTTTGGAAGAAAAGGGGCAAGACGTGTATAAGGAGATAGGAGGATTATCCGTACTTTTTATTTCTGCTTCCTTCAATCTTGCGATGACCGGAAAACCGGTCTTGATATTACCTCTCGCACTTACCATTATATCCTTTCTTTTCGTTCTGGGAAGGCACAAAACCATCCTTCTCATGGCAGGCTACACTCTGGCCATCATTATTGTTCTTGTGTACAAACATATTCCAGTTCTTTCTACCGGTGTTCCCGTGAGAGAAATCAACCGTTATATTTTGTTCGCAACATCCTTTGTTTTTCTTGCAATCAGCTTTATTGGATTTGCAAAGAAAGGAGGACAGGTCAAGGTACTTACCTTTTTTGGATTCCTATACGTATGCATAGACCTCCTCCTGTCAACCTTACTCAAGATGTCAGAAGGATTACTATACCAGCCTGTTATTTCGCTTTTTATGATAAGCCCTTTTATCGGCTTAATGGTTAAATCAGAGGGGAAACGGATATGAAGCTTCTTATCTCTGCGGGAGGGACAGGAGGCCATATTTTTCCAGGGATCGCTGTAGCAGAGTCCTTTACAGGGATGCATGAAAGCAATGATGTTGTCTTTGTCGGAACACAGCAGGGACTAGAGGGTGGCATCATACCGAGATACGGGTTCAGACTCCTTTTTATCGAAGCGCATCAGTTTCAGGGTAAGAATATGTTCTCAAAAATCTCAACCCTTGTGCGCCTTGTTCAGGGTATACGGGCAGCCAAGGTTATCATAAACCTGGAGAAACCCGATGCAATTCTCGGTATGGGGGGCTTCACCTGTGTTCCCACTATTCTTGCAGGTGTAATGCTCGGATTGCCAACCTTTCTTCATGAGCAGAATGTGGAGCCAGGTCTTGCAAACAAATTCCTGTCCAGGTTTGTGCGATCTACCTTTATCAGCTTCAAGGCAACAGAGAAATATCTTGGAACAAAAAATATTTTCCACACTGGCAACCCGCTCAGAAAGACACTCAAGGCAGCTAAAGTGCCTGAAGAAAAACACACTTTCAATGTATTTATATTCGGTGGAAGCAGAGGAGCGAGAAGCATTAATGATTCAATCCTTACCCTCCTTCCGTTTATGGAGAGCTATAAAAACACTGTAATGTACCATCAGACCGGAACCGAAGATTATGAACATATCAAGAAAGTATATGAAGGTTCAAAAGTGGAATACGAAGTTTTTCCTTTTACAGACAACATGGAGAAATACTACAATCTTTCAGATGTAGTTATATCGAGGTCTGGCGCTACCACAATCTTTGAGTTGGCTTACTTTAAAAAGGCTGCTATTCTTATTCCTTATCCTTTTTCTGCAGGTCAACACCAGAAGACAAATGCAGCACACGTGGCAAGTCTGGGGGGTGCGTACGTTGTTGATAACGATGAATTAAACGGTAAAAAACTCCATAATTTGCTTTCCAGCCTCATGGAGAACCCTGGCCGTTTGAAGGAAATGGGTAATAACATTGGCAGGCTTTACATCGAAGACGCTGCAGAGCGTATCTTAAAAGAAATAGTGGGGTTTTAATTGGTATTCCATAAGATAGACAAGGTCCATTTTGTAGGCATTGGCGGGATAGGGATGAGCGGTATCGCTGAGGTTCTTTTAAACCTTGGTTTCAAGGTAACAGGTTCTGATTTGCGTACAACTGAAACGACTGAAAGGCTGCAAGCCCTGGGTGCGAAAATTTTTACAGGGCATAAGGAAGAGAATATCGGCGGTGCTGACGTTGTAGTGGTATCGTCAGCAGTGAGGCCTGATAATCCGGAAGTCCAGAAAGCAAAGGAACTTTTTGTTCCCGTCATTCAGAGGGCTGAGATGCTCGCAGAACTGATGAGGATAAAATACAGCATTGCCGTTGCAGGGGCACACGGGAAAACAACAACCACATCCTTGGTATCAACTATTCTGGCTCATGCAGGACTCGACCCTACATGTGTTATCGGGGGAAGATTAAACAGCCTGGGGAGTAATGCCAAACTGGGAGGCAGCAAGTTTCTCGTTGCAGAAGCCGATGAGAGTGACGGCACATTTCTTCTTCTTTTCCCAACCATCGCGGTGACTACCAACATTGACCTCGAACACCTCGATTTTTATCAAGACATAAACGAGATAAAAGCAGCATTTCTCTCCTTTCTCAACAAGGTACCTTTCTATGGGCTCGATATTATCTGTATCGATAATGCCAACGTTCAAAGTCTTATTCCCCAACTCAAGAGAAGATATATGACTTACGGTCTTTCGAAGCAAGCAGATTTGCGGGCAGAGAACATTTCCTATGACGGATTCATTACTTCATTTAAAGTTTTATACAAAGATAAAGAGATGGGGGACATTGT
>MVQO01000160.1 GCA_002067585.1 Syntrophorhabdus sp. PtaB.Bin027
GGGTTATCTGACAGAAAAGGTTTCGCGTTGGCAAGAATTTTCGTTGGGTGAAAAATGGAAGCAAAAAACGTTTACATAACAAAGCATGATCTTGAGAGGTTGAAAAAGCTCATGAATGATCATTCCTGGGAAATCCATGGCAAAGACTTTTCTATTCATGAACTGACAGACGAAATGAATCGTGCACTTGTGGTTTCACCAAAAGAAATACCTGAAAATGTAATCACCATGAACTCCAGGGTGCTGTTGAGGGAGGTGGAGTCAGGCAGGGAAACGATCTTTTGGCTTGTTTTTCCGGATAAGGTTAGTGCGGTAAAAAATCCAGCCTCTATCTTAAGCCCCCTTGGGACAGCCATGATCGGACATAAAACCGGTGATATCTTTACGTGGGAAAGCCCTGAAGGTGCGAAACAGATGGAAGTTTTGGACATCTTGTATCAACCTGAGCGCGTTGGGAACTTCGGACTGTAAAATCATGGCACCACAGTGTCATAAGCAACTTTAAAAATCATCCCTGCCACAACAAGCAAAAAGATAAAACGTACAAATCTATTTCCTTTCAGAATGGCGAGTCTCGTTCCGGCGATTGAGCCAATTATATTAAAGACGGCCATGGGAATTGCGAGGCTGTACAAAATGTTGTCTGTAAAAGCAAAGTAAAGCATGGCTGAGAGGTTCGTTGCAAAATTTATTAGCTTTGAAGAGGCAGACGCTGAGAGAAAATTAAAACCGAAGATACCCACAAAAACAAAAATAAGGAAACTGCCTGTGCCTGGACCAAAGAACCCATCGTAAAAACCTATGATCATCCCGGCACCTATACTCATTGAGAATTGAACAATATGGGTCAGTTTCGGCGCATGAACCATTCCAAAGTCTCTTTTGAGAAAGGTAAATATGGCAATAGCAATTAAAAGGATCAATACGGCGATCCTCATTATCTCAGTATTGAGGGTTGCCGCTGTTCGAGCACCAAGGAAGGAAAGGGCGAACGCAGAAATTGTTGCAGGTAATGTAGCCAGCCAATTAATACCTACGTGCCTTGCATATTGAATGACTGCATTGGAAGTGCCCGCAATAGAGGCAAGCTTGTTCGTTCCGAGAAGATGAACCACAGGTACGTGGGGCAAGAAGATAAGCAGGGCCGGAAGCTGAATCAATCCGCCCCCACCAGCAACAGAATCAATAAATCCAGCTAAAAAGGCAAAAGTACATAGAATGATTTCCAAAATCGTGCTTGCCTCCGGATCCTTATATCTGCCCAAAGTCAGGGGAGAACAAAATTGCTTTTGGCGAGTTTACTCAGACATGGATTGTCATGGGGTTTTTGTAACACCTTTCTTACTTACAGAAGAATATTAGAGCCTATGTGTTACGGCTCATACCACGTATTTTGGCAATCCTTTAAAATATCATTTTTTTATGTCTATGTCTTCCACCTGCACTGGAGCATCCCTTTCCAAAGATGGATTTGATTCCTGTGCTCTACTTTCAGGTGATTTTGTTTCTGGCACTTTCACGTCTTGTCCTCCCAATGCGGTTGCCCTTGCAACAAGATTGAGAAGCCCTAAAGCGTGGCGATTACTCACCGTTTTTGACACAAGAATGTCAGATGGAACTACGTTAAGCCCATAGTAAGCAGTATTCCAATCATCACGTACATAAACAACAGAACCTGCGAGTGAAATTCCGCCATACAATCCTTTAGAGCGGGAGAAGGTGAGAATGTCAACACTCAGATTTGCTGTTGAAGCATCAGCCCCCAAGCCAACTGGTCCTACAGCCACCCCAACATCAGCACCAAGCTTTACGCCACTCTTAAGAAGGGCATTGACTCCTCGTTCAGTCATTGCAAGAAAGACAACTTCCGACGCCTCCCCGCCAATCTGAAAGCCAAAACTGACACCGCCCAGTGTATAAAAAGCAGGTCCTGCCCAACTATTTGTCCTCATATCGCGAACGAGGTAAACACCGCTGCCCCCGGAACCGCCAACAACAAAGGCACCCCTCAGTATCTGTGGTGCAATAAACACACCTCTGGCATTCACCACCAAGTTCCTGAAAGCCTGTGTTTCCGGTGCCTGCATAAAGGTCTCAAGTGTAAGTCTTGCCTTGTCAGCAAGATGACGGGCATCCATGGCATCATCTGCTACAGCATGTGTTACAAGAATACCAGGAAAAATGCTCAGGGAAAGAATGATGACCGAAAAAACAAGAGTTGTTCCCCTGGTTCTCCAAAACTCAATTTTTCTTTTCATGATGACTCCTTTTGCATAATGGTAATTTAACCTGCAACACAGAGGGTACTTTGTTGATTCAAAGTATATCAAACACGCACTATTGTCAAGAAAAGGTGCTTTTTTGATTAACGTGCCATTGAATTGAGATGTCGTTCAATCTCGGATTTTGGAAGCGCCCCGACGGCCTGATCAACAATTCGACCCCCATTGTAAAAGTAAAAAGCGGGAACACCTCGTATGCCATGATTTGAGGCTGTTCTCGGAGATTCGTCCACATTAACCTTTACAAATTTTATTTTTCCTGCATACTGATTTGCCAGTTCGTCCAGAACCGGTTCAAGACCTCTGCAGTGCCCTCACCATGGTGCTGTAAAATCCACAAGAACCGGGCCGTTAAAACGAATTACCTCATCGTAGAACGAACTATCATTTACCCTCAGAAAACCATGTGGAAAAAGAAGGGTTAAGTCGAGTTGTGACTTACATTTGCCGCAAACAATGTTCCCTGTTGTTCGTTTATTGGGAACCCTGTTTTTGGTACCACATTGAGGACATCGAACAATAAAGCTACCGTAATCCATGATTCACCTCCCATTCCTTTAATGTGTAAATAATATAAATACTGCCCTGGACCTTTCAAGCATTCCATGATTTTTTCCTGTTGTCCATGGAGTATTACATGCTGAAATATCTCTGTTTATCGAATTCTACCGCCCTCTGAATGATTCTGTTTTTTTCAAATTATTAACAGGTAACGAGGCAACAAAAGTCGGTATTGCGGCTTTTGGGGCACCTTCAGTTCAATGTTTTTACTGGTCAGCTTAATTTAGTATGAGATTCCTGATTGACTGCTCTCAAGACGGTAATGTGGAGAGGTCGAAGGGGGCGTTCTTGATGTGACCTCCCCACATACCAAGGCGTGCTTTTTCAATGCTTTCTCAACCCATTGGTCTCCCTTCACAGGCTTTGGGGGCCAGTGGAAACATGTTTTGAAGCTACGATCTGTTGCTGAACCTCTCTAACAAATTCTGCAGGATGGGAAACAAGCCGAATGGCAGATTTCTTTTTGCCGTCGTATGCAATAATAATTTTGCCAAAATTTAACATTGCACCAAGAGAAGGCTGATAATAGTCAACAAGGACGATCTTGCCAAGGGCAATCTCATGAGATCTCTTCAGAGGATAACCTACGTTGACTAAAATTTTTTTGGTAGTTAATCCAATTTCTGATCTCTGCAAACTTACATAGGATGCTATCCCCCATATAAGACCAAAGGTCACAAGTGCCATGGCGTGATGCCCTTGTGACCTCAGCGCCAATCCTCCTATGATAATCACCAGTATAGGGCCAAGCAGCACAGCCCAGTGCAATCGGGCTCGATAGATAACTCTTTCAGCATCGGGTGTTTCGTGGTCAATCAAATCCATCTACCGTGTTTTCAATAGGGTAATCAAGCAATATCAGTCTCGTTATGCTTTGCCCATCATAAGGTTTGGCAGCCATAATGCAATCTGGGGAAAGGTAAACAGGAGTATCAATGCCACAATAAGAGCTAACAAAAAAGGGATAACTCCCTTATAGATCGTTTTGAAAGGGATTCCTGTTATGTTCCCCAATATGAATACATAAATCGCTACAGGAGGGATAAGGCCTCCGATCATGAGTGTGATGCAAATCAGGATGCCAAACCATATTGGATCGTACCCAAGTTCTACAGCTGTGGGAAAAAATATTGGCGTAGCAAGTACCATGAATGCGAGGTCATCCATAATTGAACCGCCTATAAGGTATATGGCGACTATTATAACCATAACAAAGAAGCCCGGTACAGCAAGCCCACTGGCCCACTTTGCCGCAATCATCGGGATTTCCGTTATTGCAAGGAAATGGCCAAAAATGGCTGATCCGGCTATAAGCATTAGGGTCATAATAGAAGTCTTGAGTGCCCCTTTGAAAGATTTGATAATCATACCTATATTGACTTCTCTTCGTGCAAGAGCCAGAAAAAATATTGCCACTGTTCCTATGGTTCCTGACTCAGTGGGACTGAAAAAGCCAGTGATCATACCGCCTATGACGATACCGAAGATAATGCCAACGATCACAGCATCCGGTATCACGGCAAATCGTTCTTTCCATGTCGCCTTTTCCGCCCTGGGAGCTATGGCAGGTTTTACTGACACCCATCCGGCTATAACCGTCATGAAGAGCGCAGCTATAACCAGGGACGGCACAATCCCTGCGAGAAAAAGCCTGCCTATGGATTGCTCAACCTGAAGCCCATAAATAATAAGCACTGTACAAGGAGGTAGAATCATGCCCAGGGTGCTCACTGATGCAATCGTGCCGGCAGAGAGTTCTTTTTTATACCCATATCGATCCATCTCGGGCATGGCAAGGTTTGAAAAAGTCCCGACTGTGGCAAGGCTTGACCCACACATGGCTTTGAAGGC
>MVQO01000161.1 GCA_002067585.1 Syntrophorhabdus sp. PtaB.Bin027
CGCGATTGGTTCATCTCCTGTTTCATCGACCGCTTTATCGACCTCAAGGCCAGAAATAAGCCAGTGGCAGGAGAGAGTGCAAAAGGCGGCCAGGCTGCGAGAGGATTTGGGCATTTTCAGGGTCTCAGTCCACACCAGGGACTACATTCTGAGCATCATGGAGGAGGGAAGGCTGACTGCAAATGAAGAGCTACTCTCTTTGCAAAGGGGTGCGGATGCTGCTGCCGCTCTCGCTGCCACCGGCTCGGCAAAGGGAATGCCACCAGATGAGATTAATCCCATGGGTCTGGAGGCCCAAAGGGAGTTCTGTCGACAGGGGGCAGAGGCTGCAGGAGTGGGACGGGGAGCTTTTCACAAAAGAGATGGGCTGGTGATATCCCTGATGCCTTCCCTGCTGGCAAGAGAGCCGCGCATCACCGTGGGCCTGGGTGATACCGCTACTGCCGCCACCTTCTACCAGGAGCTGCAGGCAATCACGGGAGATCGGAGTTGAGGTGCTTCAATTTTTTTGTCAAGGACTATTAGCCTAAATGGCCATTTTAAAAAAATGGGTTCGGAGATGAAGCAGTATACGGATCTACTTGAGCAACGATTTCAATCGGCAAATGGGTCCTTTCTTTCTCAGACTTTTCAACCTTGCATCAATTTTTCCTTTTTCATCTGAATAATCTATTCCTTTTCTAGCTTTCAATAGTGAATCGAATACCATCTTACTTGATCCTAATTTTGCAGATCTTAAATCAGAATAAAATTCATCGACGAACTTATCAATATTTTCTTTTTGTGCTTTGCTATTTTCTAATATGTCTTGAGTCTTAGAAAGTAAAAAATACTCATATTGATTTAACTCTTTTTTCCCTTTGAAATAGTCTCTCATTCCAGTTAACGCAAATCCTACGATTACACCAAGCAAACCTGAGAGTAATGGCGATTCATACCAATAAGCACTACTTTTTAGTATTAAAACTGTATTAAAGGGAAACCCCATTACAGATATATCATTCATCGTTAAGACACATCCATTTAGCGCGTTTTATTAATGCTAACCTAATTGAATCATTTTATAATTAACTCTAATTTGTTATATTATGAACATGAATCTTCTCTGAAAAATAATCTATAGATATAACTGAATTAATTTTATTTGCTAACTTAGAAAGCAAAAAGATATTATATGCTAAATCAGATGATGAATTCAATGAGATTAATATAGTCCCCCTACGCGATATTATAATCTCAATATTCTCATAAATAAAACTATAATAGTCATTTGATTTGCTATAATTAAAGTCTTTAAGGAAATCTTTTAAATCCATTATCTCATTTTTATCTACTTCAATCTCTCTGTCAGGTAGAGTTATATAATTTATTAATTTACTTTTGAGTGACATCGGAAATCAACTCTTCCAGTTTTCTTATGGATCTAATTCCCCGTTCCTCAGATCTCTCCTCGCGAATAATAATATTGCATGTCACATCATTATCAGCGCAGCTCAATATTCGTTCTTTAGTTGATGAAGCGTTTTCAAATTCTGCAATATTCTTTGCATAATCATCCGCTTTTTGAACATTGCCTCTTTCAGCATGGTATCTTTGCCATGTTCGTAACTCAGATACCAATCTTTTTGTTGATTCTGCCTCTGCCATTAACCCTGCTCGAATATTCTCTCGTGATCTTTTGGCTCTATATGTGGCTTTGGCATAATCAAGTCGAACATCTGCATCAGTAGGTAGATTTAGTTCTTCTATTATATCAGGTAGCTCATTTTCTAAGTTTTTTATTATATTTAGGGCGATCTCTCCACTATTTGATATGAATGCATCTCTTATTTGCTCATCTGAAGCATCTGGAAGACTTGATTTAATTATTTGAAAGACATTTTCTAAGGGATCAGTCATTAGTATTCCTTTAGAAATCTTGGTTCATTTCATGATGTTTTTTTCAATGATTGCATTATGGCATCGCCTAATTTTTGTTTAGTTTCTTGAGAAAGTTCAATTCTTTCTTCTTTCACTTCTTCTTGTGCATAGATTCTTGAATAATCATAATATATAAGAAAATATAACCTATAATCTGCGCCTAATCGCCCTATAATCGTATTTGATTCGTTATATAAGCTATTTATATCACTACTTTCTAAAAGATATCTCAATTTGTATATATTTTCCACATATTCGTTTAATTTAATTTCGGTGCACCTAATTGCGTCTTCATCTTTGATAAAGAATTTTTCATAATACAAATACCTATAATAATTATCGAACGCCCGCAAAACCAAATAGATAATTAACGCTTCTATGCCATTGTGTTCATTAAAGTTTCTACTCAATTCATTAGCAGTAGTTATAGATAAAGTATTATTTTCGACTAATAACATATTTTTATGATTGTAGAATAATTCAAGCATCTTTATTGCAAAATGTTTAGAAAATTCTACTTGGTCATCATAAATACCTATCTCCTGGTCAGACAAAAAATTCTTTTTTAGTTTATTTTCTATATCAAAGAATTTCTCCCAATAAACTTTCGATTCAACAACCCCGTTAGCAACTTCAAATTCTAAATCATTTAAATAGGCCTTAGCATATTCTTTGGCATCATCCAATTTATCGTTTTTCTTTTGTTTGAGGGATAGCAATTCCCCACCTAATTCTTTAACAAACCACCCAAGAAGCATTATGTCGTTTTTATTAAAGGTTTGGAGGTCAGTCATAATTCTATTTCCAATAATATTAACGAGATTAAAATCTTCATCTTCAACTGCTTTTTTAGCAACTTTCAAGTCTTGTTCAATTATCGTTAATACAACTTCCATGGTTACTCCCAATAAGATAAGTGAATAAAAGCTTTTCCTATTGAAAAATACCTTGTGCAATACCGATCACTGTGTATCATTTGGAGGAAGATTTATCTGCGCGCATTGCATTGAGGATTAAGGTGTAGATATGAGCGTTGGGGACGACTACTTAAGACTAGTTGAGAAATATGCAAATTCTGCAGATCGCGATAAAAGGTCAGTTCGCCGTCGGGCTCTCAAAAATCTGGCTGAGAATGACTGCCGAGAGGAGTTGCTATACCTAATTGATAAATATGCAGGATCTGGGGATTGCGACGAAAGGGAAGTCAGAAGCTATGCATTTGATTATTTAGAGGAAATGGATAAAAAGGCCAGGAGATGCAGCAGATAGCTGCGGGTTATCCATTTTAAGGATCAACACCTTGGCGCTCACGGATGCTCCTCTCGAATGAGATGCTCGCCTGCCAATTCTTTCACCCTCTCCGCTAGATCATGAGCATTAATATCGGCCCTCTCCTTCCCCTCGAATACCTCGTCCCGCACACGCCTTCCCACGATATCATCATAGCCCGGCCGAACCCTGATGATGATGCTCCCCGGCAGGATGGTCAGGCTCTGGGCAAGGTGGTCGAGGTCTCCATCCACAATACCGACCACAGGAATTCCCAGCCTGGCGAGAATATCCCCGGCAATGGCCGTGGTATCATCACCCACAGTGAGGGCCACGGCTGCTCCTCCTGCCGCCTCAAAGGCATCTTCTGCACAGTGGTCTATGAATGCTGCACCCTCACCCCGATTCTCTCCTATCCTTGCCCTGGCAGTGCTCCGCCGGATGGATCCGCTGCGGATGATAGCCTTTTCCAGATCTACCCGATGCAGCTTTTCCAGGCCGTGCATTTTCGGCTCGGCTCCTTTCAGGTCAATTATCTTTCCCCCTTTGGCCTTGATCTCCACCTCTGGTTTTGCCGCCCTGCCGATGACCGTTCCGTTAACCGATATCAGCTCTCCGGGAATCACCCCGGTCAGAATGCGCCGGACAGTATCCCCCTGAATCAGGGTGCAATCCCTGGGCCTGGGCCGCAAAAGGTCCAGCCCCAGATCCGCTGCCAGA
>MVQO01000162.1 GCA_002067585.1 Syntrophorhabdus sp. PtaB.Bin027
TTGTCAGGTATGACCTTATTTGAGTTTTAGAAAGTATTATCAAAGAAATTATTGTGATTGACAAGGTAAAATGACTCTGATACAGTCTTTTCAAATTTAATGGTAAAAAAGATAAGAAATCATGAAATAAAAAACCTAAGGTAAAGAAGTGTGCAATGAAGAGCAGGACCAGAAGAATGCATTTATTGATTTTCTTTGCCGGTATCATTGGCCTTGTATTTTTTCTTGGTATTACAGAGGCTTGTGCTCAGGTTTCGAAAACACTCATAGACATAAATACTGCATCAGAAAAAGAACTTGAGGAAATCAAGGGTGTAGGCCCTGCTACGGCCAAGAAAATCATAGCCGGTCGTCCATACAAATCAATAGATGATCTGAAAAAGGCTAAAATTCCTGATAAAACCATTGAATCGATGAAGCCTTATGTAAAGGTGGGTGCTGCCCCTGCAGCAGCGCCGACGGCAGTGGAGACAAAGCCAGGTGTTCCGGCCAAAGCTGTATCAGATTCAAAACAGGCGACCCCTGCTAAACCTGCTGCTCCACCAGTGGCAGTAAAAGAAGCGGCAAAGGAAGCTCCGGTGAAGGCACCGGCTGAGAAAGTCAAGGTGTCTACAAAAGCTCATGCCAGGGAAAAGGCAAGGGTACCTTCGAAACTTGCTCCTGGGCAAAAGATCAACATCAATACCGCAACAAAGGAAGAACTTGAAGCCCTGCCCGATGTGGGACCAGTTAAAGCTCAGGCAATTATCGATGGAAGGCCATACAAAGTACCGGAGGACGTCATGAAGGTCAAGGGTATTAAGGAAGGTACCTTCAGCAAGATCAAAGACTACATTGTAGTTAAGTAAATAAATATTCTGAATTGAGCTATCGAAGCCGTATGGCTCAACAAGTAAAAAGGAGGGAAGTGCTTATGAAAAAGATTTTGTTGTCAATGGTTGCAGTTATGGTGTTTGTATCATTTTCTTTTGCAGCAGGACCGAAAACATATCAAGTAACAGGCCCGGTACTGGAGATCAAGGATGATATCATCGTTGTTCAGAAGGGCAAAGAAAAATGGGAAATAGCAAAGGATGCAGCCACAAAAGTAGCAGGTGAGCTGAAGGTAGGTGCCAAGGTTACCATCCATTATACCATGAAGGCTGTAAATGTTGAAGTGAAAGACGCCGGAAAGAAGGCAGATGCAAAAAAGGCGGAGCCTGCAAAAACCGAGGCGAAGCCAGCAGCGCCAGCCCCGGCAAAGAAGTAGTTTTCACAAAGTATTGTAACAGCGTGGATGTGGTGGCTCCCAAGATATGGGAGCCACCATTTTATTTTTTAGTATTATCCTTGATTCCCTATATGGCTTCTATTGTTGACGGTGGTTTCCTCGTTATATTATAGGTGACGCTCACAACGCCGGGTACTTCACCGGTTATCCTATCCCCAAGTTTCAGTAAAGTGTCAAAGGGAAGTCTTGTGGGAGTTCCTTCGCGTGCATCCTTGCTATCCCAGCACCGTACTTCGATCTGAAGACCAAAATCACGTTTGCCATTGCGCATGCCGGTTACCCTGTCCTGATGAAGGATGGCCAGATATTGGAAAGCAGATGTCTTGCCTAATTCTTCCTCAACAATCCTCGTGGCTTTACGGACAATCTCCACCCGTTGTGGCGTTACCTCGCCGATCACCCGTGCTGAAAGAGCAGGACCTGGAAAGGGTGGCCTTCCATACAGCTCTTTTGGTAAGCCCAGCGCTCTCCCTACTTTTCTGATTGCTGTTTTTCGGAGTTCTATCACCGGTTCGATGACATGGTAGCCATATGCTTTCTTCGTGTCTATACCAAGCTGGGTGAGGATATTGTGCTGTCTCTTAATTCCTGCAACTGTTTCCTCAACATCAGTGTAATTAGTCCCCTGAAGCAGGTATTTTGCTCCACTTTTTTTCACTAGATCGCCAAAAACTTCTTTATAGAAAACGTGGGTGACTGCATTCCGTTTTTTTTCAGGATCTTCAATCCCCTTAAGGGCGTTGAAAAATTGTTTCTTTGCGTTGATGAGTTCCACAGGTACCCCCAGGCTTTTAAATATCGAGACTACATATTGAGGTTCCTGATGACGCATAAGTCCGGTATCAATAAAATATGTTTTCAATTGTCCGCCAAGGGCCTTGAAACCCAGCAATGTGACAACCGAGGAATCAACACCACCGGACAGGGCATTGATCGCGATCCCGTCTTTCACTTCCTCTGCAATCTCCTTAACTTTATTCTTGATAAACTCATTTAGTTTTAATGCCGCGAGTGGTATCTCCCTGATCTTCCCCATGATTCCTCCTCACTGGTTTTGGATACCCCATCTTAGCGGAAGCATCCTCTGGTTGTCAACGAAAAAATCTAAAGAAATTCATGCCATTTCACTCTTGACACGGGTTCCTGACGGGATGTATTCTCTCAAAAAAAGCTATGGGCATAATGTACAACTGGGCGTTTATCATGATTCTCTGTTTGATTCCATTGCTTGATGGATGTTCAGCCTGGCGGACTTCATGCCTTGTGGTATCGGATGCAGAGTCTGGGAGAGTGGTGGCACGCCTGCCAGTGAACCCTCGCGAACCAATCATCATTGAGTTTGTAAACTCGATTTATCTCGCGCCTGTTTGGGAGACTCTTGTGTATGAGCCCCAGGAAGGTCTTTATATAGTAATGGTAGAAAGCCCTTCTGAAGATGTTTTTCGGTATTATGGTCTTGAGCCTGATTCTACAGGCAAGGTGATGTTGCATCGAAAAGTGGGAAAAGTGAGGCTGAGAAGCATTGATTATAGCAGTCACCGTATCAAGGCAGGGAATAGCACCCTTAAGCTCAAAGAGGTTGTTCAGGGTGGCGAGTCACTTCTTCTTGATGTTAAAGATTGTTCAGAATAACAATAAAACATGCTAAGGATGTGAACATCGATGCCATCGTGATGGAAAAATATCTCTACAGCCGTGGGGTTACTCTATGAGAGGTGGGAACATTCAGATATATGATTGCCGGATGAATAATTATACCTTCTTTTAAGACAACGGCACTGTATCAAGCAGCTTCTGTGTTTCCATCTTCTGGATGAGAGGGTATGAGAGGCAGGTATATCCGCACCATTGTTCCTTCCCCCTTCCTTGATAAGATATTGAGACAACCACGGTGTGCCCTGACAATTGACTGGGTTATGGAAAGGCCGAGGCCCATTTTTTCACCTGATTGTCTGGTTGTAAAAAAAGGCTCATATATCTGATTTTGTATTGATGTTTCTATTCCAGGTCCTGAGTCGACAACGCTCAGGAGGGCGCAGGATCCTATAAACACTCTTTTATCCCGATCCATTATGCGATATTCCCGCTTGACCCTTCTTGTTGCCACGGCGATTGTCCCTCCATTACGGTATGTAGCATCATTGGCATTTAATATCAGGCTTGCAAGAACCTCTTTGAGAAGCCTTTCGTCCCCCATTACAGAAAGATTCTCGTCTGAGAGGTCAAACTCGATGTTCGCACTGCTCTTTAATATTGTGGAAATTACGGAATCAATATTTCTTACCACATCATTAAGGTCCATCGGTTCAGGTTTTATAGGGATGCTGCCACTGAACAACATGAGCTTGTACGCGAGGTTTACCCCAGCCGAACAATGACGACGAATAATCTTAATATGCTCCCGATCCGCTGTGCGAAGGTTTTGTTGGTGTTCCAACGCGCTGATATGGTGAGCCATTAACCTGAGAACATGGCCAAAGGCAAGGGCAATGTTATGTGTGGCATGGTATAGGTGTGCGAACCTCTCATCAGTAGGCCATGTGATTTCATCCCTGTTGAATGCTTTTGCTGAACCCTTTACCCACTGTTTAACCATCCGGGCATATCCACTGGTATGTGTCATGAAGATATTTACACCATTCCCTCCAACTCGGTTATGTTGAAAATTATGAGACACTCTGTCCTCCTTTATTCAACAACAGCTCATTGGCTGGTATGCAACTTTCTGTACTGCTTCTGGTGGTTTGTGAGGCTATCGAACAAGTACGTTAGACCCTCAGAATGTTGTTTTCACCTCCAAATCCATTTCCACACAGTTCACTGCACAGGGGGTCATTCTGCCATTTGCCATCTACGATGAAACGGTATTCGTATACTCCCGGTTTCAGGTACATGATGGCCTTCCAGTTGCCATCTTGTTGCTGCTTGAGCGCCCGTGCACCTGAATCCCACTCGTTGAAACTACCTGCAAGATATACTTGCCTGGCTTCTGGAGCGTAGTACTGAAAGGTAACGCGTTTGTTTTGATTTTTCTTGGTCATTGAAAAGCCTCCTTATTTCTAATGATTTTGTTTGGATTGATATG
>MVQO01000163.1 GCA_002067585.1 Syntrophorhabdus sp. PtaB.Bin027
TGATTTTCGTGTGACATTTATGCTCTATTATGAAAACAAAACTATTTCTCATTACAATACTTGTTTCTATCGCAGTAAGCACAGTTATGTTTCTTGGTTTGACGGCATCATTGACAGCTCCCAGTTCGAGTATGAAGACTCAGGAAGGCATAGGTTCCATACTTGACATCCCAGCCAACTGGAGCATGGGCACATTTCCATCCGGCATGAGTTACTTCGCAGCGGCGGATGGTAAACGTGTGACTAGGGATGCCGATGGCACGAATGTGTATGTCCTTCTTGGCTTTGCAGCCGGTTATCGGAAAACGAATTTCCAAAACGCCAGGGATGCTGCAGACCAGACAATCCGCTTCTATCAAAGCGATAATCCTGGGTTACGTGTCATCCTACGAGAGGCGGCAAAACTTGGTGGTTTTCCACCTGAATCTGTATTAATTGAAAGCTCAACAGGCCGTGACGGCGAGATGGAAAGGAGCCTGATGCTGATTACCGCAAGAGAAGGACAAATGTTCATGGCAGCGTTCACAAGCCCTGCCAACGATTACAACAGCTTGCAGAGAAATTTGTCCAAATAGCAGACTCGATCCGTCTTACAGCCTGGCAAAAGGGAAAGACAACACCGGGTAGGCCAGGGACGTCAACATCGAAGAAACGTTAATACTTGATCCGTATCCACATGATTTTTACCGAACGAGGAACGTAACGGAATCGAGGATGTGGCCGTTTTCATCAGTAATGGCGAGTTTGTGGACGCCCAGTTTTGGTGTCCATAGGTAGACGGAGTCATTGGTCCCGATTTTCTCTTTGTTTAATGTCCACGTGAAGCGACGAGATTGTGGTTCGAATCTGAAGGGAACACGCTGAAGATCTTGAGGTATTTCAGGGTCAATGGCAATCAGCGTTTCCTGGGTAGGGTAGGTGATTCGTGGCTTCGCGTGAACTCTGTTGACCAATACCATGCCGGCAGGTTCGGTACCTGCTATAAACCATTCTGTTCGTGGCGGTTCAATAGAATCTTCAAAAGTGAGTTGGGCCGATTGTACTCCCCCTGGGGGTTGAGGTGGTTTTGAGGCAAAACCGCGATGAAGATAATTCATGATGCCCAACCAAACAGGTGCGGCTCCTGTGATGCCTGTGACGTTCCTCATAGGCTCTCCTGAGAAGTTACCAATCCAGACACCGACTGTGTACCTGTCAGAATAACCAACACACCAGTTGTCGCGCATATCCTTGCTGGTCCCTGTTTTAACGGCTGTCCAGAAACGTGTTGACAGGTGGTTTTCAAGGCCGAAGGTGGTGCTTCGAGCCTGTCTGTCTGAAAGGATGTGGGAGATAAGAAAAGTTGCTTTTTTGTCAAGAATATTTTGTGCGTGATGCCGGTTCCCATCAAATACCAGCCTCATATTGCTGAATCTTCCATTATTGGCGAGGGTCCGATAAGCATTGACAAGTTCATAGAGGGTTATGTCTGCTGAGCCCAGGGCTATCGAGTATCCGTAGAATTCGGGTGCCTGAGAAATGCCCTTAAAACCAAGTTCCTGCAAGCGTTCCACAAAATCTGTAACGCCAACGAGGCCAAGGACTCTCACGGCTGGGATATTCATTGATGAAGAAAGAGCTGTGCGAACACTTACAGGCCCTCTGAAGATGTTGTCGTAATTGTGGGGCACGTAAAGACCTGTAGGGGTGACTATTTCGAGGGGAGAATCTTCAAGAATTGAAGACGGTGTAAGTAGTTTTTTCTCGAGGGCAAGTTCATACAGAAAGGGTTTTAAAGTTGACCCTGCCTGGCGGTACGCTGTAATACCGTCTACATACAGGGTTGTAGGGGATGTTCCGCTATTGCCGACATATGCAAGTATGTCCCCTGTTTTATTTTCTACCACCAATGCTGTTCCATCAGAAACATTTTGATTTTCAAGAAAACGCACAGCCTCGTTCAAGGAAGCGTGCACGTATCGTTGCAGGTTGCCGTCCAGGGTGCATTTGCTCTCCTTTTTCCCGTTCGTCAGGAGTAATCTGGCTACATGGGGTGCAATAGAGGCATCCCTGCGTATGTGGTAGGTCCGACCAAGGGTTTTATACGCCATGTCCCGGATACTGTTGCGGGAAACGGGCGAGGCAAAGCGGCATGCACGCTTTGCAACTTCCTCTACTGAAGCATTGGGGGATGTGATGAGTGAGGCCAGAATAAGTGATTCTGCCTCATCCAAACCACTCGGTTCTTTGTTGAAAAGGCCTCGCGAGGCAGCACAGATTCCTGAGAGTTCACCGCGGTAGGTGATGAGGTTCAGATACGCTTCAAGGATTTGATCCTTGGTCCAGTGATTGTCTAAAGACACAGCAGCCTTTAACTGGTTCCATTTTTGCAAAATCCCTCTTCTGCTTCCATTGCGGGGCCTGAGCTTCCTGTCAAGGATGGAGGTGAGCTGCATGGTGATTGTGCTGGCCCCTCGCAAGTTCTTATGTGTCAGGTTGCTGAATGTAGCTGAAACAAGGGCAAGCCAGTCTATTCCGCCGTGACTGTAAAACCTTTTGTCCTCAACACGTAAAGTGGCCCGAACCATGGAGGGAGATACCTGACCGAGATCTGTCCAGTCGAGTCGCCTCCCATGGACATCTACCCGCAGGGTGTGGATCACTTCTCCATTACGGTCCAGAAGTGCAGCGTCTGATACCGCGTACTTTTGTTTTATCTCTTCAAAGCTTGCACATGGTCTGCCGTTGGCGCTTCTGTAAATGTCGATGAGAACCCACAGCAGGCCCGGTGCAATAATAAGGACGAGGGCAGCCAGGACAATCCTCATCTTAATAGTAGATTTTCTTCTTATACTTCTGTTATTGTGGGTGAACCACCATTTTTGCATTTGGAAGCTCTCCAAACATTTCAGGCTGATAGAGCGCCTCTACCCTCGTCTGGGGGAGATTGAACGCGCCTTCATTGTTGAGTCGCATTGTATATTCTATGGTAAACTTTCCTCTGGCAATATACTCGAAATAGGCTCTCATGGATTCGAACGATCGTTCACGGAAAACCTCCTGTACCAGTCCTTTCCCTGTTTCTTGTTTTGTCAATATGGATGAATCTCTTCCGAGACCACCTCCCAGTATGGTTGAACCCGCTGGGATCGGATCGTTCACCACGACCCATGTCATGTCGCTTTGTGAATCAATCTCCAGGTTCACCCGTACCACGTCTCCCCTTGTCCACTTCCCGGCTGCTTTCTGTTCAATGGGGGTAATAGTTTTTTTTATCTTAAAACCTGAGGCAAGAGATTCTTTCAATGGAATCGCAGCTATAGACTGAATGGTGACCCATGGTTTTCCGGTTCCCTCATGTTTAATGAAGATTTCTTCATTCTTTTGGGGCCAGGAAAAGAATGACTCATTGCCATTCGGGGTCTTGACCCAATCTGTTGCAACGGTTTTGTTAACAAGTGTCGACCAGGTTATACCCCCTACAGGGAGAGATTCAAATTTCTTTGAGAACTTGTCCATAGCAATAATACCCCAGGCATTGGCTACTGTTGTATTCCAGCGACCATGCCTGAGACGGCCCACAACACCGCGAGCAATACCTGGACTATCTACATTCCAACTATCAAACTGAAGGGCAGTAAGCAGGGTTTTGATAGCATTGGTATCGGTAGATACCATAAGCCACCAGCAATAGTCTGATCGTTCTGTTGAGAAATTCATCGCCGTTCCCTGGAGGATGAGACGGGACCGGAGTATGGATTGCGCCTTTTTCATTTTACCCAACCTATCAGGAATATCGGTTACCCTGGAGAGAATGCCGATCCAGTCAATGACTGCGGAAGTGGGCCATAGATCCGGTTCGATAGTCACCGACTCAAGCAGGTTTGCCTGGGCCTCATCGTACCGTGAAAGTGCTTCCAAAGCTGATAGTTTCCGTATAGAAAGATCAGCAGTAGGAAGGTTTGACCATCTAACCACACGCCCCTGTACAAAACCCTTAAGCCCTTCCAACATTTTTTCTTTCGGTATTTTTGGTATCTGGTAGCCGGCCTCATGGGCAATAGAGAGGATGTAAGCAGTGAGTGTATCAGTCCCCGAAATGAAACGGACAGGGAAGTATTTTATCAACCCGTCCTGATCAAGGTAAGAGGGGAGGTCGTTCATAAGGCTGCCCCAAATTTTCTTATCACGCAGCGCGATTGCCCTGGATACCTTCTGTTCAAAACATGTATAGGGGTAGTCTTTCATGTATTCTGTCACACTGCCTAACCCCTCAGCAAGCTTAGGTTTTATTGATACCCTGATGCCGCCCCTCGAAGGGACAGCATCAGGTGGAAACTGGACAGCAATCCTGTACTGTTCTTTCAGTTGTGCCAATGTTGCCTGGAATGTTCTGAGGGGTACTGTAGGGGCGACCTTCTGGGTGATTTTCACAGTATCGGTTACATTCTCTATTTTATCCATAGCCCTGGCTTCATAGAGAAGTTTCTCTGTACCTGCAGGAACTGTTACATCCCAACCAATCTCCCTCGATTCACCTGCAGGCAATTTCATATCAAGCGGTTTGAGATCTTTTCTCTCTTTCCGGTCTGTAGTGGAAAGTAATGCCCTTATGTCCATAAGACGGTCCGATGTGTTTCTTATGGTAAATCGGGCAAAGAAGCGATCCCCTTCCCGAGCTAAGGGTGGGATGCCTGAAATGACCATCAGGTCTTGGGTAGTATTAACCGTGGCAGAGCCTGTTCCAAAAAAGGATGCACCTGCTGATGCTATGGCAACGATCCTGAAGGATGTTAGGGAGTCGTTGAGAGGGATCTTTACTGTTGCTTCGCCGTTATCGTTGAGAGGAACTGACGATTTCCACAAAAGGAGTGTATCAAAAAGTTCGCGTGTTGTCTGCTTGCCGCCTCCGCCGCCATAGGAGAGGGATTTACGGCCAAAATGACGTTTCCCAACCACCATCATCTGGGCAGTGGAGGTGTTGATCTCGTATGGTCTTCGTGCCATCATAGCTTCGAGTAACTTCCAGCTCTCATTACCCTTGAGTTCAAGGAGGCCTTCGTCAACTGCGGCAATTGTCACTTCGCCTGCCTCTGGTGGAGATTTCCCAAAAGCAGTGGTGACCTTGATTTTTACATCAACAACCTGTCTGACCGGGTATGTTTTCTTATCAGTAGTAATATTCACTTTGAGTTCGTGTTTCTGCCAGCCTACGCGAAGCTCTGTGATACCCATCTTGTATGCAGGCTTACCAGGATCGAACATTGCCGATGGTTTTGCATCTGCCACTCTGCCCCTGACTATAAATGCCGATATGAATATGTTTGGTGCGTAGGAATTTTTTACAGGAACCTCTATCACGGGGTTGTTTCGGGTTAATCGTTGGATACTGGTGTCAATGACACCCTCCCGCTCAATGGTAATGAGAGCTGTGGCTTCCCTAAAAGGCATTTTTACCTGAAAGCGTGCCTTTTCTCCTGGTTCATATTGTTTTTTCTCAGGGACGAGATCAATGCGGTCATCATCGCCCATCTCGAACCATCTGTCTTCCCTGCCGTAGATGGAAGTCTCTGTGTAGGCAGTAGAGATATTGCCAGCACTGTCGCGGACTTCAGCCTGGAGGATAATTTCTCCTTCCACAGGCGGTTTGCCCTCACAGGTGAGGATGCCCTGTGCATCTGTCTTTCCCTGACAATGGAAACCAGCTTCAACAAGCTCCGTTGTGCTTTTATAAGAGTAGAATCCACCAGCCACACGGCGCCGGTGGGTGTAAATGTTTTTCTTAAGAAGGGAAACAACTGTTTCGGCGCCCGGCACGGGTTTTCCTTTTAGATCAACGGCTATGACTTTGTAAACAAGAGGGTCTTCAATGCGGCCTGACTTAACAATAGTAATCCCGGCGTGTATCCGGGAAGGGTAGAGACCAATACGGGATGAGACGGTTTGCGTCTCCCCGTTAGGGTCCTTGAATTCCAGTTCGGAAAGAATGTCCCGTGGTGTATCAATTTCAGGAAGATCCGACAGATTTAACCGGGCAGAACCTGTAGCATCGAGTGTAAGGTCATGTGTCTTCAATTTTATCTCCTGACCATCACTGCGACCGTTTCTCCCCGGGGAAACAAAAGAATCTTCTTGAGGACCATCTTCTTCATGGGCGGGCAAAGGTTTTGTCAGACTTTTTTTTGCGTATCCGTTTGAGAACATATATTCGCTGTAGTCCTCGAAGTTTATGAAGCGTGGCCGGATCTCTGATCTGAGCTTTACCGGTGCGAACGAAGCACCTCCCCCAGAGAGATAGGTGAGTGAAATATCCACGTCAACATCTTTCGCATTAATCACAGGTTCTTTTGGACCCTTGACAGAAGCTCGCATCAGAGGAATACGGAACTCCTGCACCTCAAAGGAGCCTGTATTCCATACTACCTTTCGGCGTACACTTTTATCCCCTTTTTGGAGCAAGAATGTCCGGTAAGTTCCCAGTTTTGCGTTCTCTGGGATTTTCCATGTTGTTTCTGCTGTTCCCCTTGCTGTCCACTGCAACGGAAATGAGTATTCCTGATCAGTACCCACATGCTGGATGATCAGCATGTCAGGGAGCTCTTTTCCTGTGGGAAAGGTGATGCCATGTGTCATGTCCTGCTCCCGGATAAAATGCTTCATATTTACTGTTTCGCCGGACCGAAAAAGCTGTCGATCAAAAACCGTATGGGTAATTGTGTTTCCTTTATCACCATTATCGTATCTTGTAGGCAGATTGAATCTCCAGGGATCTATACCTCCGGTCCAGCTTGAATGGGTAAAGGTCAAATCGTTGCCTTTACTCGCAAACACGAATATGCTTGAAGTGATACCACTCAAAAGCTGGGAATCTTCAAAATTGGTCCAGTTATCCTGGTTATCTCTTCTTTCCACGGGGCATTTGGTGAGTTTGTCCTTTGACGGCAAGGCCCTACCAATCTTTGCAATGCCATCTCTATCTGTTTTCCCTCGCCAGATGACATTTCCAGAACAATCCCTCAGTGTCACATGAGCAGCGTCAACTGGTTGGGCCTTATCAAGGGAAGTTACCCATACTAAAGATGATTCCCTTCCCCATTTGAAATGGGCAACCATGTTAGAAACCAATACTGACGTGGGTATATGGATTGGTTGGGGTTTCCCGAGAAGCCGTTCACCAAGGAGCTTGCTCTCAAGCTCAACAACATAAAAACCTTTATCCTTAAGAGGAATGCCGATCACCTCAAACTCTTTTGAGGGTCCAGGTTTTGGAACAGTGAATGTAGTCTCCTGCCCTGTGCCCTTAAGTACAGACTCCCTCCTGTCTGTGAAGCGAAGACGTTTCAGCCATTCAATTATAACCTCTTCGTTGTCTGCCCCAAGGTCTCTGACTTTCCCCTTTACCTCCTGTGTCAAGTTCAGATATTTCCCATGACCTGTTTTAGACTGATCTGTTGCTCCCTTTTCCGGGAGACCGGTCTGATATGCCCATGCCTGAATTGTCTCTTCAATATTCCTTACTGTCACAGGCAGGGATGTTTCATCTGTATGTTCAATAATACCGAAATGCCCTGAAAATTTTGCTAATGGAGGATAGCTGTGGGTCATCACCTTGAGAGGAAATTTCTTTTCGTTCGTAAGTCGTCTCCCTGTGTCGTCCTTGAGCCCTCTGGGGATGTCTATTGTAAATGGCGTATTTTCAGGGAATGGGCCTTCAAAGGAAATGGATTGGACTGTAAGATCCTTTCTTTTTTCATCTGTTTCAGGCTTTTTTGCCGAAGAAACAAGGTATGCAATTGCATGAGAATACTCTATTTTTGATGGTTTCCACTGCTGTCCCTTCTCGTTTTTGAGAGTAATGTCCCTGACAAAGTTCCACGGAACAGGAGAGGAAAATTCGAGGTTCATGGGGGAGAGGGGCATACAGTTTGCTTTTGGATCTTCTTTCATGCAGCGGAAGGTCACAGAAAACGGAGTGCGGGTCTTGTAGGAAATCTTTTGATCTTTTGTCGTGGCAATGCCGGTCTTTGATTTAACACCTTTGCCCCAAATTATGTCGATTCGTGCGTGTGGAGGGAACTGTTGTCTGCAATCAAACACTGTAACAGGTGCTTGATCCTTGTCATGACCAATGGATTTAAGAAAGTCATTTTTTTCAGAACCGGTCAAAAGTCGAATGCCAACCCTTTCTTTGATCCCTTCGATGGAACAGTAGACGTTTTGTGTAAGCGATGTATCGTCAGGATCACCATCGAGGAAGAAGACAAACCGTTGCTGTTCATCAATGTATTCGTCACCCTCGTACGGCTGAGCTGTAATGACGGATGGGCCCCCTGTGTTGAATCGAAAGCTTGTCTGGCCGACAATAGACTTGCCTGCAAGTGACTTGAGCCCTTTTTTCAACCTGAAAACACAGGAAACACCAGAAGGGAGATCTCTATCGAAATCATAGGACCAGTTCTTGCCGTCTATCCATCGCCCTGTGCCCTTTTCAGAACAGCTGATATCAAAGGGGCCTGTAAGTTGGGGATCACCAAAGGCCACCATTTGATCGGAAAATCGAACCTTTACCTGGTCTACTTTTTTGGCGGTTCCTTCCGGAGAAAAAAACTCTATGGTTGCAGCATCAGCAATAACAGTCCAACAGGCGATAGAGAACAAAGCAAAGAGAAGAGACCAAAATAACTGACGTTTAACCATTCACATACCCCCGGCATTATGCGTTTATTTTTCTTTCCCTGCGTATATCTGTATATTCTACCCGAACTATCAGGGCAGTCAATCAATTTTAGGATAAAACAGACTTGTTACACGAGAAAGCATTGTATGATATAAAAAAGGGGGTAATATAACACTCATATCCGAGGTCTAATGATGTGCAACAAATCCCAACAGTCAACCCTAAACCCTCAGCTTGCTTTACTCCAGTTCCGTCACAAATTGATCAAGGCATTGAGAGACTTTTTCTACGAAAGGAATTATCTGGAGGTTGAAACCCCGAATTTAATGACGACCGTTGCCCCTGATCCGAACATTGAGGCCCTGAAAGTCTTTATTGATGACAGGGGACCATTCTTCCTTCACACCTCACCGGAAATGGGGATGAAGAAAATACTTCTGCACGGGCACAAGAGAATATTTCAGATATGCAAGGTTTATAGAGTTGAAGAGCAGGCAGATATTCATAATACGGAATTCACCATGCTCGAGTGGTATAGGGAGGGAACATACCTTGATGCAATGGAAGAAGTGGAGGAACTCATATCCTGTGTTGCCGGCATGCTTACCATAGACAACAGGGAAGTTTTCGCGCGGCCCTGGAAGATATATGAACTGTCTGAACTTTTCATGGCAATGACACGTATCAATCCCTTTGGGCTCACACGGGATGAATTGTTTGCATCCATGGAATCACTTGGTTTTCCAGGCATTGATGAAAGAGATGCATGGAATGACCTTTTTTTTAAGCTCTTCATCCAAGAAGTTGAGCCCAAAATACCTCAGGATGTTCCTTATTTTATCATGAACTGGCCACTGTCCGTGTCAACGATGGCAAAAAGAAAGGATGAAAACAGGGTAGAGCGGTTTGAACTTTACATAAAGGGCCTGGAAATAGCAAATGGTTATTCCGAGCTCCTTGATGTGTCTGAGCAGAGGAAGCGGTTTGAGCAGGATAATCTGGAAAGAAAAGCATCAGGAAAACAGACTTTTGTAATTGATGGGGGGTTCATAGATGCCTTGAAAGGCATCAAAGGACCTTGTACCGGTGTCTCAATCGGGGTTGACCGGCTCATTATGGTTCTTCTGGGAAAAGAGCGTATTGAGGATGTGCTGATCAACAGGATAAGGTTATAGGAGATAGGAGATATGCGATAGACGACAGGCGGTGGACGATAGGGATAGGAAAAGCAGCTCATGGCAGGCTTTGTTTCTATTTCTGTTTTTCCTGCCTGTCCTGTCGCCTCTTTCCTGTTTCTCAAAAAAAATAATCAGGCATGTCTGTCAATCGATTCCCTGTT
Organism: Syntrophorhabdus sp. PtaB.Bin027; assembly: GCA_002067585.1. Lineage (GTDB taxonomy): Bacteria > Desulfobacterota > Syntrophorhabdia > Syntrophorhabdales > Syntrophorhabdaceae > Syntrophorhabdus. The sequence continues at coordinate 9,996 of MVQO01000163.1, forward strand.
TACATCAGGCTTTTTCTGCAGGCTGTGAACCTTCCACAGGATCTGCTGAGGCATATCACTGGGGGTAGCACACCCATGTCACGCATGACATCCACAAAGGCATATCCTGTGCCCTTTGGTGTAACATTAATATTCCTCATGGTCTGTGAGCGAAGAAGGGCGATCTGCTGGTGCGCAAAGTTGGCGGTGTTACCCATTGGGTCTATCTTATCAAATTCCACAGTGCATAGGAAGTCCATGGCAGCAATGCCTTTGTTTGAAAGTTGGACAGGAAACGCAGGAGCTATAGATTAGAGTTTTCCGGAGAAGTGATTGGGTTATCTGGGGTTCTTACCAAAAAGGCACCTATCGTGTGCGGACTGCCAATATACTCAAAATACTCTGGCCTGAATATTTCTTAAGAAGGTGTACCGGACTTGTACCGTGCTATCAGGTCTCTGATTTTTGGTATAGCCTGTTTTGCAGCTTTTATTCCTTCATCCATGAGAAATTTTTTCTGGGTGAAGTCAAACATGCCAACACCTTTTGTGTTTGGCTCAATCACTATGTCAGCATGCTGTAATTTGTTTTTACTCGCTTCATGCATCATGATTGCTGCTGATTGCCCGACTATATCAATGAGAGAGTTTATATTAGCTTCTCTTATGTCTCTACTGATATTCACGGCAATTACAATATCTGCACCCTTGCTCTTTGCCACATCGCAGGCAATGTTGTTTGTAACGCCTCCATCGACGAGCACCCTGTTATCAAATGTGACGGGAACGAAAATCCCCGGTATAGCTGAGGAAGCCCGAACTGCTTTTGCGACAGAACCTTTTTCAAGGACAATGGTTTCACCTGTGTTGAGATCAGTTGCAATTGGGTAGAATGGTATCCTTGTATCCTCAATTCTTTTTGTTTTTACAGTCTGGTCAACGAAGTTCTCGAGCCGTACCCCCTGCACAGGCCCAAACTTTGAATAAACAAGTGACGGATCGAGTACATCGTTCCTTTCAATTTTGAAGGCTTTCCATTCAAGCTCGAAGCTGTCAGGGTTGGATGCATAAATGGCACCGATAAGGCTGCCCACACTTGTACCCACGATCATGTGGATCGGTATTTTTTCCTGCTCCAAGGCACGTATAACTCCCACATGGGCAAAACCTTTGGCAGAGCCTCCCCCCAGTACAAGGGCGATTTTTGGATCGCCCTTCCTGATTATAGCCGGGGCAGTAGTTACAGTCTGGCATGAAATAAAAAGAAAAGCCGAGACAATCGCCAGGGCAAAGAACTTCTTAATACACAGCTCTTTCACCAACATACGGATTGTATAACTTTTCTCTTCCTATTGTGCTCTTGGGTGTATCACCATAATTATGACCTGGGGCGACTATCGTATCGTCAGGTAGTACGAAGAGCTTGTTTCGTATAGAAGAAACGAGTTGTTGCAATGAACCGCCTCCAAGATCAGTCCTCCCAACACCGCCGACAAACAGTGTATCTCCGGTAAACACCATTCCATTGTGATACAGACAGATGCTTCCCGGTGAGTGCCCGGGGGTATTGAGCACCTTTAATGATGTCTTTCCGATTGTGATGAAATCTCCATCTCTGACAGTAATGTCTGCTGGAGGAGATGGTTTGGCATGGAACATCAGCATCATATCGGGCGATTGCTGAACGAGGGCGCCTGCCTCTTTCTCGTGGATAATAATATCAGCACCTGTAAGTTCTTTCATGTGCCTGTTTCCCATTATATGATCTATGTGAGAATGGGTATTGACGATGTACTTTATGGTGTATCCCCTGCTTTCTGCTTCTTTGAATATTCTGTCTTCTTCTGCTGCCGGGTCAATGACAAGAGCCTCATTCGTTATCTTGCATGCAACGAGATAGGCAAAAACCGCAAAACCACCAACTTGCATTTGTTTTACAAACATAATTACCTCCTCTTTTAAATGTAATCTTTTTGGTGCCCTTTTTCAATTTATTTGGTAAACTCATTCACTATAAATCGGGTTCCGGTAATGGTTTCAGAAAATATGATTCCTGGGCAAGGAGGTTGAATGAGACCGGTTTTTATTGAAGCTCGCGATCTACCTGATGCATGGTTTCAGTGTATTTATCGAATATTCGAGAATGAGGGTATACATGAGTATGTGATCGATAAGGGTTCTTTTGAGGGCAACAAGCGGCGGGAATTTGACCTGGTGATGGTGCATATAAAATACCCAGGAACCGAGCCACTTATCCCGGACATACCAACAGAACTTGGAATACCTTCACCGACAAGTATGGAATATGTGGAAGAATATTTGCAATACCTTATGACTGATAAAAAAGCTGAAAACGAGCTTTATACCTATGGCGAGAGGCTCACAAACCCAAAAGTATGCATTAAGGGGCTGGAGTACTCCTTTGATATCAATCCTGTTCAGGAGGTCATAGGGATCTATCGGAAACAGAAATTCGGCACTAATCAGGCTATCATGGAGATTGGCATGCCTTCTGACATTACCCTTGATGATCCACCTTGTCTGAGGCTGATCGACACACGCCTCATGGAGGATAAACTACACTTTGTGCTTTACTTCCGGAGCTGGGACTTGTGGGCTGGATTTCCTTCAAACCTTGCAGCTATTCAACTTCTCAAAGAGTATATGTGTCAGGAGATAGGGTGCGGGGACGGCACAATCACTGCAGTGAGCAAAGGTCTTCATCTTTATGAATATAGCTTTGGACTTGCCCTGAAACGTCTTCGGCGCGAATAGCCTGTCTGGTTCTGCCCTTTGCCCCATGCTCTATGGTCCACCGGTTTACAGCCGTTCATCCTGTTTTGCTATCAAGGCGTATTTTTCTTTGATAAGCTCTTGTATTGAACTCGTATCGGTTTCCTTTGTAACGGTCAGGGTTGAAAAGGTGTTTGTCTGACCATCAAATACAGTCAAATAGAGCGAATCTTTCCCTGTAGGTATCAATTCCAGAAAAACCTGGCGATTATACAATATGCAGATACCGTAATATTTCGATAGAATGAAAGCATCCTTACAGTGATAGGCTGCAAAACTGATTATATCGTTTACCGTTTCTCTGAATTCTGAAGATGGAATATTTTCAAGGTGTCTGCTCACTGACGAGCCATGCAGAAGATCTGTTATGTGCTTGTTGAAGGTGTCTACTGGCACAATAGGTGTCTTTAATTTAAGTTTTTTGAGGTCATACGCATATTCTATGATTTCTGGATAGGTGTATGATTCTTTCTCCCACAGGGCATCGAAGATTGTATTAGCGGCAGCCGATGAAAGGTTTTTTTCTGAGTCGATAAAAATGTTTTTTCTCAAAGTCTTGTCGAAAAAGTTTTCTATTTCCAGCCGTTCCATACGACTATCCACATAGATACTCCATATCTGATTGTACCTTTCACGAACTGTTGGTTCTTGTTGCTCATCGGGCGATATTCGCGGTTTGTATTCAAAGATAGGGTTGAGAACGTCAACTATATAGAGGAAAAGACGATAAATTCGGCCGTAGAGATAGGTTGGGTCATCCCAGACAAATGCCTTAACATCCAGGTGGTCTTTCTTCCATTTAATGTGCGCCTTTTCACTCCAGGGAGAATCTTCATTTTCAATTATAACACTGCTAATCAGAGGTGCAATGCCCAGGATGTTGATGACTTCCTGGACTATTGCCTTTTTTTCTTCCACTTAGAATTCGCCTTCCAGCCCGTAGATATCAAGGAGAAGTGTTTTTGCCTTCATGGATATGGAATCTTTCTTGGTAGAAAAAGGGGTCAGCTCTAGAACCTCAGTCAAAAACTTACGTGCTTTCTCAGTATCACCTTTTTTTGCGTAGAGATAACCCACATTGTATGTTGTCACTTCCCTGATAGTGTTATATTTGGGCAACAACTGGTTCATCCGTTTCAGTTTGATGTATATTTCTTCTTTTTCACTTTGTGAAGTAGTCGGGTCATTCACGATTTTCTCATAATGGCCCTGAAAAAATTTTACAGTTAATAAAACGTCTTTTGAATAGTCATAAACACCTGTCAGGATTTTAAGGGGTCCGTCGACTTCTCCTTTTTTCATCATGTCATCAGCTCGTTTAAGAGCTGAATTGATGTTGGCGTCATTTATCAACAAACTTTTCGAAGGAGCAGCGGCAGTGCCTGTGCTCTGAGCAGGTGCAGCCTTTCGGGGTGACCTTTCCTGGGCAGCCCAGAGGCCAGGGCTCCACGTGGCAAGAATAACAAAAACAGTAAGTGCCATGAAGACAACCAAGGGCCTCCGGATGGCAAAAAATTTTTTTTCTGTATTCAGTATATGTTGCATGGTATGTCTTTATACTCCTTTCGTTGTTTTCTCTTTTTCTATTCTTCCGGTGTGGAATTTACATTGAAAAGAATGACAGGCAATGGCACTTAATCGCTTACCAATTTATATATTATATTTGCCTATGAAATTGGCATGAATCGAAACCTGAATCCTGGAACCCGCGAACCTTCATCCCCCAGACTGTGCAAGTAAAACCAACAGACAAAATAATGGCGGTGCAGGGAGTTGAACCCCGGACACTGCGGATATGAGCCGCATGCTCTAACCGTCTGAGCTACACCGCCGATGTGTTTTGATATAAGATATAATGCTGCGATTGTCAATAGGAATTTGACTGAAGGGCTGTGCATTGGGGCAGCGCGAGCCCAATCACTTTATTGTTTAACTGAAAACGGCGATTATGGTATAAAGAGCTCGAATCTAAATGGAGGAAATATGAAAGTTCTGGTTACTGGAGGGTGTGGTTTTATTGCTTCTCATGTTGTTGATGCCTATGTCAACGAAGGATATGAGGTTGTCATTGTAGATAATCTGTCAACAGGCAAAATGGAGAACAAGAACAAAAGAGCAAAATTTTATAAGGTAGATATTTGCGATGAGGAAGTGGAGAAGGTGTTTAAGGTAGAAAAGCCTGAAATTGTGAATCACCATGCTGCACAGATTTCAGTTCCTCTTTCAGTTCAGGAGCCCTTGCTCGATGCTGAGATCAATATTAAGGGAACCCTGAGGCTGCTAGGCCTTTCTAAGGATAATGGCATTAAGCAGTTTATCTTTTCGTCAACGGGCGGAGCCATATATGGAGAGGCAACAAAAGTGCCTACTGATGAAGAATATCCGCCTGTACCAGCGTCTCCCTATGCCATTTCCAAATTCTCAAGCGAACGTTACATCCAGTACTACCACAGTCAATTTGGTCTGGACTATACAATACTCCGTTACAGTAACGTTTTTGGTCCTCGACAGATTCCTCACGGTGAGGCTGGTGTAGTGGCTATATTTACCGAGAAGCTTCTTGCAGGACAGCAGCCAACACTGAATCATTTTCCAGAGGAGAGAAAGGGTATGGTTAGAGACTACTGCTATGTAAAAGATGTGGCCCGGGCCAGTATCAATGCAAGCAAGAGCAAAAAAGTTGGCATCTTCAACATAGGGACTGGAACAGGTACCTACACCATCGATCTGTATACAGAGGTTATCAGGGCATTACGCAGTAAGGGAAAGACGATTCCAAATAGGTTTGACAAACCAAAAAGAGATATGGCAAGGCCTGGGGATATTAAGGTAAGCACGCTCGATGCATCAAAAGCAAAAAAGGAACTAAAATGGCAGCCAAACTATGATCTCCATGAGGGCCTCGTTGAAACGGTTGACTGGTATATTAATTTGTGAATATTGCTAGAATGGGAATGATCTATGATGTGGGAGGCACGAAATGAAAGTTAAGCTACTGGGCACTGGGACCTGCGTACCATGTACAGGGGCTCACGTCGCCCCCTCCACGAGCAGAAGCCCGTGGAGCCACCCCTTCTCGCTCGACAATCTCGCTAATAATTAAATATCTATGATGTGGGAGGCACGAAATGAAAGTTAAGCTACTGGGCACTGGGACCTGCGTACCATGTACAGGGGCTCACGTCGCCCCCTCCACGAGCAGAAGCCCGTGGAGCCACCCCTTCTCGCTCGACAATCTCGCTAATAATTAAATATCTTTGATGTGGGAGGCACGAAATGAAAGTTAAGCTACTGGGCACTGGGACCTGCGTACCATCGTTGCAGAGATTGTCGTCTTCTTATTTGGTGCGGACGGAGCAATTAAATGTCCTGGTCGATGTAGGGCCATCTGTTGTGAGGAGGCTGCTTGAATATGGTTACACGACGAGGGACATCGATATAATAGTCCTAACCCATTTTCATGTGGACCATTCAGCTGATCTTTCCACTTTTCTTTTCGCATCGAATTATGATGTTGTGCCAAGAACAAAAGAACTAGCAATCATAGGTGGTGAAGGGTTTCAAGATTTTTACAGGGGTCTTCTTACCATCTATCCCTGGCTTTTGCCGAAATCGTACGAACTTTTTCCTCATGAGTTACAAGGAGGAGTACTGAAAAAAAGCGGCATTGTTATAACAACTTCTCATATGGAGCACTGCAAGGAGAGTGTCGGTGTGAGAATAGAAGAGGGCAAGAGTGTTGTTTTCTCCGGAGATACTGATTATACCCATAACCTTGTAAGGCTTGCAGAGGGAGCAGACCTTCTTTTTGTTGAATGCTCATTCCCTGAGAGAAAGGCACCTGGTCACCTCAACCTTGCCGAGGTGCAGAAGGTTGTAGATCAGGCAAAACCCAGGAGGGTTATCCTTTCACATCTTTATCCTGACTGGGACAACTACAAGGGTGTACTTCACCCCCCACTTCTTTTGGGCGAAGACGGAATGGAGATAGAAATCTGAAATAATGTGTTTCGTTCAGTATATATTTTTTGTGTAAAGACGAGAGCACCTTGAAAGAAAAGGCGCTATAAGTCTCTTTTTGTGAGGATGAAGAGGTTTTTCTTTGCTTTTACTGCATATTTCTTGGACTTCTGAAGATCTGAGAGGAGTACTTCCTCCTCATCATCAAGGAGTACAACAAACTTTCCGTCTTGCTTCAAAAAAGGCATTCCTTTCTTGATGAATGCCTTGGTCGCCTCTCCCACAGGAATTTCATCTTCCCAACTGTAATTCAAGGCAGGTTGAATAAAGATAAAATCATAAGCATTGGTGAGAAGGATAGGGAATTCAAGCTCCATATGAAAAAACCCATTTCGCAATGCAAGATGCTGGAATTCTGTGTACCACCCCTTTTTTCTGAAAATATCCCACGTTGATTCATCTGCTTCGAGGCTGTAAAGCAGATCCTCTAGCTTTTTTATGTCAATGTCCTTCGTAAAGAATGTCGCTGTGGTTGCATCCATAACATCTTTGATGCGCGAAACATAGATCTTGAGTTTAACTCCAATTTCTTCCCGTACTTTTAGATCTTCCTTAATTTTGCTAGAGAGAGAAAAGTAGAGTCGATACATCTCTCTGAATTCATCTAAGACTTCTTTCGGATTTCTCCCAAAGAGAGACCCCTGTTTTGTTATGTCGAACAAATTCCCAATGTCTTTTAAAGTTATCCCGATGAGAGGATTCCCTGGCTTATAATGATGTGCTGTTGCCCCGTAACGATGATTCAGCATGTTTATAAGGGCATCATAACAAATGTGAGATCGCTCAATACCATAAAGGTTATGATCAAGAATATATTTCTTCAAAGATTTTTCATTCTCCCACTCAGCTATGAAACTGGTTTTCTCATGGTAAGGAAGAACAAAAGAGAGATATGCTATCCCTTCCAGCAACTTGGTTGTTACATTCCCAAAACCAGGCGTCATATCAAGTATACGAAGCGACAAAAGATCCTCTTTTGTGTATTGTTTATTCTGACCAATTATGATTTCTTCAATGTCAAAGTCCGCTTTAGTCTGGTTGCCGGTGAACAAATAAGAACAGATATCGCTTCTATCGTATTCATTGACTATACCAGTTTTCTGGTAGGTGTTATTTTCAACCTCAATGGCATAATGTTTCAGGTATGTTTCAGTTGATGGTAATGTATCGTCAGGAAAAAGCTCTCGATACACATCTCTTATTCTTGGGTAGATATCAACGCGTTTCTTGAATGAGCCGACTACCTTACGAGAAACCTTCTTCTTGTCCTTCAAATGTTTTATGAGAATTTGTCGCTGATGCTCTAAAATTTCTGGTAGGGTTTTGTTCAACCCCATATGGGAAAATGTATTGAAAAAGAGACGGGCAGATTTTTCATCTCCAGAGAGCAGGGATGCCTCAAGGTCAATTTCAATAAGCTTTTGTTCGAAGGCAACAGGTTTTTTGATGAGAATCCAGTAACGACCGTTGGTGAGAATGCCCCATGGTGCATGTGAATTTTTTAAAAGGTACATAACCTGGTAGAGGGGAATCCTGTTTTCGAATTCAAGATAAAACCCGGTGATGCCCTCATGCAGATTTCTTCCGTAGCGTTTAAGGACCAGAATACCGAGTGTATTGTCATAATACTCTCTTGTGCCCCATAGTTTTGAGCTTTTAACCCGGAAATCTTCTGAATAAAAGAGAGCAACGTCAGGGCCCTTAACATGATCTTCAAAAAATTTTGGTTTTGATTCATACGTAAAACCGAGCAATTTGAGCATGGGTTTCACAAGGTGAATCTCTGTGTGGATTTCACTTGCAAATTTCTTGATGTCCTGAAATTTAGTCAACAATCCAGTGAGGGAAGAATATACCTCTCCATCAATAGGCGCTGAGGAGAGGGTTTCTATACTTGAAGGTGTACAGAGAGTATTTTGCAAAATCAGCGGTTGCATGGTCGTAGAATGATAATCGATGCCGGAGATTTAGTCAAGGACAGGAATGTTTTTTTCTTCCTTGTTTATCCCCATCTTTTGGATGCGTTCGACCTCTTTCAATTTCATCTTAATGATGACAATGAGGCTGATGATACCTATCCAGAAAATAACGAGGTTTTGATACACAATAAACCTGTCGTAGGAGGCTGCAGGAAGAAGATCAAACTTATCCTGTTGTGCGAAAAGATCTGTGACGCTTATGAGCATTCCGGCAAAAGATGTGAGTATTTTTTTCATTAATTTTTCCTAACTAATAAAGCCTATTATAGTCATAAGGACAAAATAAAGAAAATAGATGAGGCCTATCCAGGTAAAAAGAGTGCTTCGTTCTTCCCGCTGTGATTTTCTATCAAAGAACGGGATAAGGAAGAAAAACAGGATACCGGCTGAGATGAGAAGGATAGCAATTGTCTCTCCATTCAAGCCCAAAATCTCGCCTGGGAAAAGCTTCAGTGTCTGAAACAGGAAGAGAAAATACCATTCCGGTTTAATATTTTCTGGTGCAGGTGCAAGAGGGTCAGCTTTTTTTCCAATTTCAGGTGGTACAAGTGTTGCAAGGGTGACAACAATCCCAAGCATAACAAGCCAGATAATGAGGTCTTTATAAACAAAATTAGGAAAGAATGGAGTCTCTTTCAACTTCTCTTTTTTAATGGATACGGGCACGCTCATGCCATGGTATTGAACAAGGAGGATGTGCAGCACCATGAGGCATAATGTTACAAGGGGGAGAATACCAACATGAAAGGCGTAAAAACGGGTTAGCGTATCACCTGTTACATCAATATCCCCTCGCAGGAAGGCCTTGATGAATCCTCCGACTACAGGGAGATTGCCTGCTCCTCCTGTGGCAACTCTGACAGCGGCGAACGCCCTTTCATCCCAGAGCAGAAAATAGCCACTGAGCCCGAAGAAAATGGCAATCCCCAGGAGAATGAATCCGGATACCCATACAAACTCTCTGGGTTTCCGATATGCCTTGAGAAGCAGAGTGCTCCAAAGATGGGTGAAGAGCATAACAATTGCAATCTGGGCTCCCCAATGGTGAAGGGAACGAAAAAACCAGCCCATGTTCAGTTTGGTGACAATCTCGATGATGCTCTTATGGGCATGTTCAAAATGTGGTACATAGTAAAAAGAAAGAACCATGCCTGTGATGAATTGAATGATAAAAAGAAAAAGGGTTATACCGCCTGTGTAATACCATATTTCGTATTTGTGTTTAGGAACAGATTTTTGTTTTACGAGATCTCGTATCTCGTCAATGTTGTATCTTTCCCAAAACCAGTTTTTAAGCCTTGGGCAGTTCAACTTTTATTCCCTTCTTTGCCACAATGAGTTTATCTCCTTCAATGGTGATATCAAAAAATTCAAGGGGTTTTGGGGGTGGCCCCTCTATATTTTTTCCGTCCTCATCAAACCATCCTTTGTGGCAGGCACAATAAAACTTTTTATCCTGCGGTAAATAGGTAATGTTACACTCCATGTGGGTGCAGATGCCTTTAAGTGCCACTGTTTTACCATCTGAGCGTTTAAAGAAGAGACCGAGCTTTCCACCCCACGCAAAGGGCTTGACTGAGTTGGCAGGAATATCGAGGAAATCCTCTGGCTTTAGCACAACAAAATCCGGTTCCTTGCCGAGAGTGGGGAAGGCAAATTTGATAAGGCCATAAAGACTCCCTCCCATGAAAGCTGCCAGCCATCCCCCAAAAATGGTGTTTAGGAAGGTTCTCCTTGTGACAAGAGAAAAATCAATCTTCATTTTTGCCCTTCCCGAAGAGCTTATTTTTGACCAATTGTTTTCGCAACCCTACAATGGAATCGGTGGGTCTCACGTCCTTGGGACAGGCCTCAATACATCTTAATACAGTGTCACAGCCCCATACACCATCCTCGCTGTCAACATTTTGAAGGAAATTATCCGGCCGTTCATCCCGTGAATCAAGCATGAAGCGTTCGAGCTTGGCAAAAGCAGCAGGCCCCATGTAATCGGGGTTTCTCGCGAGCACAGGGCATGCCCCGTAGCAGCATGCGCAGAGAATGCAGTTGACATATTGGTCTATCTTTTTTCTATCTTCTTCTGTTTGAGCTATCTCCTTGTCAGGATAATCGCCCTTTCGGATCATGTAAGGTTTCACCTTTTCATACATATCCCAGAATGGAGTCATGTCAACAACAAGATCTTTTATGATCTGCATGTTAGGCAGCGGTTCCAGGATGATCGTGTTGCTCCCGAAGGATGCTGCCTGAGTCCGGCAGGCAAGATCAATTTTACCGTTGATGACCATAGCGCAGGAGCCGCAGACCGCAGATCTGCAAGAAGATCTGAAGGCAAGAGTTCCATCTATCTCGTCTCTTATTCTGAGGAGAACCATGAGTATAGTCAGGCCGGGAATGACCCGTATCTTATAGGTCTGAAAGTGTGGCTCTATGTCCGGTTCTGCCGCATCATACCTGAGAATTTTGAATGTGAAATAGTCCTTATCCGTCAATATTTTCTCTCCATGGGCTCATACTTTGTAATAGTTACGCCCTTGTATGAGATATTTGGTTCACCATCTTTTCCAATGGTGGCAACTGTGTGCTTCAACCATTCTGCATCCCTTCTCATCGGAAAATCTCTTCTCGAATGGGCACCCCTGCTTTCCTCCCTTAGGAGAGCGCCTAACACGATGATATGGCCAACATCAAGCATGCTTTCCAGCTCCCATGCCCCAATAAGCTCGTAGTTCATATAAATTTTAGATGAAGATACGTTTACTTTTTTATATCGTTCTTTCAGCTCAATAATCTTGCTCAAAGCCTGCTGCAACTCATCCTTTGTTCGGAAGATACCGGCAAGGTTGCTCATGGTAAGCCTCAACTCATCGAGTATTTTGAAAGGCCTTTGAGACCCACCGCTATTCAGTTGTTTTATCTTGTGCTCAACCTCAGCTTTTTTGCTCATGAGTAGTTTTTCATCAGGTTTGAAACCGTCTGATTGGAGGTACTGATCAACTGATATAGAAGCCAATTTACCAAAAACAATTGTGTCAAGGAGCGAGTTTCCCCCGAGCCTGTTAGCGCCATGAACGCTTACGCACGCGCATTCACCAGCAGCATAAAAACCTTTTACCACGGTTTCTGACTTTTCATTCGTATCAATTCCACCCATAGAATAATGCTGAGAAGGCATAATTGGTATAGGTTCATATATCGGATCAATACCAATAAAATCAAGGCAAATACGACGGATACCAGGCAGCCGCTCCATGATCTTCTGGGCGCCGAGATGTCGAAGATCCAGTTGAACATATTTTCCCAGTTCATGCTCAAACCCTCTTCCTTCTTCAATCTCAGTCTGAATACTTCTTGATACAATATCCCGTGGCGCAAGCTCCATTGCCTTTGCTGCATATCGCTCCATGAATCGTTCGCCTTTGTTGTTAAGAAGATAGCCACCCTCTCCCCTGCAGGCTTCTGTCATCAAAATATTTGTACCAATTAAAGATGTTGGATGGAACTGAACAAACTCCATATCTTTGACCGGGACTCCTGCTCTGAATGGTATGCCGATGCCACTCCCTGTATTCGAGAGGGCATTTGTCGAGTACAGATAAACCCGCCCGTATCCGCCAGTTGCAAAAACCGTTGCTTTTGCTGCTACCGGTATAATTTCCCCCTTGATCTGGTCCAGAACAATTGCCCCATGGCAAAGGTTGCCGTCTGTCACGAGTGCAAGGACAACATGCTCTGAATAGACTTTCACGTCTTTGTAAACAGACCTTTCATAAAGTGTGTTAAGGAGAACATGGCCGGTTATGTCGGCAGAGAAACATGTTCTTGGATAACCTGCGCCACCGAATGGCCTCTGAGCGATTGTGTTGTCCGGAAATCTGCTAAACGGGCATCCCCAGTGTTCCATTTCGTATACAATTACGGGTGCTTCCTTGCACATAATTTCAACAGCATCCTGATCGCCGAGATAATCTCCCCCTTTTACAGTGTCAAAGGTATGTTTTTCCGGAGTATCATCGCGAGCATCAGGGTTATTTGCAAGGGCAGCGTTGATCCCGCCCTGAGCTGCTATAGAATGAGACCTGATGGGATGAACCTTAGAAACAAGGCCAACATCATACTTTTCACAAAGACCGACTGCTGCACGGAGCCCTGAAAGGCCACCTCCCACAATGAGGACATCGTGATAAAGCATAATTATGACATAATAAAATATAAATAAATCAAAACTGCTGAAACAATTGAGGCGACCGTGTTTGACAGCAAAAACAGCCGCTTTTCGTTTCTATAGCCAAAATCCATTATAATCGTACGAAGCCCGTAAACGCTATGGAAGGTGAAAAGAATAAGAATTAACACATCAAGGACAGGTTGTCTGTGAAGGCTGAGTGCCCAGTCAGGTTTTTCATCTTTTGTTAAAAGGAAGTAGCTTGTTAGAATCTTAATACCAAAGAGAATTATGAGAGATACACCACTGATTCTGTGAAAGAGCCAGATAAACATATCTTTTGACATAGATATCAAATTGGTTCTCTGATTGTCAAGCAATATTTTGACAATTACAATTTATAATTGGTTTTGTACTTCATTGTATCTGCGTCAAATGAAAGGATATTTATCTTGACAAACAACAAACCATGCGCTAATACATCAAAAATCACCTGTTACAATGAAGAAACTGTGTATTCTCATTTTCCTGATCATTGCATTCCTAACATTAGCAATACCTTCTAAAGGTGCTGACAATAACAAAGAAGTGGACAGCATGCTTGTTTCTGCTGAGTCTTTTTTTAAAATGATGAAAGAAAGAAATTACGCAAGAATATGGCTTCTCCTTTCCCATGCCTCACAGAATTCAATAATTGACGATACATATAAAAATATAATGTATCATTTTAAAGCAAAAGGAAAAGAGGTGACATACTCCAAAGGTGAAATAAGAAATAACTTTACAACAGGAGGAACCATAGCGCAGGCATATTGGGACAGCTATCTGACTGTTTTTAATCCTGACATGGTCCTTGAATACAGCAAGTGGGAAATAGGTAAGGTTGGCAAGGAAAGGGCTCAGATAAATATCATATATAGAAAAGCCGAACGACCGGCTGTTATCCAAATGTACAAGGAAGATAATGTATGGAGGGTTGGGTTAACAGAAACGTTCAGATCTCCAAAACGTTAGGCGTGAAGCCGATGAATACGAAGAAAGAGAGGATGAAAAGCCATGGGTGACTACGATGACAGGCCTGACTGGCGGGAATTAGACAGGAGAAGAGACAAAAGTAAACTTTACGGGCGAATAGAAGAAAAAGGGCAACAGAAAGAAAAACCGAAAGATCGGTATCAAGCTGGCAGGGTGAAAGAGGCACTTGACAGACTTTTCATGGGCAAGAAAGGCACAATAGAGCATGATAAGCTGTATAATAAGATTCACAGCACCTATGGGTCCAACAGATTTGTTTCTACGGTAAAAAAGTATATTGCCGAATATGGTATGCCCGATAATGTCTCAGCCCTTCTTCTTATTCTGGATGCAAAAGAACAGGATATCGTTTGCAGCGGCATTGGCAAGCTCAAAGATCTATATGGTACCCTGACAAGCAGGCAACAGGAAGATATCAGGAGAAAACTCTCCATCCTTGCTATGACAGATAAGTTGAAGGAAATCAGAAATATGGCCGCGGAAGCATTGGAATATGTAAAAAGTGAGGTAAAAAAAATATAAGTAGTTTCGGGAAAATAGTGTTCTTTATCTTTTCCGGGTATTTGTCGAAAAGGATCGGAACAGTCTGTTCCACCCCTGCTAAACTCGTCACGTCCTGACAAAGACGATCAGGTTTTGATCTGCATCACCCAAATCCTAAAGGGTATACTGCTGGTGGGTTTTTAAGTACCTGTGACTGGGTGTTCTGCAAAAACCAGTTTTGGTATCCTATGCCTCAGCACTTTAGTCTGCTACATGTCAGGGCCTGGATGCCAGGCATTCCCCTTTTATTTTTTTAACCTATAGCCTGTAATAACCTTGAGATATTCAGTATCCTTTATTTCTTTATGCTATAAAAGACCTCTACGCCTCCATAGATTGCGAGATCACCAAGCTCTTCCTCAATCCGCATAAGCTGGTTGTATTTTGCAATTCTCTCGCTCCGTGACGCGGACCCGGTCTTAATCTGTCCGACGTTTGTTGCAACTGCAAGATCGGCTATGAAGGTGTCTTCTGTTTCCCCTGAACGGTGCGATATAACACATGTATATCCGGCCCTTTTCGCAATTTCGATAGTAGTGAGCGTTTCCGTGACAGTTCCGATCTGATTCAGCTTAATAAGAATGGCATTAGCCACACCTTTTGAAATACCTTCCCTGAAGATATTAGGGTTTGTTACAAATACATCATCACCTACAATCTGGATTCTCGACGAACATTTATCGGTAAATTTTTTCCAGCCCTTCCAGTCGTTCTGGGCAAAACCATCCTCTATTGAAATAATGGGATAATCATTAATGATCTTGTCATAGAAATCAACCAGCTTGTCACTTGTCCATGTGTTGCCGTCAATCTTATATTTACCGCCCGCCTGATATAATTCACTGGCTGCGACATCAAGGGCAAGGAGAATATCTTCACCAGGTTTGAAGCCGGCTTTTTCAATTGCCTTCATAAGGGTATCAAGTGCCTCTTTTGTGTTCTTAATCTGAGGTGCAAAACCACCCTCATCACCAACACCGGTAGAATGGCCTTTATCCTTGAGCACATCCTTTAAAGTATGAAAAACTTCAACTCCCATCCTGATAGATTCTCTGAAACAATCAGTACCTACAGGGACAATCATAAATTCCTGACAATCGAGCGAGTTCTGGGCATGAGCACCGCCATTAATAACGTTCATCATGGGAACAGGAAGTTCCCTGGCACGTATACCACCTATATATTGATAGAGGGGAAGGCCGACGAAGTCTGCTGCTGCCCTCGCCACGGCCATGGAGACGCCGAGAATAGCATTTGCCCCGAGATTGCTCTTGTTTTCCGTTCCATCGAGTTCAATCATGAGATTATCGATACTTGCCTGTTCCAGCGCGTCAAGGCCTTCGAGCTTAGGTGCTATTGTCTCATTAACGTTTTCTACAGCCTTCAAAACACCCTTTCCTTTGTATCTCTTCTTGTCACCATCTCTTAGTTCAAGCGCTTCTCTCTCACCTGTAGATGCACCTGATGGTACGAGAGCCCGACCCATAGAGCCGCTCTCAAGAGTAACCTCAACCTCAACGGTTGGATTTCCCCTGCTGTCAAGTACTTCCCTAGCAAAAATGTCGTATATGGATGACATAAAAAACCTCCTTTTGGAATTCAGTTTTTGGCGTGCTCATAAGTGTCGGCAGAAAGTGAAATACCTTACTCCCTAACTGCCAGACACAATATATTTGAGAATACCACAAGAAGATGAACTGCTTCAAATGATTTATGCTCGGTACAGCGGTAAAACGATTCTACGGTGTATTTTGTGTATTATGGCTGTCAATTGTTCAGGTGCCGTTATATTAATTGAAATCGAAATAGGTAAATAAAAAAAAGTGATTCAATTTGCGAATTATGCTTACTCGTTATATATTCATAGCTGATTGGAGGAATGGTTGGAATACACCAGACTTTTTGCTTTAAAACTCTTACAGTCTGAAGGACGGGCCTTAGAACGACTTTACAGCAATGCCGATACGGTCCGTCGGAAAAAGATGGGTGATGACGTGTTCATTCGGGGTATTGTAGAGTTCTCAAACGTCTGCTCAAATAACTGTCTCTACTGTGGCATCAGGGCATCAAACAGAAACGTGAGAAGGTACTCCATGACAACCGAAGAAATCATGGAGGCTGCGATAGCTATGGAGGAAAATAATTTTTCGACCATTGTTCTCCAATCTGGTGAAATTCGCGACATTAAGGATGATGAGATAGGAGAAATTATTCGGAAGATCAAAAAAAAGACATCCCTTGCCGTAACCGTGTCTGTGGGAAATCGCAGGAAAGAAACATATAGTTTTTGGCGTGATTGCGGCATGGACCGTTATTTTCTACGCTTCGAAACAAGTGATGCAGAACTATTCAACAGGCTACATCCTGGATGTACCCTAAAAGAGAGATTAACCTGCCTTGATGATTTGCATGACCTTGAAATACAGACCGGTAGTGGATTTATGATAGGACTTCCTGGTGAGAAACTTGAAACTCTTGCAGATAACATTCTTCTATGTCGTAAGTTTGATTTCGATATGATCGGAATTGGTCCTTTTATACCTCACCCTGAGACTCCTTTGGGAAATAGCCCAAATGCCTATAGTGACAATCCAGAGTTATTTTTCAAGGCCCTTGCTGTTCTCCGTCTTTTCAATCCGGAAGCCCATATTCCTGCAACAACCGCATTTGATGCAGTTTTCCCAGGAGAAGGCAGGACCTTGGCGCTTCAAAGAGGGGCCAATATCTTTATGCCTAACAATACGCCCGTGAAATACCGTGAGGACTATCTTCTTTACCCTGGCAAGCCAGGGGTAGATGAGGATCCTGAACAATGCCTGAGCAGTGCGGTTGTGAGAATTAAATCTTTAGGCAGGCCACTGGGGAAGGGACCGGGTCACTCTATTAAAAAAAGACACAGAGAGAAAAGGTCCAGGGAGTGAGGCCCAATAACGTTGATAACATTTTCAGTCTGTCCATCAACCGTGCACCTTTATCCTCGAACCTTTTTTCCTGTATCTTTTTTTAAATATATTTTCCTGAAATATAGTCGCTCAGATGTTCAATCATCGTATCCCGTGCTATCAACATTGATTTGACAACATCACCAATTGAAACTAGTCCTACGAATTTATCACCTTCAAAAACTGGGAGGTGTCGTATGCGTTTGCCGGTAATAAGGACCATACAGTCTTCAACAGAGGTCTCAGGTTTTACGGTATACATTTTTTCGAAAGGTGTCATAATCTCTTCAACAAGAGTTTCCCGTGATGTTTTTCCCCTGAGAATAACCTTCCTTGCATAGTCTCGTTCTGAAAGAATTCCGACCACTTTCTCATTTTCATCTACAACCATTACGCTACCGATTTCCTTTTCCCCCATAATCTTTAGTGCCTCAAAAACGGTCGACTTTGGGAGGACGGAAATGACTGCTTTTTTTCTTTCCCTAAGTAAGTCTTTAACAGTTTGCATAAAGCTACCTCCTTATAGATATATTAACCCGATCTATTGAAGATCTTACAGATAAAGGTCACGCTCCCCCTGTTCGAGTTTCTTGATTCTTTTTATTGTCTCATCCCTGATTTGAGTATTCGGAATTTGTTCCAAATGTTTTTCAATTGTCTTTTCACCTATCTCACGGGTTTCCGCGGAGGCATAGTCGAGAAGAAACTCCTTGAAAGTGAGAATTGCATTTGGTTGACAGAGATTCTGAATCTCGCCGGATTTTGCAAGTGGCATAAAGCGGTCACCGGTTCTGCCTCTTCGGTAACATGCCGTGCAGAAACTTGGTATATAGCCAGATTCACAAACACTTCTTAATACTTCATCGGTGGTGCGATGGTCTTCAACTTGAAACTGACCAACAGTCTCACCAGGTTTTTTCTCAATATCTGTGTGGTAACCTCCAACACCGGTGCATGAACCTGCACTCAGTTGTGAGATACCAAGTTCAATAACCTGATCCCTGAATTCTGGTTTTTCACGTGTAGATAAGATGATACCTGTGTAGGGTACTGCCAGACGGATGATTGATACAATCTTTTTGAAATCTTCATCGCTTACGAGGTAGGGAAATTTCTCAAGGGTTATTCCTTCTGCAGGACGGATTCTTGGCACTGAGATAGTATGACAGCCAACACCAAAACGCTCTTCAAGATGCAGGGAATGTAGAAGGAGTGCAAGAACTTCAAATTTGTAATCATAAAGACCAAAAAGCACACCAAAACCAACATCGTCTATACCACCTTCCATAGCTCTATCCATGGCAGTTGCATGCCAGTCATAATCTCTTTTTGGACCGGAGGGGTGCATTTTTTTATAGGTTTCCCTATGATAGGTTTCTTGGAAAAGGATATATGTTCCGATGCCTACTTCCTTTAATTTCTGATAATCTTCAACCGTAGTTGCTGCAATATTGACGTTTACCCGGCGGATACTCCCTGTCTTATCCTTGACCTCATAAATCTTTTTGATTGAATTCAGGACATATTCAATGGGACAATTAACAGGGTCTTCCCCTGTTTCAAGGGCAAGCCGCTTGTGGCCCATGGTCTCGAGAGCAATAATCTCATTCTCTATTTCGTTGAAATCGAGGCGACGACGAACTATAGTATTGCTTTTCCGGTAGCCGCAATAGGTGCAGTTATTGATGCAGTAGTTGCTGATGTAGAGCGGTGCGAAGAAGACAAGACGTTTTCCGTATATCTTTTGTTTCACCTCATGGGCAGCTTCAAAAAGGAGGCTCTTTATTTCTGGTTCATCGCACTGAAGTAGCACTGCAGTTTCGTAAGGAGTGAGTCCTTTTGCATCCCGTCCTTTTTGAATAATTTGACGTGCTTCTTGCTGAGGTGCAGATTTTGCTCTTTCCAGAAGGTTAAAAATATATTTTTCATCGATAAAATCTGCTTTATGCTTTTTATCTTGCCTTTTCATTAAATCGTATTCTCCTCCGTACTCAAATATATTGATAGACGATTCAAAAGTAAATAGAATTTACGTTTTTTTGTTCTCAAGAACAGTAAGGGCCTGAGGAAACGGTGCAAGTGCGCGTTTTAATATTCCGAGAACATAAGCAATGATTACTCCATAATTAACCATGGGGACCCCGGCTTGTTTTGCCATCATGAGGCGGTGGAGCATTTCTTTGCGATTAATCATACATGCTCCGCAATGAATTATAAGTTTGTAATCCTCAATATCGGCTGGTAATTCATGGCCACTTGCCCACTTAAAATTAAGCGGACCTCCTACAATCTGCTGCAACCACCGGGGAATCTTCACTGTTCCGATATCGTCTTCGACTCTGTGATGGGTACAGGCCTCTGCAATAAGCACTTTATCACCGGGAACAAGATCTTCCACCACCTTTGCACCCTCTACTAGAGAGATCAAATCTCCTTTATTGCGTGCAAAGAGAATGGAAAAAGAGGTCATAGGAACGTCAGGGGGAGTGTCTGCTGCTACTTTCAGAAAAGCCTGGGAGTCTGTAACAACGAGCCGAGGTTTATTTTTGAGATTCTCAATAGCAGCTTTAAGCTCCTGTTCTTTGACGATCAGGGCAATTGCGTCATGATCAAGGATATCTCGTATTGTCTGTACCTGGGGAAGGATCAACCGCCCCTTCGGTGCTGCAAGATCAATTGGTACAACAAGGATGACTGTATCACCGGGTGAGATAAGATCTCCGATAATAGTGGATGACATCCAGTCTTTAGGTGCAACCTTGATCATTTCGAGCTTCAGTTCGTCCATTCCTGTTCGAGTGATGGCGCTTACCGGTAAAACAGGTATATTGAGTATGGAACTAATCTCCTCTGGAGAAGCAGCGGGGAAGATATCTATCTTGTTAAGGACACCGATAATAGCAACCTTTTGATCCCTTGCTTTTTGAATGACTTCCAGTTCATGTGAGTCGACCCCTTTGGAAGGATCAATGACGAGGAGAAGGATATCTGTCTTTGCGAGAACATTATATGCCTTTTCAATCCTCAGTAAGCCAAGCTCACCTGTATCATCAATGCCCGCAGTATCGATGATGACCACTGGACCTACAGGAAGTATTTCCATGGATTTATAAACGGGATCAGTCGTAGTTCCTGGTACATCTGAGACAATTGCAATATTCTGGTTTGTCAATGCATTGATAATGCTTGATTTCCCTGCATTTCTCCGACCAAAAATAGCTATGTGAAGCCTGCTGCCACGTGGAGTCTGGTTAAGTGTTGTATCTTCCATTTATTGGCTTCCTTTCGTTGGACCTTTAAGTTTACAAAGCTTCGTATTAGCCAGCATATGTAGGAGTTTGACTGGAACACAGAAGTATGAAACGAGGAAGTCGTATACTGTCCTTACTGAGTGGAAAGGATAGTAATTGTTTTCTGAAATGAGGGTTTTGCCCAAGCGATCCTTTGTAAGACGGGTCATAATAAGAGAAGGTATTTTTCACGCTTTTATGACAAAAAAAGAGCACCTGAATCAGAGGCGGGTACTCTTTTTAACAAAAACACATCTCGGCATGGACTAACTTCAAAATTAGAACCTACACCTTGGTGTATAGTGGGTGTGAAGAAGCTTATGAGATTTCTTTCCAAGGGGTTCTTTGAGGAATTGTTTGTAAATTTTCTTGATTGCCGGATTCTCATGTGATTTTCTATATTTGAGGGCAGAATCTTCCTGATAAAGGGCTTGTGCTCGAAGACTCCGTATTTCATCGTTTACCGGGAATGGCTGCCCACCTCCACCAACACATCCTCCCGGACATGCCATCACTTCTATAAAATGGTACTGAGTACTGTCTTCTTTGACTTTTTCAAGAATTTTCCGTGCATTCCCGAGGCCATGAGCAACCGCTACTCTTAGGTCCCCAATTCCTTCCACAGGAACTACAGCTTCCTTAAGACCCTGAAGGCCTCTTACTGCAGTAAATTCGAGGTTCTCGAGGGTTTTTCCGGTTGCCACCTCATATGCTGTTCTGAGTGCTGCTTCCATAACACCACCGGTTGCACCAAAGATCGTGGCCGCGCCAGTATATTCCCCCATGGGATCATCATAGTAACCGTCTGGTAAATTGACAAAATCAATTCCAGCCTGTTTTATCATTTTTGCTAACTCTCTTGTAGTAAGAACATAATCAACATCTTTATAGCCGCTATCGCTCATCTCAGGGCGGTTGCACTCAAATTTTTTCGCAGTACACGGCATGATGGAGACCACTACCATATCCTTGGGATTGACTTTTGCTTTTTTGGCAAAATATGTTTTTGAAAGTGCACCGAGCATCTGGTGGGGAGATTTACATGTGGAGAGATGGGGAAGGAGTTCAGGATAAAAATGTTCAATAAATTTTATCCATCCCGGGCTACAGCTTGTTATTAGGGGTAGGGTACCACCTTCTCTAATGCGCTTCAGTAATTCTGAACCCTCTTCAAGAATAGTCAGGTCTGCAGCGAAATTTGTATCAAAAACACGATCAAACCCGAGCATTCTCACTGCTGCAAGCATTTTTCCTGTTATCAGTGTGCCAGGCGGGTATCCAAATTCTTCGCCCAGTGCAGCACGAACAGCTGGTGCGTCCTGGGCGATAACGAATTTGGTAGGATCGTTGATCGCTTCAAAGATTTCGTCGATATACTCCTTTTCTGTGATTGCGCCAACAGGACATACCATGGAACATTGTCCACAATTGGTACATGCCACTTCATTGATATCTTTACCAAAAGCAGGCTCAACCCTTGCTTCGAAGCCTCTGCCAACGGTATAAAGGGCAGTCACCGATTGAATTTCTTGGCAAACGGTAACACAACGTCTGCACAGGATACATTTGCTCTGATCCCTTATTATGGAAGGTGAAGAGTCATCAATACGTTGGGCGCTTTTTTCGCCTGTAAACCTTACTTCCCTGATCTGCAGTTCGGAGGCAAGGTTTTGAAGCTCGCAATTTAGATTTTTTGCACAGGTAAGACATTCAAATGGGTGGTTTGAGAGGAGCATTTCCACAGAGAATCTGCGTGCCTTTCTAACTCGTTCCGTGTTGGTATTGACAATCATGCCGTTGGTGGCCGGTGCCATACAGGATGCTTGGAGTGCTTTATTACCCTCAACCTCAACAAGACAAACGCGGCAGGATCCAATAGCCTGGACTTCTGGCAGGTAACAGAGGGTTGGAATATGGATGTTGGCTTTAAGCGCGGCTTCGAGTATAGTAGAGCCTTCCTCAACTTCTACCTTCCTGCCGTCAATTGTTAATGTCATCATAGGAATATACTCCTTATTTGTTCATGGGAAATTATTCTTGTTCTCTTAGATAACAATGGAGACAGCGCTTGGCTTCCTCAACTGCGGCATTCGCCTGGTAGCCAAGTGCAACCTCATTAAAGTTCCTGAATCTCTTGGCGAGAGGTAAATGGGACATCTCCATCCTTTTTCTTTCTTTCTGGTATTCTGCCTCATCGTATGAAACAACCATAGTGATAAGTTCATCCCGGAAAGCGTTTGGCGCTAAGCCATCGCCTCCAAAATGAACATCTATAGCCATAGCAGCTTTTTTGCCATCAGCTACAGCCTCAACTACTGATGCAGGGCCTCGCACATTATCACCGGCAGCATAGAAGCCTTCTTTTCCAGCTGAAAGGGTATACTTGTCAACTTCAACCGTATTGTTATTGGTAACCTTGATCCCTTCGCCATTAAGATAAGAGAGATCTGGCAATTGACCTATTGCTGCAATGACCATATCAGCATCAATGGTGAACCCGGAGCCTTCTATAACGTTTGGACTTCTGCGACCGCTCTTGTCAAATTTACCAAGGGCCATTCGAGTGCATTCGACACCTGTAACTTTTCCATTTTTTGAAATGATTTTGTCAGGTGCTACAAGTGTATGAATCTTGACCCCCTCATGCTCTGCTTCATCGATCTCCTCAACGTAGGCAGGCATATCATCACGCTCTCTCCTGTAAAGAACTGATACTTCCTCGGCACCGAGCCTTAGTGCTGCCCTGGCTGCATCTATAGCTACGTTTCCACCACCGATCACTACGACTTTGCCTTCTGTTTTTACTATTTCATTCAGGTTCACAGCACGAAGGAAGGTAACACCATCTGCTACTCCTGATGCTTCCTCTCCCGGTATACCGAGTTTCTGTCCTTTATGGGCGCCTGTGGCAAGAAGAATTGCCCCATAACCATCCTTAAACAGACTTTCTGAGGTTATGTCTTTACCAAATTGAGTATTGTACTTTATCTCCACACCTATATCTGTGATGGATTTGATTTCTGCGTTTAAAATATCCCTTGGCAATCGGTAGTCAGGGATTCCCACGGCAAGCATGCCTCCAGGTACGGAGAGGGCTTCAAACACCGTTGGTTTATATCCTTTCAAGGCAAGAAAATATGCAGCACTCAGACCGGCAGGGCCAGCACCTATAATTGCAACTTTTATGTCATTGGGCTTTGCTGTCACAGGCCTGAATGACGGGAATGTAGCCATGTCGACGTCAGCTGCAAATCGCTTGAGCGCACAGATAGCTACTGGCTGGTCGATCTGTGCTCTTCTGCATTTGCTTTCGCAAGGGTGATAGCAAACCCTTCCAAGAACTGCAGGGAATGGATTAGCTTCTTTTATGAGTGCAATTGCCTCCTTAAATTTTCCTTCGCTTATAAGGGTTACATAACCCCAGGCATTCTGATCAGTGGGGCATGCGTTCTGACAGGGGGCATCAAACAATGAACTGCATACGCCTGCACTGCAGTGTTTATCCACGATGTGCTCAACGTACTCATCTTTGAAAAAACGGAGTGTTGAAAGGACAGGGTTCGGTGCAGTCTGCCCCAGACCACACAGTGCTGCATCTTTAATGCGAGTGGCGAGTTCTATAAGGTTGTCAATATCCTCCAACTTGCCTTCTCCATGAGATATCCGTTTCAGAATCTCGAGCATCCTTTTTGTACCGATACGACAAGGGGGGCATTTTCCACAGGATTCCTCCTGAATAAAATCCACGAAGAATCGGGCAAAGTCTACCATACAGGTATCTTCATCGGCCACTATTAGACCGCCAGAACCAACAATTGCGCCGAGTTCAGTTATTGATTCATAATCAACGGGAACGTTGAGATGTTCAACGGGGATACAGCCTCCTGAAGGACCGCCCAACTGGGCTGCCTTGTATTTTTTCTTGTTTTTTATGCCACCGCCAACATTAAAAATGATATCACCAAGGGGGGTTCCCATGGGAACCTCAACGAGACCCGTGTTGTTCACTGCCCCGGCAAGGGCAAATACTTTTGTACCTTTGCTCTTCTCTGTTCCGTATTGAGCGTACCAGGCAGCCCCGTTCATGATAATCGATGGTATATTTGCATAAGTCTCAACGTTGTTTAAAAGAGTAGGCACATTGAAGAGACCCTTCACAACAGGAAATGGCGGTCTTGGTCGAGGCTCACCTCTTTTTCCTTCGATAGAAAACATCAAGGCAGTCTCTTCACCACAAACGAAAGCACCTGCGCCTATGCGAATGTCAAGGTCAAAATCGAAATCTGTGTCAAGGATTTTTTTGCCGAGGAACTTATATTCTCTGGCCTGACCGATTGCCCAGACCAGCCGCTCAATAGCGAGAGGGTATTCAGCTCTGATATAAACGTAACCCTGCTTGGCACCCACGGCATAGGCGGCAATAGCCATAGCTTCGATTACACTGTGAGGATCTCCCTCGAGGACACTCCTGTCCATGAAAGCTCCAGGATCTCCTTCATCTGCGTTACAGACAACATATTTCACATCTCCTGGAGATTGATATGCAAATTTCCATTTCATGCCCGTTGGAAAGCCACCACCACCGCGGCCCCTCAGGCCTGACTTTAACACCTCATCAATGACTTCTTCCCTGGTCATTGAGGTAAGGGCTTTCGCAAGTGCAAAATAACCATCGCGGGCAATATATTCATCTATGCTCTGAGGGTTTATAACTCCACAATTTCTTAAAACAATCTTTACCTGATTTTTGAAGAAATCTATCTCTTTCAGGGATGGTATGGTTTTGGCTGTTACAGGCTCCTTATAAAGAAGGCGTTCAACCACTCTTCCCTTCAACAGGTGTTCTACTACGATCTCCTCTGCATCCTGAGGCGTCAACTTCTGATACAGGACTCCTTCAGGATATATGAGCGCGAGAGGGCCGAGATCGCAGGAACCGATACATCCTGTTTCGATAACCTTAATCTCATCTTGCAATCCCTGTTCAACGATTTTATTGACTACAGCGTCTCTAATTTCGCGGCAACCAGAAGAGACACATGCAGCTCCTGCACAAACCAATACGTGCGCACGTGATGACTCCATACCTATGAACCCTCCTTACTCATACTTTTCGAGAATGTTTGCAAGATTCGTTGACTTAACACGTCCATAGACGTCATCATCTATGAGCATCGCAGGGGCCAACCCACATGCCCCTATACAACGAACAACATCCAGGGAATATCTCCTGTCCTCTGTAGTACCGCCTACTTTTATACCGAGGTCTTTCTGTGCCTTATCAAGAACTTGTTGCGAACCGCGCACATAGCATGCTGTTCCAAGACATATTTTCACGCTGTGTCTTCCCTGGGGCACAGTGGAGAAGAAATTGTAAAAGGTGATGACACCATACACTTCACTAAGTGAGATATTCAAACCTTCAGCAACCTTTTCTTGAACCTTTCTGGGCAGGTATCCAAAGAGCCCCTGCGCTTTGTGAAGCACCATGATGAGATCTTCAGGCC
Source organism: Syntrophorhabdus sp. PtaB.Bin027 (assembly GCA_002067585.1). GTDB lineage: Bacteria > Desulfobacterota > Syntrophorhabdia > Syntrophorhabdales > Syntrophorhabdaceae > Syntrophorhabdus. The sequence continues at coordinate 36,248 of MVQO01000163.1, forward strand.
TTCCACTATGTTCTGCGATGATTTCATCCAATCTGGGATACAGTTTTGCTTCTTGCATCTCAGCAGAACTCTGGTTGTTGTCAGTAGCCATGTTATTCCTCCCTCACATTCATCTACGTAAAAATGATTATTCGTTTATCACTTTTCCATCCACAAGACTTCTCTTCATATAATGGGTATGAAGGAGTTCGTGGGCCTTCTTGGAATTCGGTTTTTCAAGGAATTTTTCGTACACTGCCTGAACAGACCGGTTCTCGTGTGACCTTCTATGGGCCATTGATTTGTCTTCTGCGTAAAGAGCTTCTCCTCTTCGTGCCCGCTTGGCCATATTGCTACCCCATGACTGCCCACCACCACCAACACATCCTCCGGGACATGCCATGACCTCAATGAACTGGTATTCACACTTGCCGTCTGTAGCCATCTGATTTTGGACTTTTTCGAGTAGTTCCCTGGCTTGAGCGCCGCTATGTGCCACAGCAACTTTTACCTTGGTACCATCAATATCAATCTCTGCTTCTTTTATACCCTTTAATCCCCTTACGGGTTTAATGTCGAGATTTTCAAGCTCACGGCCCGTAACCAGAAAGTATGCAGACCGTATCGCGGCTTCCATGACTCCACCAGTGGCTCCAAAAATGGTTCCCGCGCCTGTATATTCTCCCATAATGTCATCCGCCAGTTCTTCGGGCATCTCCTTCAAATCAATTCCTGCTTCCCGAATCATCCTGCCAATCTCTCTTGTGGTAAGAACATAATCAACATCCTGGTAGCCGCTTGCCTTCATTTCCGGTCTCTGACACTCAAATTTCTTTGCTGTACAGGGCATAACGGATACAGAGACTATCTTTGCAGGATCTATGTTTTTTACCTGAGCATAATAGGTTTTAGCAAGTGCGCCGAACATTTGCTGTGGAGATTTTGCCGTGGACATATGTGGGATCATATCGTGGAAAAAGGTTTCCATAAATTTTATCCATCCTGGGCTACAAGAGGTGATAAGGGGGAGATTCTTTCCAGATTTTAAGCGTGATACCAACTCTGTTCCTTCCTCAATGATGGTTAAATCCGCACTAAAATTTGTGTCCATGACCGCATCAAAGCCGAGTCTCCTCAGGGCTGCATACATTTTTCCTGTTACGAGAGAACCGGGTGGCATTCCAAATTCTTCACCCAGCATTGCTCTCACCGCGGGCGCCTCCTGAACAACCACAAATTTATCTGGATCGTGCAGGGCCTCCCAGACAGCCTCAACAGAGCTATTTTCGTAAAGAGCACCAACCGGGCAATGCACCACACACTGTCCGCAGTTTATACACACACTGTTACCGAGACCTGCACTGAAGGCTGTACCGATGACTGTGTCTGCACCTCTATGATTCACCGCTAATGCATTGACCGACTGCACATCAGAGCACACCTGAATGCACCTGCCACAGAGGATGCACTTGTTCGGATCTCTAACGATAGAAATGCTTGAATGATCTATAGGTAATTTTTCTTCAAGTTTGGCATACTCGACTATTTTGATACCGAGGGTAGCGGCAAGCGTCTGAAGCTCACAATTATTGTTTTTTATGCAGGTCAGGCAATCAGAATCATGGTTGGCAAGAATCATCTCAACAATCTCTTTTCTTGCACTCATAACCTTTTGTGTGTGGGTGTATACCCTGAACCCTTCGCCAATGGGAGTCATGCAGGCCCTCTTCAGACCCGGGATACCTTCAATTTCTACAACACATACACCGCACTGACCACCTGGTTTTAAATCAGGATGAAAACATAAGGTTGGTATGTTGACATTTGCCTTCTTGGCAGCCCACAGGATAGATGTTCCTTCAGGGACCTCTATTTTTACATTGTTTATCGTTGCTTTTATCATTGTCGATTTTGTTGCCTCCTTGTTGGCTGGATTGGTTAAAGTTAGTGAATGCGGGCGTCAATTTCGTCTCTGAAATACTTAAGTGAACTTGAAATGGGCAGATGTAAGGATTGTCCGAGAGGGCAGAAGGAAGTGTCCCGCATTGTATCTGAAATCTTAAGAAGCTTATCTACATCGCCTTGAATTCCTTTAGAGGCTGCAATTCGATCGATTATCTTAGCAAGTTGAGCAGTTCCGAGTCTGCATGGAACACAATGGCCACACGACTCGTGCCGGAAAAAATGAAGCACACTCTGTAACATATCGACTATATCAGCGGTTTCGTCCATGACAAGAATGGCCCCGGATCCAAGAACTGCTGCGTATTCTCTGAGATTCACAAAATCCATCTGAACGTCGAGCATATCAGGACCTAGAAACGCACCCGCAGCCCCTCCTATGAGCGCGCCCTTAAATTTCTTACCAGCCTTTATTCCACCTGCATATTCAAAAATAATATCTCTCAAAGTTGTTCCCATCTCCGCTTCAATGAGACCAGGTGTAGCAACATTTCCTATGATGGTGTACACTTTTGTGCCCGGACATTTTTCTGTGCCATAACCCCTGAACCAGGCCGCTCCATTCTTGATAATTTCAGGAACGTTTGAAAGAGTTTCAACATTGTTTACCACAGTTGGTTTTCCCCAGAGACCTTCTGTAACAGGGTAGGGGGGTTTATTCCGTGGATGGCCACGTTTACCCTCAAGTGACTCTATAAGAGCGGTTTCTTCGCCGCAGACATAAGCACCAGCACCTTTCATGACAGATATGTCAAAACTAAACGTGCTGTCAAGGATATTATTCCCAAGAAGATGATATTCCCTTGCCTGAGCTATTGCCTTCTCAAGACGTTCTATTGAGAGCGCATACTCTCCCCTGATATAGACAAAACCCTGGTTTGCTCCCACGGCGTAGCCTGCCAGCATCATACCTTCAATGAGTTTGTGGGGGTCGCCTTCGAGAATAAGCCTGTCTTTAAAGGTTCCCGGTTCACCCTCATCTGCATTACAGATGATGTATTTAATATCACCCTGTGCGCGTCTTGCAAAGTCCCATTTCATGCCTGTTGAGAAGGATGCACCACCCCTGCCAGCAAGTCCTGATTTTTTTATTTCATCGATGATGTCTTCAGGTTTCATGGCAGTCAGTGCTTTGCCGATTGCCTCATATCCGCCCTCGGCTATATACTCTTCGATCTTTTCGGGATCAATAACGCCACAATTTCGCAAAACAATCCGTGGCTGCTCTTTGAGCAGGCCTGCTTTTCCTTTTTTAATAACTGTTTGTTTAGGTGCTTCGGATAGTATTAACCTTTTTAAAGGTCTTCCCTTGAGCAGATGTTCTTCCACTAATTCGGGCACATCCTGAGGCGTAACGTGAGCGTAATAAACGCCTTCTGGATAAACAACGAGGACTACGCCCTGATTTATTGTACCAATACTTCCAGTCTCAAGAACTGCTATCTCGTCTGAAAGACCCTGTTTTGCAATCTCTTCAATAAGTGTTTTTTCAACGGCCCGTGCACCTGCCAACACAGTGCCTGCATCTATACTGATCAGTACATGGTTTCTCACAAGACTCATGACTCTTGTCTCCTTTTTTCAAGAATGGCGTCAACCTTTTCCGGTGTCAGGTTACCAACCATCTCGTCATTGATCATCATTGCTGGTGCTACTCCACAGACACCGAGGCAGCTGGTAAGCTCGAGTGTGAATTTGCCATCTTTTGTTGTTCCCCCAACATCGACCTTTAAAGCTTTTTTTAGATAGTCTAATAATGATTTGGAACCCATAAGATGACAGGGAGGCGAATCACAGAGCCTTATAATGTTACTTCCCCTCGGTTCGAGGCTGAACATGGTATAGAAACTCGCAACACTGTGAACATAACTGTAGGGAACGTTGAGATAATCAGCACATACTCGGATATCCTCTTTCGCTAAATAGCGTTGTGGATTATTGTCCTGAAGATCGTGAAGAATATAAAGAATGTTATCAAGGCTTGGTTTGAATTTTTTTAAAATAGCTTCTCTGTACAAGTTCGTCCCCCTCCTTTACATAACCTCAAGTGCAAATTCTGTAACAGGATTGCCATTTACCACATGTTCAACCACCACTCTTTTAGCTCTTTCCTGGTTCATGTTGCCATACACAACCAACGGCTTACCTTCTTCGTAAACCTCCACGAGCGGTTCCTGTGAAGCCAACCCCTTTTCACCGGTCTGGGTTACGATTACGTCAGTAAGATTCCTTCTCCCAATCTCTTCAAGAAGGGTTTTGAGGACATCTCGTGCACCGGCTGCTATTCCACTCGTGCCCATTCCTACGACAATCCGTATTCTAGCCTGCTTCTGCCGCAATTCTACATCTTTTTGCGCCTTTTCTCTGATTTTCTTCAGTTCTTCTAGGTTCATCGATTTGCCTCCTTTAAATTCTAGTGAATTGTACAAGAATTCACATGTTTTCGTCAATACATTTAGTTAAAAATGTGATTACCTCGGGATGATTAATAGGAACACCATCCAAGAGGTTTTTAATCTCTTTTGTATCCAACGTAAATTCTTTTGCATCTGCTTTTATACAAAAGCAAAAATCAGTGTCCGGATTCCCCACAACAAGTACAAGTATTGTATCACGAATATTTCCTAGGGGAGGAAGATCAGGATGACTCAAATCAAAAGTAGCAAAGATTTCTGTACCCTGTCCCGTAATGCTCGAAAGGCAAAAGGTACCGTTTGTCGTTTCTGCTGTTCCTTTTAGGAGGGGGATGCCGAGCCCTACCTTCTTGCCTTTTTTTGTTGTATAGAAGGGATCGAGGACTTTTTGTTTCGTTGTCTCGTCCATACCCACACCATTATCCTTGATACGAAGGGTCAGGAGATTTTTTTCAGTATTCTGTGTAATATCGACACTGATATGTGTTGCCTTTGCAGACACAGAATTGGCAACAATATCAATAATATGTGAAGCAATTTCATCCATCATGGGAGTGCACCGCCAATATATTGTTTCTGAAGCCCTCTAATTTTCTATGCAACCTCCTTTCCAGTTTATATCCGCAGCCTAGGGTAGCAGCTATATTTATCAAACTAGCCTAAAATAAACAAATATTTTATTTATTGTAATTAATTCATTATATTTTAATGAATAAATAATACTACCACCATGGTTCTTTTGTTTACATGGGTGGCTCCAAAGGTCACATTTTTAGGAAATATTTGGCCTCTGCCATAAAATAGTGATCATAGTCGGATATATTCATAACAACTGCTTCAGTGCATTTGCGATTTCTGAACAATTTGGCTTTTTTAGATCAAGACTAATCCTTCGCCTACCAATGTCTTTCAAATAATGGGCATCGGAAAAAGTGACAAAAGGTATATCTTTTTTCATGATAAGTGGCAGCAGATCGATTATTTTCTCCTTATTTCGTACTTCAAGTGCATCGAAAGGCAAATCTTCAGGTATGTAGCCAAGTTGGCTGATAATGCTGAAGGTAGGGCTGTCAATATGAGAAGGAATGGCTAAGCCACCGTGGTCTTTGATCCATTTTGTTGCATCGGTAATTGAAATCTGAGCTGAATTCAAAAGGAGTCTGGTCTCGAATCGGATAATTTCGTTTTCCTCATCCACCACAACCTGGTCTCCAAAATATTCGGCATCATTTTGAATGTCAGGCAGAAGATTATAGATCTTATTCTGAAAGGTATGAGCAAGATCATAGTTGTCGAAAAATGCTAAAAGATGAATTTCTTCTGAGGTCTGTACCTCCATACCAAAAAGTACCGTAATACCGAATTTTTTTCCTATTGTATAAGTAGGCAAGCTGTTTTCCACCATATTATGATCAGTAACAGAGATCAGATGAAGACCAACCTCTTTTGCCTTTGCTATGATATTGTTAGGAGACATTTCAAGGCTTCCGCAGGGTGACAGGGTCGAATGGATATGAAGATCACATGAGTAAGTCGACAACTACTCTAGCCTTTTTGTAAGAGATTGTATATAAGACCGGCAAGTTCAAAGGCGGAGCGGGGGTTTCTGAGGATGGCAATCCTCTCTTCACTGGCTTTTTCAATCATACTGTCTTCAAGCTGTAGATTCCTTGGTATTAGAATAGCAGCAACATCCTTTAACTTTGCAACACCAAGAATATTCATATGCCTTTGTATAGTTATCCAGACAGAGTTTTCTTTAATGTTGCCAATAACATCCGATAGAAGGTCCGACACATAACCATCTTCTATGTCTTTGTCTAAGTTTACATTTCCTGTTAATATCTCACATCCTGTTTTCTTGGCAAGATCAGAGAGCTTCATTTTTCCTCCTCTTCTAATGAAGTTTGTCAAGCATATACTTACAATCTGTTAAAGTTCTTTTCGCTGTGGCGGCCTCCTG
>MVQO01000164.1 GCA_002067585.1 Syntrophorhabdus sp. PtaB.Bin027
GGCTACACGCAACATGATAAAGGCCGAGGAAATTGCCATGATGAAGCACAATGTCATTTTTGTGAACTGTGCGCGTGGGGGAATAGTAAATGAAGCCGATCTTTACGATGCCCTAAAGACCGGTAAAGTTTTTGCAGCGGGAGTTGATGTTTGGGAAAAAGAACCGCCACAGAGTACCAGACTCCTTGAACTTGAAAATGCATTTGCAACACCACATATTGGGGCTAACACCATGGAAGGACAGGAGGCAGTGGCGCTTATTATCTGCAATCAGGTGGCAAATGCGCTTCATGGAAGGCCCTATGAAAATGCTGTAAACATACCGTTTATGCTTTCTCAGCTTCCCGAGAATATGCAGCTCTATTTTAATCTTGTTGAGAAAATGGGAAAACTTGCCGCACAGATGGTTAAAGGAAGGCCTGAACTCATCAGGGTTGTTATGGTTGGGAAAACCTTCGAAGAAGATTTGTGTGAGAGGAAGTTTGATGTGCCTTTTAGCTACCAGCCTTTCACTATTGCAGGGGTTAAAGGGTTCCTTGCCGAAAACCTCAAAGAGACTGTCACCTTTATCAATGCACCTTATTTTGCAAAAGACAGAAATATTGTCGTGGAAGAGGCAAAAACTGATCAATTCGACAAGTTCAATGATCTTGTACTTCTTGTTATCAGGACAGATACTGAGGAGAGAAGCTTTGCCGGCACAGTTTTTCCTGACAAGTTGGGTAGAATAGTACTCCTTGACCGGTTTCACCTTGACATGATTCCAGAAGGAACCTTTCTCCATTTTAAGATATTTGACAGGCCCGGTATTATTGGCAAGGTAGGAACAATTCTTGGAAATCACAAGATCAACATCGCAGGGTTTGGAGTCTCCCGTCAAAAATCGGGTGAAGAGGTGGCCTTTGTTTCTGTGGATGATCCGATTAGTAAAGATGTGCTCAATGAAATTTTGAGAATTGACGGCATGATTGAGGCAAGCGTCTTACAGCTGTAAAAACCGTTTACATTATAGTCCCTGTATCCCTGGACAACAGTATAGGGTGATTTGTATTACGTATATCGTAAGATATAAAAACCTCTGTCTGTATGTTGTGGGCTGACGAAATACCACCGGCTACATACGAAGTACACTTATGAAAAAAATTCACTGTACGTTGTATGGCTTCTCCACACTTTCAAAAAAAATAGATATGTATTAAAATACTTTCATGCCACGGAAAAGGAAAGAACCTCAGAAGTCAAAAAATATTTTTCTTGAACTAAAAGATAAGACGAAACTCAAAGATAAGAAAACCAAGAACTTTACCTTCCTTTATTTTATTCTTGCCTTTGTTGCTATGATTGCAATCAATAGCTACCTTTTCAAGTCAGAGGTTAAGAATATCCCTTATAGTGAATTTAAAGAACTCATCACAAAAGGGAAAATAAGCGACCTGATAATAGACACAGATACTATACAGGGGACTCTTACCCTTGATGATGGGAAGAAAACAAAGTTCCTAACCAGCAGAGTAGAGGACCCTGATCTTGTAAAGGATTTGCAAAAAAACAACATAAAATTTGCTGGTTATTACGAAAACAAAATTTTTAAAGCTATTATCTCATGGGTGCTTCCGTTTGCGATCATCTTTCTCATCTGGAACCTTCTCATGCGGAGAATGGGCGGTGCACCGTCGAGCGTACTCAATTTCGGTAAAAGCCGTGGCAAGATTTATGGTGAAGATGAAATAAAGATCACCTTTCAGGATGTGGCAGGTGTCGATGAGGCAAAGGAAGAATTGCAGGAGATTATTGAGTACCTGAGAACACCACAGAAATTTATGACACTGGGGGGGAAGATTCCCAAGGGTATACTCCTCGTTGGTCCTCCTGGAACAGGGAAGACGCTTCTTGCCAAGGCTGTGGCAGGAGAGGCAAAGGTACCCTTTTTTAGTATGAGTGGTTCCGATTTTGTTGAGATGTTTGTTGGGGTTGGCGCATCCAGGGTTCGAGACCTTTTTGCTCAGGCACAGGAAAAGGCGCCCTGCATCATTTTTATCGATGAGCTTGATGCATTGGGAAAAGCGAGGGGCATGAATCCCATGTCTTCCCATGATGAGAGGGAACAGACGTTAAATCAACTGCTCTCTGAAATGGATGGATTTGACACAAAGGCCGGTGTGATCATTATGGCTGCCACAAACAGGCCGGAGATTCTGGACCCAGCCCTTTTGCGGGCCGGAAGATTTGACAGGCATATCCTTGTTGACCGACCGGACATAAAAGGGAGAGAAGAGATCCTGAAAGTGCACATCAAGGGCGTAAAGCTTGCTGAAGAGGTTGACCTCAAAGTTGTTGCGGCTCGTACACCTGGATTTGTAGGGGCCGATCTCGCAAATCTTGTGAATGAATCAGCCCTTCTTGCAGCGAGAAAGGGCAAGACGTCAGTGGGTATGGAAGAGTTCGAAGAGGCCATAGACAGGGTGATTGCAGGGCTTGAGAAAAAAACACGGGTTATGAACAAAAAAGAAAAAGAGATTGTGGCATTCCACGAAACCGGACATGCCCTTATGGCAGAATTTCTCGAGACCACGGATCCTGTCCACAAGATTTCCATTATCCCCCGTGGCATATCTGCCCTCGGTTATACATTACAACTTCCCACAGAAGACCGGTATCTTATGACTGAAAAAGAACTTCGTGACCGGCTTTGTGTTCTCCTCGGAGGGAGGGTGGCAGAGGAGATTATCTTTGGAGAGGTCTCAACAGGAGCCCATAATGATCTTGGCCGTGCAACTGACATTGCAAGATCAATGGTGAAAGAATATGGTATGAGCAAAAAACTGGGATACGTTACCTTTGAACGTGAGAGAAAACCGCTTTTTATTGAGCTAGGCACATCATTCAGTGGTGTCAAAGATTATAGCGAAGAAACGGCACGCGAAATTGATGATGAAATTAAGATGATCGTTGAAGAGGCCCGAGAAAAGGTTCGGACTTTGTTGGGTGGCAAGAAAGCTCTCCTTGAAAAGGTGGCCACAACGCTTCTTGAAAAAGAGACTATTGAAGGTGAAGAGTTGCGAGAACTGATTAGCAATCATTCGGCAGGCCATGAAACCAAGTAATCTAGAAAAGAAACAAATAGATCTTATTAACGAATCCCTGTGTGTTTATACCAAGTGCATGCATTGCAAAGACCTTTATATGAAAGGAATGCTTTGTTTTGGAGACGTCGAGGAATTTGTTGACGATCGCGGTAGAAGTTGCCTTTTTCGTCTGAAGGAGATGTGCCATGAACTTTTCAGAAACTCTGATGCAGCCACGTACAGAGAAAAGCTTTATGATATGACAGTGGGGTATATCTTTCATCAGGCAATGATTTTAAGAGAAAACCTCTACCAACTTGAGTACTATAAACCAAAGTGTGATATCGATACAAATGAGCTTACCATTCGGGAAAAAAAGATTTTTCTCGAAATGGAGTTTTTGGTTAAGAAAACAGAAAGAAAGTTGAAGCAAGGTTTCAAAGAAACGAAGCTTCTCCTCAAGGAGCTCGTGGAACAGCTTAAGGACTTAATAAAGCTATACAAAGACAATTATTTACTGCCCCGTTTTTTGTTTGAACATGAAAAAACACTCACTATGATATATGGAAAAAGAAACTTTAACCAACTGCTTAACGATCTTTACAAGGATGGTAGAAGGTTGTTGATGTTCAATGCAGCTCAAAGTTATCTTGAAAGTGAATACTATGAGATCGCAAGGAACATTTTTCAGAAAGTGACAGATCTTGATGCCTCAAACAGATTGGCCCACTTTTTGTTTATGTATGCTTCAGCATTCCATTTTTTTTACAAGAATCATTTTTTAAGGGCCTATCGGTATGTTGAAAATGCAATGGGTTTTGATTTGAACGATAACGACAAGGCCCCATATTTAACAGCTTTAACAAAGCTTGAGAATGAAATTAAAAAGGATATGACGCGATCTCGACGGCCATGAGGAGGATAGCAAGAAATGCCAATTTATGAATTTAAATGTGAAAAATGTGGAAATGAATTTGAAATGCTTGTTTTCAAAGATGATGAACCGACTTGCCCTTTATGCGGCAATACGAAGCCCACGAAAAAGATGTCTTCTTTTGGATTCTCAGTGGGGTTCAAATTCAAATCATCTTCAACAGGTTCATCAGGCACGAGCTGCGCAACCTGTAATTCCACAGATTGTTCATCGTGTCATTGATCCCGCACTGAAAAAAATACTCCGTTTTCTTGGTCACAGGTTTTATATTGCAACCAAGAAACCAAACCCATAACTCCTGACTTGGAGCCGAGAACCCACGAAGTGGACGACCTCGTAAAAAAAACAAAAGATATTATTAGGCGAGAAGGACTTATTGCCAAGGGAGATAAAGTCCTTGTGGCTTGCTCCGGAGGAATTGACTCGATTACACTCCTTTTTGTCCTTCGTGAAATTGGCCATGAACTGCCCATCAGGTTGGGCGTTGCCCACGTAAACCACCTGTTAAGGGGTTTAGAGTCTGATAGGGATGAAGACTTTGTGAGAGGGCTGGCTGACAGGTTCTCAATACCTTGCTATGTTAAAAAGATTAACGTTTCTTATGAAGCCAGGAAGTCTGGTAAGTCCATACAGCACGCTGGGAGGGACATTCGATACTGTTTTTTTGATGAAATAGCAGATGCACTCCATTTTGACAAAATAGCCATAGGCCATACCCTCGATGACCAGGTTGAAACGTTTCTTCTACGGATCGTGAAAGGAACCGGCATTCGGGGCCTCTCATCAATTCCAATAATGCGTGGAAGAATTATCAGGCCCTTTCTCACCACCTATCGCTCAACCATCGAGGAATACACCAAAACGAGAGGTATACCATTTGTAAAAGATTCTTCAAACGAAAAAAACCAGTACGAGAGAAATTTTGTCAGAAGAGTGATTATTCCGGCAATGGAAAAGCTAAACCCTGCTGTGAAGAATAAGATCGTTGCTCTGCTTAAAGACATGACTGCGGTGAATATCTTTTTCGAGCATGAGGCTAATGTGTTTATTAACGAGAAAAAAAGTTATGAAAATGATGACATAACCATCGATGCGGAAAGCATGCAAGGGCTTGACGAGGAGGTGAGATACAGGGTGCTTTTTAGCCTGTTTCAAGAGCTTGAACCCTCTTTTCTCCCCCTTCGGGAACATGTCCGCCTTGTTGGCAAGATTCTAAAGGGGAAAGGGCCTAATCTTTTGGCAACATTTCCAAAAGGAATCCATGTAAAGAAGACATACGGAAAGATTACCTTTACAAAGAAGAGGGAGGCTTTGCCAGTGGAAGGGCATTACAGAGTCTCCACCGGGAGAAACATCATAGAATCACTGGGGCTCACCCTCGAGGTGAATGAGATAGATGAGATGGATGAACAGTCAGGCCCCATACCCATAGCCCTGAACATCGCTTATTTCGACCTTGAAAAGCTCGGTGGCTTATCCGTAAGAACTTTTAAGGCAGGGGACAGATTTGTGCCTTTTGGCATGAGTCAAGAGGTAAAAATTAAAGACTTCTTTATAGGGAGAAAGATTCCAAAAGAAAAAAGAAGACGTGTGCCACTCCTTCTCTCCAACCATGATATCATTTGGGTAGTAGGATATCGCATAGATGAAAGATATAAAGTCACAAAAGAAACCAATCACGTTATGAAGGTAATTGCTCATTTTAATTGACAATAAACAGAAAGATAAGGTAAACACTATTTTCACAAGCCCAATAGTACATCGTTAATGCTTTTGAGAAATAGTTCACGGTAAGAGACTCATTGTTGCTATTTACTGCGAACCGTGAATCATCATCAATGAATGGGGGTTTCATTATGTACTTTGAAAAAGCTGGTATTGAGAATACTGATGTGACATTGAAGACTGCTTTTAATCATGCAGCAAACAAAGGAATCAAAGACATCGTTGTAGCATCCACAACAGGTTATACAGCCGAAAGGATTCTTCAGATTCCCGGTAGAGAGGCTTTTAACATTGTAGTGGTGACCCACAACACTGGTTTCAAGGAAGAAGGTGTCCAGAGTTTTCCAGTTGACCTCAGACAGAGACTGATAGAGCATGGCATCAGGATCCACACTGGTACTATGGTACTGAGGGGCCTGGGGACTGCCATCAAAGATATGACAGGCGGATATTCTGAACAAGAGCTTATTGCGAATACCCTTCGTATGTTCTCCCAGGGTGTTAAGGTTTGTGTGGAGATTTCTGCAATGGCAGCAGATAGCGGTGTGATTCCTTTTGATGATGTTATTACCATCGCAGGCACTGGGCGTGGTGCAGATACTGCGTGCCTCATACGGGCTAATTCATCGAATAGATTTTTCAAGATAAGAATAAAAGAAATAATTGCAAAACCAAAGGAGGCTTAAATGCTATCGCGAAGGGCACAGGCGCTTAAACCATCCCCAACTCTGGCCATCAATGCAAAAGAGAAGTTGCTGAGGGCACAGGGATTAGACATAGCAGGGTTCGGGGCAGGTGAACCGGATTTTGATACACCAGAACACATCAAGCAAGCAGCAATAGATGCGGTCAACAAGGGTTTCACCAAATACACACCTGTTGCTGGTATTGAGCCCCTGAAGGATGCAATCATCGAAAAATTCAAGAATGATAATGGACTCACATTCAAGCGGGAAGAGGTCATTGTGTCGTGTGGAGGAAAGCATGGCCTCTACAATCTTTTCCAGGCACTTTTCCAGGAGGGAGATGAGGTAATAATCCTTACGCCATACTGGGTTTCTTATCCTCCCATGGTGGAGCTTGCCGGAGCAAAGCCTGTCATCGTTGACACAAGGGAAGAGGACGACTACCAGGTCACTGGTGATCTCATCAGGAAATATATAACCAGCAAAACAAAAGGCATTGTCCTGAATTATCCCTCTAATCCAGTCGGGTCTGTTTATACAGTGGAAAACCTTGTCCAGATTGGAAGACTTGCAGTGGACCACAACCTTTATATAATCTCTGATGAGATGTACGAGAAGATTGTCTATGATGGTTACCAGCATACCAGCATTGCTTCCATTGACAGTGCCTTCAGGGAGCGTACTATCATCTCTAACGGCGTTTCGAAGGCTTATTCTATGACTGGTTGGAGAATAGGGTATACCGTAGGGCAAAAAGAGATAATAGCTGCTATGTCAAACATTCAGAGCCAGAGTACATCAAACCCGACCTCTATTTCACAGTACGCTGCATTGGCTGCCCTGACAGGCCCCCAGGATTTCATTTCCATGATGGTGGGCGAATTCCAGAAGAGAAGGGATTTTCTGGTTCGCGAACTCACAAGCATACCTGGGGTTACCTGTTACAACCCCAGGGGTGCATTTTATGTTTTCCCCAACTTTAATGCGTTGCTCGGTAAAAGATTCAATGAAAGGACAATAGACTCTACTGCTGCACTCACCGAACTCTTGTTAGAGGAATTCCATACCGCAGTTGTCCCCGGAGCTGAGTTTGGCAAAGAAGGCTATCTGAGACTATCATTCGCCACCTCCATGGATGTTATCAAGAAGGGTGCGGAAAGGATTCAGAAGGCAGTGGCATCGCTTGCATGAGGCAAGAGAAGGGCTCGGCAAGAGGGTATTTTTCTTACCCATATTTTATCACTGATTTTAAAAAAGCTATAATCGGGGCAGGTTTTCATCCTGCTCCGATGATTATTCCGATTTATCCACAATCCTCTTTTTTCAATTCTCGAAATGGTATAATTAATGTAAGAATCTAAAATAGTTGGCAGCTTTAGATGATTTGATTTCCTGTAAGTTTTACTGAACCCCCGGCTGGAATGGGTTGAAATACTTACAACTCGGAAGGGGGGGCTAATATGATGAATACTAAAAAAACATTCCCATGCCTATTGCTTATTTTTATCATATTCCTAATATTTTCCGAACAAGGTATAACCGATCAATCCCATGAAATATCAGCGAATTCAAGCACAGGTTGGGCATTTATCTATTGCCCCACATACTTTATGTTGTTCCTGCATGAAACGAATCTGTTACAGATAAATAGAATTGCAGTTGGCCATATATTCTTATTGCAAAAATCTATTTCTCAGAGCAATGCATCCGTGATTGAATCGAGCCTTAGCCGTATCTTTTTTGGAACGCCATGAGACAGGATAACAATGACCAGACACCTTTTTGCGATTACCTGAGAGGGTACGGTTACTCTGAGGCGGCAGGTAACTACGATCTTCTTGCAGAAGAATACAATGAATGCCGGTGGCTGTCTGAAGATGATCAGAAAACAAGACTAAACAGCATTATTAGGCTCCTGGAGCTTGAGGCGCGGACACTGTTTTAAAATTGAATCATATGTTAACCACAAAAGACGCCATTCAGCAGAGACGAAGTATCAGAAAATTCAAGTCATACCCTGTACCGGATGAGGTTATCTTTGAGTTGCTCGATGCTGCAAGACTTGCCCCATCAGGCTCAAATGCCCAGCCGTGGCGATTTAAGATTGTACAAGATAATGAGACAAAAGAGAGATTGGCCAAGGCCGCATACGATCAGTTTTTTATTGCCGAAGCCCCCGTCGTAATTGTGTGCTGTGCTGATATAAGCGGATACCTGAGCGGGGTCGTGTCAGGGCTTCAGGACCTTGGCAGAATAGGCGCTGTGGAAGACAGGATTGTCAATATTGTCCTCGATAGGACCGATCGGATGCAAAAAATGAGCTTCGACCAGTTCAGCCAGAGAATTGCTTTTAATGTGGCTATTGCCATCGAGCATATTGCCCTGAGGGCTCTGGATTTTGGCCTTGGGACATGCTGGGTGAGGGTGTTTGATGAAGAGGCGATACGGGCAATCTTCGGATGGGATGAGACAGTCTCCGTTGTTGCGTTACTCCCCGTCGGATACCCTGGCGAGTCTCCTGCTCCAAGAAAACGACAACCAATTGAGGAGATATTAATCGATTGAAAAAGTGTCGGAAGAATAAATGATTGATCCTGCTATATTGAACCTTTTTATCCCTGCATCGCTTCTGCTTATAATCGCGCCGGGGCCTGACATCCTCTTTGTGGTGGCACAGGGGATTTCATCGGGTAGGAGAGCAGGTTTTTTCACCGCCCTCGGTCTGGCATTCGGGAACTCTGTCCACACGCTGGCAGCGGCGCTTGGCGTGTCGCTAATCTTCAAGACCTCTGTGATGGCCTTTACAGTCTTCAAGATAGCAGGCGCACTGTATCTTTTTTACCTTGCCTACAAAGTAATCAAGCACCGTAAAGAACTCATGAAAATGAGTAAGCAGGACAGCAAGCCCATCCACTACCTTATAGCAAAAGGTTTTATCATGAACGTTCTGAACCCGAAGGTGGCTCTCTTTTTCCTTGCCTTTTTGCCACAGTTTGTTGCTAAAAACGCAGGAAATCCCTTTGGACAAATTCTCATCCTTGGAGCCATTTTTATAATTCTCGTCGTTATCATTTTTGGTGCTATAGGCCTGACAGCAGGGACATTCGGTCAGTTTCTCACCAGAAGCCGCACTGCAAACGAAACTCTAAACTGGCTCTGTGCTTTCGTGTTTATTGGCCTCGGGATTAAGCTGGTACTGAGCCGGGCGTAAACACGGGCTTAGAACAAGGAGAATTGCCAGACCATTATGTTGGTCCACTGATTTTCTGTCTATTAGCTGCGTGGTGTGATTGTAGGGGTTGAATGGATAATTACACGATTAGCACACTGGAACCGGATACACGGTCTTGATCTGTTGAACTCTTGAAATTTCATGTTACTCTGTTATTTCTTCTGTTTGGAGGCAGCGACCTTGAAAAAAGGATTTTGTATTACTACACCCAGGAATAGATACTGCTGCTTTGTGGACTGATTGATTCAGCGATTGCTTCGAGGCCATTCAGAAAAAAATATCTGGCTGGTAATCAATACAGTATTGTTGATCCTGGTCACCTGAGTCAACCTAATAACTGGATAAACTACCGGGCTGTCACTTTTTGCCTCGGCTTTGTGCCAAGGAATGGGTCCGGCAGTTCTTATCCGTCTGTTCCCTAATACTGTTTTTGTCACCACATGTCGGAAAAAGGCTGTCATTCATATAAAGTTAATTGGCGGGATAGAGGCCATAAAAAAAGTGCCAAAAAATTTTTATCAGTATGTCCTGACATACAGTTGTCATGTCCACCCTGTAAAATGAAATAATGGCAAATGAAGAGCAAAACAAGATGAACGAAGAACAAGAAAGAATTAATGGGAAGAAGGAAGGTAAGGCGAGAAAGGCGAGTTCGAATCGAAACGTTACAACGGAGATAAGGTCAAAAGTAGAAGCTGAGTACCGGTCAGAAAAACTCACGAGAAGGTGAACTTATGGCAAATATTTCCAAAATACCAATTCAAGCACTATGGATAATAACAGCCCTTACAGCAACAATTTTAATGCTCACGATGGTGCAGGTGGCTGATGCACCGATTTTGAAAGCGCTTACGCCGAGTGAGGGTTATGCGTATCAGATTGATAACCACGGGCGTATCATGGATAGATATGGGCGGCTGCGAGGATGGATGAAAGGCGCTGAGGTATACAGCCCCAGCCTTGAGCTGAAATATCGATTATTCGGTAGACAGTTAAGAGATTTCTGATTAGAGCCGGTCTGGCGGTCAGTTCTTTTTTGTAATTCCTATAACGTTAGGAATAGGAAGCAATTCATTGCCCATTTCGCCAACAAGGGATGATAATTCATGGCGGCCCACCCTTGTGAGTTCGATAGTGTTATACCGGAGGTAAAAGGATGCTGCCGGCCCACCTTCAAGATGCATGGCACAGTCCAGTTTAATGGGCAGGGCTAACAGAATTTTAATCAGTTCATGCATTGTGTATGGTGACCCTGAAAAGATCAGCAGAATGTTTCCATCCTGATCCTGTCCCAGAGCAGCCTCGCTCCATCTTTTCTCCTGCTGGGCCCATCGTTCTGAACGAGGCCGCTTGACCAGTCTAAGATTTTGAATCACGGTATGGTATTCAGCGACAATCTCCTTCATATGTTTTACATCTGTATCGAATACCATTACAGGCGGCAAGTCCCCTTTTCGTGGATTAAAGGCCAGTGCAGAGGAATAGGTTCTGTGAAACCTCGGATTGTTTATATGAGAATAATTTTTCATATAGCCTACGTTTGATTTCAGGTCTGTCTGAAACATTCCAGCATTGATTGCGGCAATAAGCTTGTATTTGTCTGCCCACTCCTTAACGGTCAGTGAAGGGGAGTGAGGGCTCAACTCAGAAATGGAAAGGAGGCGAAAAGCATAAAGCTTCGGGTCGATTCTGACAACAAGTATTTTCGAATCCCCAGCAGTTGATTTCGCAGGAGCTGAAAAATCGCAATAGTGAAGGCCATCATCAATCTGCTTCCAAACAGAATCCTGTCCAGTACTATCCGAAATAAGAACAGAAATCAAGATCACAATCATGCTTGTTTTGATCAGCCAGGCTTTCTTCCACATGTTTTTGCTAAGGGTCACTTTGTTTCTTGTTCCACAAGAACCTGATACATTTCCGGCCTCCTATCTTTAAAAAGATCGTTGTATTGATTAATCGACTTGTTCAGTGCAGTATCAATCTTTAAATCAGCAATCATCAGGGATGTCCATTTCTTAGGTGCCTTCGCAATTATGGTGGAATCCGGTGCGACAATCTGGCTTTTACCAATGAATTCAAGGCAAGATCCCTCCTTCCTTTGCTCCCTACCTGTTCTGTTTGCTGTTATAGCATAGACCTTATTTTCAAGACATCTTATGGGCATAGCAGAAGGGCAATGGGGCAAAACAAGATTCGCAGGATGGGCAATGACCTGGGCGCCCTGTAAGGCGAGGGTTCTCATGGATTCCGGGAATAACCAGTCAAAGCAGATCATGATGCCAACTGGGCCTATGCCTGTTTGAAAAACATTGAATCCTGTATTGCCTGGTGTAAACCAAAGTTTTTCTTCGAAGAAGAGATGGGTTTTACGGTAGAGGCCGACAAAACCTTCCGGTCCTGTCAGGACTGCAGAATTATAATAATGTTTATCAAATCTTTCGGCGAGTCCAGCCACCATATACATTCCATATTTTTTTGAGAGGCTTGCAAGGGCTTCAGTTGTCTCTCCATCGGGTATTGTTTCAGCTAGGTATCCTACTTCTTCCATGGAGGTAAACTGGTAACCTGTGGCAAAAAACTCAGGCAGAACCAGGAGATCAACATCGATTCCTTTCAAAGCATTTGCCACGCTTGTAATGTTTTTCTTCTTGTTGCCAAAAACTGGATTGAACTGATAAAACCCTGCTTTCATAGTATTTCTATAATAGCATGACCACACTCGATAGACAAGGTTGAGCAGTTAAGTGTTGTTTATTTCTGAGTACTTGTGAATTCTAATCTTCTGCTGTAAAATGATGTATGGTCTACCCAATTCTAGTCGTTGAAGACGATTCCAAGATTGGCCATATTGTCAAGGTGTATTTGGAGGGTGCTGGGTTCAGGGTGATCCATGTAAATCGGGGGGCACAAGCCCTTGAGGAAGTCAGAAGGGAAAAACCGCTCCTTGTGATCCTTGACCTCATGCTTCCAGATATGAGTGGTGAAGAAGTGTGCCTACAACTCAAAGAACTTGCTGATGTACCAATCATCATGTTGACGGCAAAATCTTCAGAAGAGGAACGGGTCGCCGGCTTTGCCTTAGGCGCCGATGATTATGTGGTAAAGCCTTTCAGCCCGAGAGAATTGGTCTTTCGCGTGAAGGCTGTTTTGAAACGGTTCGAAAAGAAGGACCTGACCGGTGAAGGTCCAATAAGGTTCAATAAAGGTGCTCTTGTTGTGGATGGCAATACGTACAAGGTGTTGAAAACAGGCAAAGAGATACGGTTAACACCCACAGAGTTTAAGGTTTTGTTCACACTTGCTAGTTCGCCTCAACGGGTTTTTACAAGGGCCGAGCTTGTTGAAAAGGCATTGGGCTACCAGTTTGAGGGTTATGAGAGAAGTGTTGACGCCCATATTAAGAATATCCGTCACAAGCTGGAAGATGATTCACAAAACCCAGTATTTATTCATACGATTTATGGAGTAGGGTACCGGTTCTCGGGCAACAGAGATGTTTAGAAGTCTCTGGGTTAAGTTTCTTATCCTCCTTGTCGGGGTTGCAGTCCTGTCCCTGTCAGGTACCTTTGCCCTGAGGGAACTCATGCTCAGGGATTTTCAGGCTTATGTTGAAGGAGAGACAGAAGATAAGATTTATTGGATTATTGCTGACTTTGAAGGGGCGTACGATAGAGACAATGGGTGGAACGCAGAGGTTCAGTCACAAAACCTGATATGGGCATTCACTCTGGGTTTCGAGATACGGCTGCTTGATGAGACAGGAAACTTGGTCATTGATACAGAAAAAGCAATCGAAAAGACGAACCCCCAGGCAAAGAGGAGGCTTCTGGCGCTTTCACAATTCAGAGAATTAAAAGAGCCCGGCGAATTTTTTCCCTATCCCTTATTCCTTTCCGGTGAGCAGATCGGTACCCTTGAAGCCAGAGAACTGAGGCCTCTTAGGGAAGGAATATTTTTGAGCCGATCCAATCGCTTTTTGCTTATGGCCATATTTATCATTGGTGGGATTGCAATCATTCTAAGCGTTCTTTTTTCAAAACGGCTGACTAGCCCTATCAAGGAGCTTGCCCGGGCCGCATCCGCAATCAGCAAAGGAGATTTTAGAAAAAGGGTGTCGATAACAAGGCACGATGAAGTGGGCGAACTTTCCTATACCTTCAGCCATATGGCGCAAGCCCTCGAGAAGCAGGAGATTCTGAGGAAGAAGCTGATAGCTGATGTGGCTCATGAATTAAGAACTCCGTTAGGAGTGATGCGCGGTGAACTGGAAGGCATGATAGACGGACTCATTCCAAATGACATAGACCACCTCCAATCTCTCCATGATGAAACAGGGCGTTTAAAAAAGATAGTGGACGGTATCGAAGATCTCAATCAGGCAGAAGCAAGCATACTTTCCTTACAAAAACAACGATTTAAGGTCAAGCCATTTCTTGAGAATATTACAGAACGTTACAGGAATATTTTCTTGGAAAAAGGGATAGATGTAGAAGTTCAATGCCCTGAAGATTTTGAAGTTGAGGCAGATCCTGAACGGCTGAGCCAGATCATAATGAATCTCATAAATAATGCATCAAGGGCAATGGATTCGGGAGGCCTCGTATCACTGAATGTGTCGTCCGGGCCCATGGGATTGAAAATCACCGTTGACGATACTGGAACCGGGATAGCAGAAAAGGACCTCCCTTTTATCTTTGACAGGTTCTATCATGGTTCAGGAGGCGGGCTGGGAATTGGCCTGACTATTGTGAAAGAACTCGTAGAAGCTCATGGGGGCAAAGTAGAGGCTAAAAGCATTCTAGGAAAAGGATCAAGGTTCAGCATAGTTTTGCCGACAGGAGGTGTTCACAATTCTTCACAATGAATTCGTCAATCTTTCACATTCTTCCTTTATATTAATACGTAACATATCTCAAAAAAGGAGGAAAAAGAGATGAAAAAGGTATTAGCAGTTGCTTTGGCAGTTGTTTTTGGTACTCTTATGAGTTCAGCATCATTTGCAGCATGGACTAAGGGTCAGAGTCCCGGACCAGGTGTACAGGTGGATGTGAACGCCTTCAGGAACTTTCAAAAGGAAACATTGTCCCTTAGAGACGAAATGGCTGTGAAAAGGCTTGAACTGCGGAACGAGTTTATTAAAGAAACCCCAGATCAGGCGAGGATAGCCACTCTTCAGAAAGAGATGATTGATCTCAGTACGAAAATTAGGGAGGCAGCCAGCAAGAATGGCTTGCCCGACAGGGGTTTTGGCTTCGGGTTTTCAAAGCGTGGTAGCTATGGCCCAGGTTATGGACGGGGGCATCATATGGGCTGGGGCGGCGGCCATGGGCCTGGCTATGGTAGGGGTTACTGCCCGAACTGGTAAAAAAAATCTTGCAGGCGGGATCCTCAAACAATTAAGGATCCTGCCTGCAAGAGGAGAATATCTATGCGATTTCTGGTTTTGCTTGTAACAATCTTTTTTGTGTTTGCTATACCCATACATTCCTCTGCACAACCCTGGCGCAGAGGAATGTATGATAAATACGAAAGAGCACCTTACGGGCAGTTTTGTCCTGGCATGCGCGGTGACCCCTACGGTGCCAGAAGACAGATAAGAACAGTAAACGAGGCAAGGCATGCACTTGAACAATACTTTAAGGGAATCGGCAAGGAGGTAGGTATTGGCAAATTAGAAGAAAGAAGGTGGTTCTTCATAGCTGAATTGCTCGATTCTGATGGCTTCCTCATAGATAAAGCAATTATTGATAAAAGAACAGGCAGAATTCGCTCAATATATTGAGCTTCTTTACACACAGATACTACCCTTCCAACCGATAAATCTATCGTTATTCTTAACTGATATTTTCCATCAAATAAACGTTTTTGCAGAGAACCCCACAGTTTGTTCATGGGTTTAAACCCATATTGTACTAACCACAGTCATGGCTTAAGAAGAGGGGTTGGCTCCTGCCCAGACAGGTATACGCTCGTGTCAACTGTCAGAATATCTCCTTGTTGAAAAGATGTGGTTTTCCTGCCCGAGACTGGTCTCGTTGGGAAAGCCATTACCCCCTGCCAATGGCGTTTGGGAACTAAATTTCTGATTTGATATGCCGGTAATGAATATGTTACTGAATAGGAATCTGGAACTGACTGAACAACGAATGTATACAACCGGTCAAATACTTCAGGGAGAGGATAACCATGATTGATTTTGATAAGGGATTGGAGAGGTGGGATCATCCAGAGATTGTCAGTCGGCTCTTTTTTCCACGGCGCGAATTTTCAGGGGAACCGAATCATCTAAAAGCAAAAAACTATTTTGTTGAAATGGATGATGGCATAGCCATTGGTTGCCGCTTCTATCCTGCACAAAGTAACGGACCAAATATTCTTTATTTCCACGGTAATGGTGAGACGGTGTTTGATTATGACTATATTGCGCCACTCTATCAGAAAAGAGCAATCAACCTGTTTGTTGCAGATTACCGGGGTTACGGGATGAGTGATGGCAGCCCGAGTTCTGGGTCCATGATCCGTGATGCCCATTGTATTTTTCACAGTTTTATTGATTTTCTTCATGACATGAATTTCTCAGGGAATCTTTTCGTTATGGGGCGATCATTGGGAAGCGCCCCTGCCATTGAAGTGGCTTATCATTACCAGCAGCAGTTGAACGGGTTGATTATCGAAAGCGGTTTTGCGTCAGGCCGCAATCAGCTTATGCGATTGGGAATGTCCCATCTTTTCAGAGATGTTCAGGATCCAATAGGTTTTGGGAATCATTTGAAAATCAAAGAAGTGACTATTCCAACGCTTATCATCCACGGGGACGAGGATGATATTATCCCGGTAACAGAAGGGAGGATGCTTTACGACCTCTCGGGATCACAAGAGAAATACTCGCTCTATATCCCACATGCAGGCCACAACGACATTATGATAATCGGTCTCGATATGTACATGAAGTCTATTGCGAAATTCACAGAATGAAGGAAAAACAATCATGATTAGCTTTCAGCCTTATAATTAGTCGAGATTCCACCGGGGAATGCTATGTTTCAACAGATCTAACAGGCCTAGATAACGATTGACAGGGAAGTTATTTGTAAAGAGGAAAGGATGAAGGTAAAAACATTGAGAAGGATAAATAAACGAAGTATTGACATTATCAGCCCAATGGGCAAATATACAGAATGATCTACAGGGTTTGTGTCTGTGCATCGGTCATACCATACCAGTGTTTTTTCACAGTATTTCAAAAATCCCGGGACTGCATAGTGCTTCATAATGGTAACTCCCGGGTATATAACCAAGACTATTTAAAAAGGAGGAACCATGCCTATTATTGAGGTTCATATGTTCGAAGGAAGAACAGTAGATCAGAAAAGGAAGCTTGTTGCTGAAATGACGGATGCTGTAGTGAAAAGCATCGGTGTAAAGCCAGAGGATGTGAGAATTATTCTTCAGGATATGGCCAGATATGATTATTCTATTGCAGGCAAGCTTGCCATTGACAGATAATATCCGAATTCTTGTCTAGTTTCCGCTCGGCCATCTTTCTTCTTGCCTTCAAGCAGGATAGGTGCCTGCACCAAAACTTACAGCTATAGCTTTACAGTTCAGTGCTCATTCTTATATTTATGGAAAAAATACTCCTTTTTTTGTATGATTATGGTCTGTGAAAAAACATGGCAAGGAGAATTCATGGAAAAGCCCAAGATCCTCGTCCTTATAGGAAGCGACAGCGACCTTCCTGTCATAAAGGATGGTTTGGAGTTTTTAAAAGAAGTTGGGATACCGTTTAGGCTTGATATATCCTCAGCGCACCGCCAGCCTGAAAAAACAATCAACTATGCACAACGAGCACGAACAGAAGGTATTGAGGTCATTATCGCAGTTGCAGGCATGGCTGCCCATTTGCCAGGCGTGGTGGCATCACACACTACTATTCCTGTTATTGGCGTCCCCACAAGTGGAGGAGTTCTGAATGGCATTGATGCCCTTCTGTCGATTGTCCAAATGCCGAAGGGTATCCCTGTGGCCACAGTGGGGATTGATGCTTCGAGGAATGCTGCCATCCTGGCATGCAAAATATTGTCAATAAAATATGATGAAGTGAGAAAGAAGCTTGATAAAATGAAGTCAGACATGAAAAAATACAACGAAGATAAGTCTAAGAAATTAAAAGATATACTAGAAGATTGACAATAAAAGAACGTTTTGATAAGGTGTAACTATGCTCAACTCGATTACTGATGTTAAGGGGATAAAGGTTGGCCATGCCTCAGACTTTAAGGGTTATACTGGATGTACGGTGATCCTCTGTGAAGATGGCGCCACATGTGGTATTGATATACGGGGGAGTGCATCAGGTACCCGTCAGGTTGATGCCTTGGGAATCAATCACATCGTTGAACATGTTCATGCAATTCTCCTGTCAGGGGGTAGTTCTTTTGGCCTAGATGCCGCCACCGGTGTCAGCCGTTACCTCGAGGAAAAGGGGGTAGGTTTCGATGTTGGGCCAACAAAAATACCAATCGTCCCCACGGCTGTTATTTTTGATATACTTTTCGGTGACCCAAAGGCTAGGCCAACTCTGGAATTAGGATATGAGGCCTGTATGAATGCAGGGGATACAGTCGAAGAAGGGAGCGTGGGTGTTGGTACTGGTGCAGCAGTAGGAAAGATATTCGAACTATCCAGGGCTATGAAGGGGGGAGTTGGAACAAGCAGTGTTGTAATGCCGGATGGCCTGGTAGTAGCCAGTCTTGTAGTGGTCAATGCCTTCGGAGACATAATCGATAACGTGACAGGCAAGATTATAGCAGGTGCCAGGGTTGCCCCTGATAGCCTTGAGTTTGCGAATACTGTTGAGAGTATTAAGAAAGGTGCTGTCAAAAAACAGTTTGGCCTTGTGAACACAACCCTTGGTGTTGTTGCCACGAACGCTAAATTTAACAAAAAAGAGATTACAAAGGTTGCACAGATAGCACAAGGAGGGCTTATCAAGACCATAAACCCTGTCCATACCACATTTGATGGCGACCTCGTCTTCGCACTTGCAACAGGCGTATACGAGGCGGATATCAATCTTGTTGGCGTGTTAGGAGAGTTTGTTATTGCTGAAGCCATTAAGAGAGCCGTAAAAAAAGCCGATGGTTTCGGTATTGTTCCAGCCTTTAGAGATATCACAAAGGGTTGGAAAACAACGTGATGAAATACTGTGAACGGTTATCGGTTATTCATGTAATGGTAGAGAGAATATCGAGGAGAAGGTGTAAACATACAATCGATTAAAATGAAAAAAGAAAAAAGTGCGAGAAAAATGAATTTATGGACGATTACAAGGCAATAGCAAAAATTATCAAAGAAAAAGGGCGTATGGTAGCGTTTACTGGTGCCGGGATATCTGTTGATAGTGGAATCCCTGCTTTCAGAGGAGGTCAAGGATTATGGGAGAAATACGATCCGATGGAATATGCCGAGATACGGGCATTCAATCATAATCCGGAAAAGGTGTGGGTAATGCTCAGGGAGATGTCGGAGGTAATTTTTGATTCTAGGCCAAGCCCTGCACACCTTGCTCTTGGAACATTAGAAAAAAAGGGCATCCTCAAGACTGTAATTACGCAGAATGTTGATGGTCTCCACCAAGTGGCAGGCAACACGGATGTGATCGAATATCACGGTAATCACAGGTGGCTTATCTGTCCGAACTGTTCAAAAAAAATACCGCTTGCCCGTGAAGTAGTCAGTGTTTACCCATATCCAAGATGTGAGAAATGTAATATGGCACTGAAGCCTGATGTTGTATTTTTTGGCGAAGGTATCCCCATGATTGCAGCATTCAGGGCAAATGAAG
The DNA here is from genome assembly GCA_002067585.1 of Syntrophorhabdus sp. PtaB.Bin027. GTDB lineage: Bacteria > Desulfobacterota > Syntrophorhabdia > Syntrophorhabdales > Syntrophorhabdaceae > Syntrophorhabdus. Next base: position 19,493 of record MVQO01000164.1, read on the forward strand.
AAGCGAATGTTTGCAATACCCTGTTTATTATTGGCACATCCGGTGTTGTCTATCCTGCTGCCGGAATTCCTTTCACTGCCAAGTCAAATGGAGCAACGATCATCGAGATCAATGTTGAAGAGACTCCATTTACCTCATCCATAACAGACCATTTTTTGAAAGGCAGCGCATCGGAAATATTACCAAAGATTCTCAAATATTTAGAATAAAGCTTATAGCTAATAGCTGTAAGCTCATAGCAAAACCATGAAACGTAATTCATCTGTTACCCCGCACCAGGCAGCTGACATAAGCGTTCTCGATCATACCTATTGTATCATTATGGCTGGTGGCAGAGGGGAGAGGTTCTGGCCCTTGAACACCCACAATATGCCAAAACCTTTCCTGAAAATACTCGGTGCTAAAACGATGATTCAGCTTACAGTGGAACGCGTAGCAAAACTAGTTCCCCTGGATCACATTTATATTGTCCTTGGGAAGTCACATGTGGACATCGCGAGAGACCAACTACCTGATTTGTCCCTCAATAATTTTCTTGTTGAACCTGAGGGAAGAGACACAGCCCCTTGTATTGGCTTTGCAGCGATTTCACTGCTTGAAATAGACCCACAGGCAATCATGATTGTGCTGCCAGCAGATCATTTTATTCCTGATACGGAAAGCTTTCATAAGACTGCCTTATATGGGGCAGATATTGCAAGCAAGGGTGATTACCTTGTCACAATTGGGATAAAACCTGACAGGCCAGAAACTGGTTATGGATATATTAATGCCGGTGAAATAATTTTTTCATCAAATCATCAGGCCTGTTACGCAGTAACAAAATTTGTCGAGAAACCAGATGCTGAACATGCGCAGCTATATCTTGAAAAAGGCAATTATTTCTGGAATGCCGGGATGTTTATCTGGAAAGTGAAAACCGTGCTTGCAGGGATTGCTGAACATATGCCGGACCTCTATAAAGGTCTACTTGCCATACAAACATTTAAAGCCGACAGAAACGAGGAACTTTTTGTTGAAATATATTCTAACCTTGTTCGAAAATCGATCGACTATGGCTTGATGGAAAAAGCCCAGAACGTGGTTATGGTGCTCGGTGAATTCACTTGGGATGATGTGGGAACATGGTCGTCACTTTTGAGGTTAAAGGAGTTGGACCTAAATGGCAATTACTGCTCGGGCGATACTGTTTGTATTGATGCGAGGAATTCTCTTGTTTGCAGCGAAGGGTTAAAGGTTGGTGTTATAGGGTTGTCAAATGTGGTGATTGTTGCATCATGTGACGGGGTTCTTGTGTGTAACGCAGAACGGGCACAGGAAGTTCGTGAGATAGCCCGTCTTGCGGGGGAGAGGAAGGATAGCAAATGAGAAGTTGAGAAATTGAGAAGCTGAGAAGCAGAGGCCGAAAAGTTGATTTTTCCATACCTTCTGGACTCCTCAACTGCTTGGTTTCTTGCATTAGACGGGGGGATATGATTTCAAAAATAATCACTGCAACTATTTATGGCATTGATGGCATAAAGATTGACGTGGAGGTGGATATTTCTTTAGGTCTTCCTGCCTTCAATATCGTTGGCCTTCCGGAAACCTCTGTAAAGGAAAGCAAAGAAAGGGTCAGGTCTGCTATCAAGAATGCAGGATTTGAATTCCCCAATGATAGGATAACAATAAATCTGGCGCCTGCGGACGTAAGAAAAGAAGGCTCATCTTTTGACCTGCCCATAGCATTGGGAATTCTTACGGCTTTAAATATCATAAAAAAAGATACGATAAGCAATTTCCTTATTGCAGGCGAATTGTCACTTGATGGTAGGATAAAAAGCGTACGGGGAATTTTGCCCACAGCGATACTGGCCCGTAAGGAGAAGATAGCAAACATAATTGTACCACATGAGAACGGTAGGGAAGCATCGGTTGTGCAAGACATCAAGATTTTTGGAGCCAAACACCTTCTCGAGATTGTCCACTTCTTTAAAGGTGGCGAATCCCTTGAAGAATTCCGGACAGTGAATGCACAGGGTGAGGATGGCGGGACAGGAACTGGGCTCAATTTTTCTGATATCAAAGGGCAGGCACAGACGAAGAGGGCCATTGAAATTGCGGTAAGCGGAAGTCACAACCTCTTGATGATCGGACCACCAGGATCTGGCAAGACTATGCTTGCGAGAAGGATTCCAACCATAATGCCGCCTCTCAGTTATGATGAAGCAATAGAGACTACAAAAATCCATAGCATTGCTGGCCTATTAAGTGCAAGCAAGTTCCTTGTCCTGAATAGACCATTCAGAGCGCCCCACCATACTATATCAGATGCTGGCCTTATTGGAGGGGGTCATGTGCCAAAACCAGGCGAAGTAAGCCTTGCCCATAATGGTGTACTCTTCCTCGATGAATTCCCCGAATTTAAAAGGAATGTTCTTGAAGCGTTGCGACAACCCCTTGAAGATGGTGATGTGACTGTTTCTAGGGTCACCCATGCCATTACCTTTCCGGCTCGCTTCATGCTGATTGCTGCCATGAATCCGTGTCCATGCGGTTACTGGGGAGATTCGAGACGATCCTGTACCTGCACAGGATCCCAGATTCATCGCTACAGATCAAGAATTTCAGGGCCTCTTCTTGACAGGATAGACCTCCATGTTGAAGTTCCGCCAGTGACTATCAGAGAACTTTCTCTTGATAAGGAAGAGGAGTCATCTTATGAAATACGCGACAGGGTGGTACAGGCACGACAAACCCAGGAACAACGGTTTGCAGAAAAAAAAATCTATGCAAATGGCCAGATGAGCGCAAGGATGATAAAGAAATACTGCCACCTGACAGAGAACGGTAGGAATATCCTTGAAAAAGCAGTTGAAAAGTTTGGCCTTTCACCGCGGGCATACCACAGGATCATACGTGTTGCCAGAACTATTGCAGATATGGAAAAAGAGCACCATGTTTCCGAATCTCATATTGCCGAGGCTATTCAGTACCGCGTCCTTGATAAAAGACTCACACTATAAAGAGACACTCACATCGTCTGACAATCCATCAAGTATACAAATAAGACTTGTGAAAAAAAAGTACTTGACATAAAATAGACGATTTAATAATAATGGTGTGAATGGGGGGTTTGTGATAAAAGAGGAAGAATCGATTTGTTTTCTTTCTCATCAATTAACCGTCACAATCCTGTGGCGCAAAAAAGCATTAACTGGTTTACCCATCGAACGACTGCCACATAATGCATGGTTTAAAGGAGAACACTATGCCTGAGCCAATCGAGTCTATTCTCGCAAAGCATGACAGGAAACAGGAAGAACTGATTCCGGTTCTGCAGGATATTCAAAAAGAATACGGATATATCTCCCCTGAATCGGTAAAAAAAATTTCCCGATATCTTCGCATCTCAGAGAATCAGATCTATGGTGTTTCGTCATTTTATGCGCAGTTTCGATTTACCGAACCTGGCCGTCACTCACTCAAAGTCTGCCTTGGCACTGCCTGCCATGTCCGAGGCGGTGCGACCTTGCTTGAGATGCTGGAACGGAGCTTAGGCATACATTGCGGTGAAACAACATCTGATAAACGATTCGATCTTGAGAGGGTTGCATGTTTGGGCTGCTGTGCCTTGTCTCCTGTTGTACAAATAGATAAAGAGATATACAGCAGGATGACTGTAAACAAACTTACGGAGCACCTAAAAGACTATGAATAAGATAAATAAAAAAATATCATTGGCCAAAAAAAAATGGAAGGACCTGGAAGATAACACAGAGCCCATTATTTATGTTGGGGCAGCGTCCTGTGGAAGGGCAGCCGGGGCATTGGAACTCCTGGACGGTATCGACCAATTTCTTGTTGAGAACAAGGTTTTTGCCAGGGTTATTCAGGTTGGATGCATAGGTCCTTGCTATCTGGAACCCCTGGTTGACATCAAGCTTCCTGAGCAACCCCGGGTGAGTTACAACAACGTCAATGTGAAAATGCTTCCTGCAATTCTCAAATCCCATTTGCTTCAGGGTGTTCCTCACACGAAACTTGCCCTGGGTAATTTTGGTAATGAATCTTTTTATGACATCCCAAGGTTTTTCGATCTTCCCATGCTTAAACCGCAGGTTAGGATTGTTCTCCGTAACTGTGGTTTTGTGGACCCTGAAGACATCGATCAGTACCTTGCTCTGGATGGTTACCGGGGTTTGATAAATGCATTGAAAATGTCTCCCGAAGATGTCATTGGTGTGGTTCGGCAGGCAGGTTTGCGGGGCCGCGGCGGAGCAGGTTTCCCAACCTTTAAGAAGTGGACTGTGTGCAGAAATTCTCCTGGTGAGCAGAAATACCTCATCTGCAACGCTGATGAAGGTGATCCAGGTGCTTTCATGAACAGGTCACTCATTGAATCGGATCCTCATGCCCTGTTGGAAGGGATGCTCATTGCCGGCTATGCTATAGGGGCGAGTAAAGGGATCATATACATCAGGGCAGAATACCCTCTGGCCATAGAACGCCTCAAAAAAGCTATAGGGCAGATGAGGGAATACGGGCTTCTAGGAAATAAAATTCTTGATTCTGACTTTAGCTTTGACGTGAAGATAAAAGAGGGAGCAGGGGCCTTTGTATGTGGCGAAGAAACAGCGCTCATTGGGTCAATAGAAGGAAAACGGGGAATGCCACGATCCCGTCCGCCCTTTCCAGCCATATCAGGCCTCTATGGATGTCCTACCATTATCAATAACGTGGAGACCCTTGGCACACTACCGAATATCCTCAGGAACGGGGCAGAATGGTACACAAAATTCGGAAAGGAAGGTAATCGTGGAACAAAGACCTTTTCTCTTGTCGGTAAGGTGCGTCGGCCAGGCCTGATTGAGGTTCAACTCGGTACGCCGCTTCGGGAGATTATATTTGATATTGGAGGGGGGGTACAAAAGAACTTTAAAGCAATTCAAACAGGAGGACCATCGGGAGGTTGTTTGTCAGAAGAGTTCCTGGATCTGCCCGTTGATTATGAATCCCTGGCATCTGTAGGCTCTATCATGGGCTCTGGTGGCCTGATCATCATGGATGATGATACGTGCATCGTAGATGTGGCGAGATATTTCCTCGATTTTACTCAAAAAGAGTCATGCGGTAAATGTGTGCCCTGCCGGGTGGGAACAAGACATATGGTTGAGCTCCTCGATAAGATCACTCATGGGGATGGTACGCCAGAGGATCTTATGGCCCTTCGTACCCTTGGTGATACAATTAAAAGAGGGGCACTCTGCGGGCTTGGTCAGACTGCACCAAATCCAGTCCTGACCACACTCAGGTATTTTCGGAATGAATATCTGGAGCACATAAAGGACGGCCGGTGCAGGGCAACCGTGTGTAAGGATCTGATTGAGTACCGTGTCATTAAAGAAAAGTGTACTGGCTGTCAGTCGTGCGTCAGGGTCTGTCCCACGGGAGCAATCAGCGGACCACGTTCTGAACCGCACAATCTTGACCCCACCAAGTGTATCAAATGCCGATCCTGTTATGAAGTCTGTCGTTTTGAAGCCATTGCCGGTGATGCCATCGTGATAAGAAGCGCGGAGAAGAGAACATGACGAAAGAAAAGAAGATATCCATTACCATCGATAACAAACAGGTTGAGGTGCGACCTAATATAACGATACTGCAGGCTGCACGAGACAACAATGTCTATATCCCTTCATTGTGTGCCCTGGAACACTTGCCTTCTTACGGAGCTTGCCGTCTATGTATAGTAGAAGTTGACGGACTGAGAGGTTTTCCTACCTCATGTACCACCCCAGTAGAGGCAGGCATGGTAGTTCGAACCGACACGGCTGAAATCAGAGGACTGAGGCAAGAGATTCTCAAACTGCTTCTGAGCGAGCATCCAGCAAGCTGCTTGTTTTGCGACGAGCATGATGAATGTAAAAAGTTCATGGGCACCATACGCAAGGTTGGCGTAATAACCGGTTGCCGGTACTGTCCCAATGATGCCCGGTGTGAGATCCAGGAAATCGTCGACAAGGTCGGCCTTACAGAAACATCCTATCCGGTATATTACAGAGGTTTTCCAGTTGAGAAGAACGATCCCTTTTATGATAGAGACTATAACCTCTGTATTCTTTGTGGACGTTGTATACGCGTATGCAACAGCATTCGTTTCAATGGCACACTGGCATTCAAGCAAAGAGGCAAGCTGACAACGATTGGACCTGCTTTTGACCGTACCCACCTGGAGGCAGGGTGTGAGTTCTGCGGTGCTTGCGTATCTGTATGCCCTACAGGGGCTCTCTCAACAAAGACAAGTAAATGGTATGGTATAGCAGATGCTCAGGTGGGAACAACCTGTACCTTCTGTTCAGTGGGATGCCGTCTCTTGCTTCAAGTAAAAAATGATGAAGTAATTGATGTATTGCCTGACTATGATGATACCGTTGATCAGGGCCTTATCTGCGTGAAGGGAAGATTTGCCATCCCGGAATATGTAAATAGCCCACAACGTAATACAACACCACAGAAACTGACACCCGTAGGATACGAAGTCATTACCTGGGATCAGGCCTTTGATTTGGCGGCAGAAAAACTGTCCGGCGTGAAGCCGGACGATATTCTTGTTGTGATATCTCCGCAGTTATCGAATGAGGATCTTTTTGTGGCACAACGGTTTGTCAGGCAGGTGCTTGGTTCACCACCGATGATGTCGTCCGTGTTATTCGATTTGGGAAATGATATTTCATCTTTTTTCGATCTTGTCCTTTATACGAGTACCTATGATTCTCTTGAAACAGCTCAGGGGATTCTCTCCGTAGGTTTTGATTCCACATATGGTTATACGCCCATTGGTATTGCAGCCAAAAGGGCTGCTCAAAGAGGTGCTGTGCTGGTTACACTTGGGTCCTGTGATTCTAATCTTGACATGCTCTCGGAGGCATCTTTTAAGATGGAACCATCCCGCTGGGCCGGTTTTCTTGATGTATTCACAGACAGCCTTGCAAGGAAGGGAAAAGGTAAGAGCAGGGGAACCAAAGAATTTGCAGGTAATTTAAATGAGGTTACCGAAGCGCTCTCCGGTTCATCGGCAAACGTCCTGATCATGGGGCCAGAAGTAATCTTTTCATACAGGCGTAATGAGGTGTTTGAACGTATAAAGGTTCTCAGGGATCGCCTGGGATGGAAAATTATCGTTGCCCACCCATATACAAATCTTATTGGCATGCTTGCTATGGGTGCATTTCCCGGAGTTAAACCAGGAGAGCTTTTGCAGAATGGTTCCAAAAGTATAAAGCTGGGTCTCCCGTCGCTTGATCCTACAAAACGGAAAAAACTTGTATACCTTGTAGGAGAGGGTCGTTTTGATATCATACCTGATTGCGACTATCTGATTTATCAGAATGCGATAATGCCATCATCTTGGCGGCAGCCAGATTTGATCCTCCCCACGAGTCTTTTTCCTGAATCACCTGGCACTACTATCAACGTGGAGAGAAGAATCCTCACGCTGGAGAAGGCCACTGGTCAGTATATGGATTCAAGGGCTGACTGGTGGATAATGACAAGAATAGCAGACAGGATGAAAAAGGGGAAGTTTAAGTACAAGGATATAAATTCAATACAGAACGAAATCAAGAAACAGATACCTAATTTTAAAGCCAGTAAGAAGAAAGTGGATTTTGTAAAGATTGATTTTAAGAATGGGGGGAAATGGTTGAAAGGGTCTACCAAGGTTGAGCCTGAAAGCCTTCCCTCGGCTACGTATTCCTCATACCGCGGCATACCCCTTGCCCAGGTTGTGGGAGGTATGAAGATCATTGAGGATTGGGACAGGTCATCATCTTTCTCAGATAAGGAGGCACAATGAATAAAGTCATCGAACGTACCATGATAGTTCCCAATATGCACCTCCTTACAGTAGAGGCGCCTGAGATTGCCCACAAAATTCGACCAGGTCAATTCGTCATAGTTCGGGTAAATGAGGAAGGTGAGCGAATCCCTCTGTCAGTTGCTGACTGGGACCTCGATACCGGGTCCATCACCATCATCTTCATGGAAGTTGGCGCTTCAACAGGTGCGCTTGCTGAGCTTAAGGCTGGAGATGTTATACCCACCTGTGTGGGTCCTCTTGGCAATGCTACTGAAATTAAAAAATATGGGACAGTGATGTGTGTGGCAGGATGTTATGGAATAGGAAGTATTTTCCCGGTGGCTCGCGAACTGTGGCATGCTGGGAATCAGATTATAATGGTTTTTGAAGCAAGAAGTTCTTATCTGCTGTATTGGGCAGACCGATATGTGAGCCTCGGTGCCAAAATTTTCAACATTACTCGTGATGGAAGCCTCGGTATAAAAGGTCATGTGCCACACCTGACTGATATTATACACAGTCTACCCAGTCTGCCCGACCAGATTGTTGTGAATGGTTGCACATTCCTTATGGCCCATACATCAAAAGTGACAAAGAATCTTGGAATTCCAACGGTTGTTAATCTGAATCCCATCATGATTGATGGGACTGGTATGTGTGGTGTTTGTCGCGTTACCGTTTCAAACAAGATGAAGTTTGCATGTGTCGATGGCCCTGAGTTTGACGGACATGAAGTTGATTGGGTAGAATTTCTGGCTCGGAGAAAACAGTATATAAATGAAGAGACATCTTATTTTCGGCACAGTGAACCGAAACCCATAGAACACAAAGAGGGGAAATGCCACTCATGAGCGAGGAAAAAAAGAGCAGGATAGATACGAATCGTCGTGATATGCCAAAACAGACGCCTGAAATGCGTAGGCATAATTTTAATGAGGTTGCCTTTGGCTACACTGAAGAATTGGCTGTTGCAGAGGCCAGCCGCTGCCTCCAGTGTAAGAAGCCGCGATGCAAGACTGGGTGCCCAGTGGAAATTGATATACCAGATTTTATATCATGCATAGTCAAAAGAGATTTTCGGGGTGGAATTCGAAAACTCAAAGAGAAGAATTGCCTCCCTGCAGTGTGTGGTAGGGTTTGCCCTCAGGAAAGTCAGTGTGAATCACAATGTATACTGAAGAGTAAAGGGGCAGAGGTTGCCATAGGACGCCTTGAGCGCTTTCTTGCCGATTGGGAGGCTGCACAGGATGAAGTCGACCTTCCGCCAAAGGCAAGGCCAACAGGGAAAAGGGTTGCTGTTGTCGGGTCAGGGCCTGCCGGGGTAACTGTCGCAGGTGATTTAGTTCTGCTTGGCCATGAAGTGACTATTTTTGAGGCGCTCCACAAGGCAGGTGGGGTTTTAACCTATGGTATTCCAGAATTCCGGCTCCCCAAAGCCATAGTTGCCCGAGAAGTAGAATATGTGAAACAGCTGGGTGTTCGGGTGATAACGGACTACGTTGTAGGTAAGACACGCTCTATCGACGAACTTCTCGATAGGTATGACGCCATATTTATAGGCACCGGCGCAGGATTGCCGTGGTTTATGAATATTCCCGGAGAAAACCTGAATGGTGTCTATTCCGCAAATGAATACCTAACACGAATGAATTTGATGCAGGGGTACCAGTATCCGGCATCAAGAACGCCAATAAAACGTCATAAAAAGGTAGCTGTGGTTGGTGGTGGAAATGTAGCTATGGACTCTGCCCGGACAGCTCTTCGTATGGGTGCGGAAGAGGTACGGATCATATATAGGCGGTCTCATGCTGAGCTCCCTGCCAGGGCAGAGGAAGCTGAAAATGCAGAGGAAGAAGGAGTCATTTTCAACATGCTTACCCTCCCTGTCAGGTATATTGGGGACGAGAATGGCTGGCTGAAGGAGATCGAGTGCTTGAAGATGGAACTTGGAGAGCCAGATGCTTCAGGTAGGAGAAGCCCAGTGGAGATTCCGAATTCTAACTTCAAAATGGAGATGGATGCTGTGGTGTGTGCCATAGGAAACAGCCCGAATCCATTGGTTCCTTCAACAACACCAGGGCTTGAAACGACCAGGCGTGGGACACTTGTGGCTGATCCTGAAACCGGCAAAACAACCCGTGAAAGGGTATGGGCTGGTGGAGACATCGTGACTGGCGCGGCAACTGTCATCCTCGCCATGGGAGCAGGACGAAAAGCTGCTCGGTCCATCCACGAGTACCTCACCACAGGAAAACAGTAAAATTAAACTGAAAAACCGAAATACAATCAGGTCATGCTGAATATTTCAGAATGACCTGATTGTATGTCATATATCTCCATATCCCAAGTATTTATGGGGCTATCATTGGTGTTGAGCATTTCTCGCAATCACACTCATTCGCTTCCGCAGCTTCACTTACTTGCGTTTGGCTTCTGAACTTTTGCTCCGCAAAAAACCAAGCTTCCTTCATCCATTTCCTGCCACATCCCATCACTGCAAAAAACTTTTCTCTGGTCATGGGAAAAGACCTTGTCATCATCTTCACTCTCTTCATCAGCACAACCCATCGGGGAGGAGAGGCGTATATGACTGCATTTGGTTTTAATAAGGATGGTATGAAGCATGTTTTCGGGTTCCGGCAGGGGAATGGAGAACCATGAGGTCTATATTGAACGCTGTGTTGATATGGAGAGACGACACCTTGTTCTGACAAAGAACATCTTTTGGATCACTGATGGCAGGAAGGGAATCATCAGTGACTTATAACTGCCATGGAACAAAACGAATAGGCAGACGCAAAAGAGATACTCCTTGATGTCAAAAAGTGGTTCTCTGCCATCACAATGCATCAGAAGCAGATTCTATCATGGAAACCACAGACCAAATCCTCACTCTCCATAGATTAAAGATACCTCTCCCTTGCGGAAAACTCTTAATTCCATCAATCCTATAGAAAGCATGCCCACACACGGCATTGCAGAACGAAGCTCTGGTTCGGGTAGTGGTAGGAGAAAGTGATCAAAGATGATGAAAAAAAGGAAGCCACAGATTTCAACTAAGAATTTGAAACCCTCGTTTTTCCCGAACCTGAGCACCTATTTTTCAGAAACTTTATTTTTATTTAATTCTTTGCTGTAAATATAGAGATACGCGTGACGGAGACGTTGTGAGATTATACTGGTGAGATGCTTTAAAATAGCCAATCCATCTGCTGGATATTTTATCATTGTTTTTTCAAGAGACTCCCTTGCCATCCTCACAACCCTTACATCAGTATTGCATTTTGCAGTTGCTGTATACATATACGGCTCGACGAGGGAGGACCATCCGAAGATTTCTCCTGGCCTGTTTAAGGTAAAGTGGATGATTTCTTTTTCAGATAACATGACGTCGATTTGACCCTCGAGAAGCTGATAAAAGTAACGGGCTTTTTCGTTTGCCCTGCATATGATTGAATCACGTTTAAAGATTCTCATCTCTCCAATCTGAGCCAGTTCTTTAAGGAATTCAGGGCTTACCCCTTTGAAGAGATCAGATTCTTCGATGGCTTCCACAATTAACATGACCTCTTTCATGACATCTTTAATAGCCATCAATGTCATCACCCTCTTAGTGGGTTATATAACCATCTTTTTCTTATATGGCAAGAGCACACATCACATTTTGACTGCATAAAGAGAAAGACCTTGGTGTATAAAAGGTTTTTATCGAACCAATCAACTTTTATTTGTTCATTTTTTCACGTAATAGTAAAAGGGAACCATAACCGCCGTTGACTCATGACCATATTTCAGTGTAAAATTGTAACAATTTTGGTATAATACGAGCGCTTACGATACAACCGATGACAATAACACAGCCAGACAAAAGACTGAATCCTTATGATATCGATGTAAATAACCGGAAATGTCGCAGATGTTCTTATTGTGTCCAAATCTGTCCTGCGAATGCAATCAAGGTGGGGAGAGATGGTTTCCAGGTCATTCAGGAACGTTGTGTTTTGTGTGGAGGTTGTATAAGGGCATGCCCTCAAGGTGCCCTCACCTATCATGGAGGTTTATCCAAAGTAAAGCAGTTTTTTGTAGAGGGAAAGAAGACCATAGCAGTCCTTGACCCGAGCTTTCCCGTGGAGACTGATTTTGGTAAGCCAAGACAATTTGTGAGCGCCTTGAAACAGATTGGCTTCGATGAAGTCTGGGAAGGCGCCTTCGGTGCCGAGCTTGTGAGTCAAGTCTACTTTAAGATGCTCCACGAGGAGGCTGTTCGTCCACTCATCTCTTCCTTTTGCCCTGTAATCTTTTTTTACATACAGAAATATTACCCTCAACTTATACCGAATCTGGCGCCGGTGGTTTCTCCCATGATTGCCATCGGAAGGGTGGCCCGTGAACTAAAAAGCCCGGATTGGAAAGTAGTTTATCTAACTTCCTGTCTTGCCCGAATGGGCGAAATCGTTGCTCCGGAGGTGGCTGGCGCCATTGATGAAGTTATTACATTCGTTGATGTACGGAATCTTCTCATTGAAGCAGGAATTGACAAAGCGTCGTTGCCGGAAACCGAGTTTGATGGGCCAAGACCGTACCAGGGTCGAATAATTCCGGTAATAGGAGGCTTGTACCGCAATATTGGGCCAAGTTTCGATGTTCTCATTGATGAGATAAGCGTTATAGGTGGGCCGAGGCGGACGACCTCATCGCTAAAGCAACTCGCCGAGGGATACATGGAGGGTAAATTTCTCGATTTCGTGTATTGCTATGGGTGCGTAGATGGCCCATTTGCACAGCGCGACCATTCAATCCTCGCACGAAGGCAAATTGTAGCCCAATACACAAAATCTGAAATGGCAAAACAGGATGTTGTGAGTGTCATGGCAGATCTCGACAGGTTCAAGAACATAGATCTTGGGCGGAGCTTTCAAAACATGGAACAAAGGCTGCCCTCTCCGACAGAGGAAGAAATCAGGGCAGTACTCAAGAGAATTGGCAAGCTTCCCCCGAACCGAAACCTTGATTGCAGGGCCTGTGGCTATCCGACCTGCAGAGACAAGGCAATCGCAGTTGTTCAGGGGTTGTCTCCTGAAGAGCATTGCCTGCCTCATTTGCTTGGCGAAAGCAAGAAGATCTATCAACAACTCGAGAAATCTCATCGAGAACTTCAGATATCACATCAGGAGCTTGAGCAGGCACAAGCGCAATTGATTAGAACCGAAAAACTTGCTTCTATAGGACAACTGGCAGCAGGCGTTGCCCACGAGATCAATAATCCCTTGGGCACTATCACCATCTATGCCCACCTCCTCCAGAAAAGTCTTGAATCTGATGATCCGAGACGTGAAGACGTTGACTTGATAATCAGTGAAGCGGCCAGGGCAAAAGATATAGTCCAGGGCCTTTTGAGTTTTGCCAGAGAGAAAAAACTAAAAGCCACAGAGATAAAGGTCAGTGACATTCTTGAGGAGGTTCTAAGCCTTGTTATCAACCAACCCTTGTTTCGCAATATCAAAATCGAGAAATCATTTGATCCGGGTCTTCAGACGATTGTCGCGGATGAAGCGCAGCTAAAACAAGTCTTTCTGAATATCATCATGAACGCTGCCCAAGCCATGGAGGGCGGCGGAAAACTACTGATCAATGTTTCCTCGGGAAAAAAACATATAAAGATCAGAATTCAGGATACAGGCCCCGGGATCCCCCCCGAGGTTATGCGGCATGTTTTCGATCCGTTTTTTACAACTAAGGAAAAGGGGACCGGGCTAGGCTTGGCAATCTCCTATGGCATCATAGAAAGGCATCAGGGAAAAGTAGATGTTGAGACCGAATTAGGAAAAGGAACAACCTTTGTTATTACCTTGCCAGTCAAAGCCAGTGAAGACCAGGTGCTAGATGAAATAAAGGCAAAAATCCATGGATTCAAAATATAATAACAGGGAGAAGTAACTATGAGCAAAAAAACAAAAATCTTACTTGTTGACAACGATGTTGATTTTATTGACCTGAACAAGGCTGTTCTTGAAAACAGCGGATTCGATGTCGTCGTTGCGTATTCAAGCGCAGAGGGTCTGGATCGAGTCAGATTCGAGCAACCGGATTTGATCGTTCTCGATCTCATGATGGAGAAACATGACTCAGGCTTTGGTTTTGCGAAAGCCATGAAAGCAGATCCCACCACTAAAAATATTCCTATCCTAATGCTCACCGCAGTGGGGAGTGAAACGGGAATGGAGTTCTCTCAGGAGCTTGACGGTTACTGGATGAAGACAGATGACTATGCCAACAAACCATTGTTGCCTGAAGATCTTGTAAAAAAGATCAATGAACTTCTCGCAAAGTCTGCAAAAGAATGAGTGTTAAATAGGCGTTAACTGTGGCGGAAACAGCAAGCATACTGGTAGTTGACGATGAACGGGGTATCCGGGAAGGCTGCCGGCGAATTCTTATGAGTGAAGGCTTCTCCGTTGACGTTGCGGAGAATGGTGAGGAAGGACTCAAATCGACTAAGGCCAGGCCTTTTGATCTTATATTAGTGGACCTCATGATGCCTGTCATGAGTGGCCTTGAGATGATGGAGCAGGTACGACAGCATGACCCCGAAATCATAATGATTGTCATCACCGGGTTTGCCACGATCGAAACTGCTGTGGAGGCAATGAAACACGGAGCCTATGATTATGTACCGAAGCCGTTTACTCCTGATCAGCTTCTTGCTGTTGTGAACAGGGGTCTTGAAAAGAGGCGTCTAACCCTTCACGCCCAGAAGCTTATGGAAGAAAGAGACCAGAAGCTCCTGGAAGTGGCAAACGAGGAGTCAAAGATCCATGCTATTGTGAATTCTATGGCTGACGGTATCATTGTAACGAACAAAGAGCACCAGCTGGTTCTATGGAATCCAGCAGCAGTGAAAATGCTAAATCTTGATAAGAAACTTGAAGCCGGCAAAGATATAGGGGAGACTATCCAGGTGGGCACTTTAATAAATCTCATCAATAAGGCCCTTTCACCGGACTCCTCTCAATATACTGCAATTTCAGAGGAGATTGAACTTGCCAATCCTGACAAGCGAATATTGATGGCAAACGTATCAGTTATTAGGGACAAGGATGGCCAGGATTTAGGTGTTGTGAGCACGTTTAGGGATATTACCGCTCTTAAGGAGCTTGACCAATTAAAATCGCAGTTTGTGTCCATGGTAACCCATGAGTTGAGAGCCCCTTTGTCTGCTGTTGAGGGGTATCTTTCAGCATACTTAAGCGGTGCTGCAGGAAATGACCCTCACATGAATCGTCAGATGCTGGAAAGGGCTAAGGCGCGTACCCACTCACTGCTGGACCTCGTGAATGATCTCCTCCAATTCAGCAGGCTCGAAAGCAAGAAGGTTGAAAGAAAAAAGGAATTGCTGGATCTTACAGATATTCTGATTAACACGGTTGAACTGCTCAGGAATCAGGGTGAGGCAAATGAAATCACTTTTTCCTTGGATTTGCCGGAAAAATTACCTCTTGTTGAAGCAGATCGCAGTGAAATGGAACAACTCTTCACGAACCTTATTTCGAATGCTATCAAGTACAATGTGAAAAAGGGTAAGGTTGCGATTTCAGCCGGTCCTACAAACCATTATTTGAGTATTAAAATCGAGGACACAGGCATTGGTATTGACAAAGAACACTTAACGAGCGTATTTGATGAGTTTTATCGGATCTGCGGGCCTGAGACAAGGTATATAACAGGAACAGGTCTTGGATTATCGATAGTGAAGCGAATCGTAGAATCCCACTTCGGGTTTATCGAGGTGGACAGTAATGCAGGAAAGGGTACTGCATTTACAGTGAAACTACCTATAAAAAAAGAACTATAGAGGGCCATTACCATTACCACATTGACCCCAAAAATTTTAAAAAGGAGAAACTATGGCAAGAGAACAAAAACTGAATGAAATTGTTGAAAAAAGAGATCTGGCACCTTCTCTGACGCTTTTTAAGCTATATGTACCGGATATTGCAAAAAAAGTAAAAGCAGGACAATTTGTCGTTCTAAGGGCAGATGATTATGCGGAACGAATACCGCTGACTGTAGCTGAATACGACAGAGACGCAGGTCTTATTACTGTGATCTTTCAGGTTGTTGGCTCATCAACCCAGAAAATGGCAAAGTTTGAAAAAGGGCAGACCATCCTTGATGTTGTGGGACCTCTCGGAAAACCGAGCCACATAGAGAAGTTTGGAACGGTGGTCTGTGTGGGAGGTGGCGTTGGAGTTGCACCGGTACTTCCCATAGCAAAGGCCCTTTTTGAAGCAGGGAACAAGGTTATTTCCATAATTGGGGCCAGAACCAAAGAAATGCTCATCCTTGAAGAGGAGATGAGAAAAGTGAGCACAGAGCTCTATGTGACGACTGATGATGGTTCATACGGCCATCATGGTTTTGTTACTGATGTCCTTAAACAGATTATTGAAAAGGGTGAAAAAATAGATGAAGTTGTGGGGATTGGGCCCGTAATTATGATGAAGGCTGTGAGTGATGTAACGAGGCCTCATAATATCAGGACCATTGTCAGTCTGAATACTATAATGGTAGATGGTACCGGCATGTGCGGTTGCTGCCGCGCGACAATCGGTAAAGAGACAAAATTTGTCTGTGTTGATGGGCCTGAATTTGATGGTCATCAGGTCGATTTCAAAGAGCTTATAGCGCGCCAGAAAATGTATAATCGCGAAGAGAGACGGGCACTCTGGGACCACCAGTGTAAACTTGAATTTCAGGCGAAACAGCTGAAGAAGACCAAGAGACGTGAGAGGATGCCGGAACAGGATCCCAAGAAAAGGATTCAAAACTTTAATGAAGTTGCATTGGGCTACACGAGGGAAAATGCGATCAGGGAGGCATCCCGTTGCCTCCAGTGCAAAAATATGCCTTGTGTTGAAGGCTGTCCCGTTAATATCACAATCCCTGCGTTTATCAAAAAGATAAAGGAAGGGGACTTTATGGGCGCAATCCACGTTATTAAAGAGACGAACGCTCTTCCAGCTGTATGTGGTCGGGTTTGCCCCCAGGAAACACAGTGTGAGTCCAAGTGCGTTCTTGGAAAGAAAGGCGAACCTATTGCCATTGGTCGGCTTGAACGTTTTGCAGCTGACTATGAGGCGCAGCAGGGTGATATCAGGGTTCCTGAAATAGCGAAGCCCACAGGAAAGAAAGTAGCGGTCATTGGTGCAGGTCCTGCCGGATTAACAGTGGCCGGAGAGCTTTCGAAGAAAGGCCATGAAGTAACAGTCTATGAGGCACTTCACAAGGCGGGCGGGGTTCTTGTTTATGGAATCCCTGAATTTCGTCTCCCCAAAGCAATCGTCCAGAGAGAAGTTGATTACGTGAGTAAACTCGGCGCTAAGATCAAGGTAGACGTAATTGTGGGTCAGGCGGTGACCATGGATGAACTTTTCGAGCAGGGATTCGATGCAATATTCGTTGGAACCGGAGCTGGATTGCCCTACTTTCTTAACATCCCCGGCGAGAATCTGAACGGTGTCTACTCTGCAAATGAATTTCTTACGAGAGCAAACCTGATGAAGGCATACCTGTTCCCGGAATATGATACTCCGGTTCGGGTTGGAAGTAAGGTTGCTGTTATCGGTGGGGGGAATGTTGCCATGGACTCAGCAAGGGTTGCTAAACGACTTGGTGCAGAAGACGTGTATCTTGTCTATCGTCGTTCAAGGGCTGAAATGCCGGCAAGAGCAGAAGAAGCCCATCATGCTGAAGAGGAAGGGATTGACTTCAGACTTCTCACAAACCCGATAAGGGTTGTGGGTGATGAACAAGGATGGGTAAAGGGCATTGAGGTGGTGAAGCAGCAACTGGGCGAGCCGGATGCATCAGGAAGAAGGAGACCTATAGATATACCAGGCTCAAATTACATGATTGATGTGGATGTTGTAATTGTTGCCATTGGCCAAGGCCCGAACCCAATTCTGACGCAGAGTGGGGCAGGGCTGGAATTGAAGAAATCCGGCAACATCGTGGCTGATCCGGAAACCGGGAAAACGAGCAGGAAAGGTGTATTTGCTGGTGGCGATATTGTTACAGGTGCGGCAACAGTCATCCTTGCCATGGGAGCTGGCCGTAAAGCAGCTGCAGCTATGGATGAGTACCTGAGAACAGGGCAATGGTAACAAAGAGGCATGGATAAACAGAGGGCCGTCCGGAAAGAGTCTGGACGGCCTTTTTTCCCATAGCCATATGAGATACCTATTTAATGTATCATAGCCATTGCGAGCTGGAAAAATAAGAGAAGGGTATAATCTATGATTTCTGAGATGGTTATGGCTGAGGTAATGGCTTTTATGAAGAGCAGGGTCATACTCACAGCGGCGGAACTTGATCTTTTCACAAATCTCGATGACAGACCGCAAACGGCCGCCGATCTCGCCCAAGAACACGGTCTCGATACCCGAGCAACAACACGGATTCTTGATAGTCTGTCTTCTATGGAGCTCCTTGCAAAGACCGACAATATATACAGAGTCACGGACAAAGGGATCTTTCTGTCAGCGCATCATCCTGAAACAATCCTGCCCATGGTCCTCCACATGACACATCTTTGGCATGCGTGGAGTGGCCTCACAGAGGTTGCCACAAACGGACCGGGAAAACAGCCTGATTCCGGCCTCAAATTCAGCGAGAAAGAATGGAAATCTTTTGTAAGTGCAATGCATGTTGCAGCGAGAGCTCTATCAAAGGAGATAGCTGATTCCTATGATGCAAGCGGATTTAACCGGCTCCTGGATGTTGGTGCAGCATCAGGCACATATACGATATCTTTTCTTCACAAGAATCCCCAATTGATGGCTATCGTGTTTGACCTCGAGGATGTTATACCCATGGCTAAGGAAAGAATCAAAGAAGAACAGTTATTCCACCGCGTTGAGTTCATTGCAGGAGATTTTTATGAGGAAGACCTTCCAAAAGGATGCGATCTTGCCCTTCTCTCTGCAATCATACATCAGAACAGTCCAGAAGAAAATCTTAAGCTCTATGGCAAGGTTTTCCGTGCCCTCGAAAAGGGCGGTACAATACTTATCAGAGATCACATCATGAGTGAAGACCGCACAAAACCACCTGCAGGGGCCCTCTTTGCCGTAAACATGTTGGTCAATACCCGCGGTGGTGATACGTACACGTTTCAGGATGTCAAGGATGGTCTCGAAAACTCAGGATTTCACGAGGTACAGCTTTTAAGAACCGGTCAGAAGATGGACTGTCTGGTGGAAGCGAAGAAGCCGTAATATTCGAAGACAGCCAATAGGCGATGGTTCATAGGCAACAGGTAATTAAGGTACAGGAAATTCAAAAGAGCAGAATGAATAACTGATAGGCCACGTCATCGCCTGAATTAAAGATTTGAAAAACCACTTTTAAATGATGCATGTTTGTGATAGTAATGTATTGATTTTATAGCAATTCGGAGATAAATACATGGAAAAGATAAAGACCCTCAGAGGATTCAGGGATATTTCAGGAGAAGAGCTTGAAAAGTTCAGGCGCATAGAGGCAGTGGTGCGTAAATATCTCCAGCTTCTTAATTTCACTGAGATTGAGCTTCCCATACTTGAAAAAACAGAATTGTTTGTACGAAGTATTGGAGACACGACTGACATTGTTGAGAAAGAAATGTTTACCTTCAGGGATATTGGTGGAGATTCCCTTACTATGCGTCCGGAGGCAACCGCAGGAATGGTAAGGGCATATCTTCAAGCGGGCATGTACGCTACAGAGCGAGTGAGTAAGCTCTTCACCATTGGCCCCATGTTTCGTCATGAAAAGCCACAAAAAGGGAGATTCAGGGAGTTTCGCCAGATTGATGTTGAGGTTTTCGGTATTGATGATCCACTCATTGACGCAGAACTGCTTTGGATGATACATGTGATCCTGAAAGAACTTCGTGTAAATAACTATGAGATAGAGGTGAACAGTGTTGGATGTCCCGGCTGTCGCGAATCATTTCGTAAAGTTCTTGTGGAATATTTTGTCGGAAAAAAAGAGATGTTGTGTGATGACTGTGTGAGGAGGTTGGATAGAAACCCCTTGAGGATTTTTGACTGTAAAAACAGCGAGTGTATTGAAGTTAGCGTCGGATCACCTTTGTTGTTTGAATATCTGTGTGGTGACTGCAGGCACCATTTTGATGAGTTCCAGGGCCATGTAGACAGTTTTGGTTTTCCCGTAAAAATAAATAAGAGGCTTGTGAGAGGACTTGACTATTATACCAGGACAGTCTTTGAGGTTACATCGAATGATCTTGGTGCTCAGAAGGCTTTTATGGCTGGAGGGAGATACGATAACCTTGTTGAGGCGATGGGCGGCCCTAAAACACCGGGCACAGGCTTTGCAATTGGTGTTGAGAGGCTGGCGCTTATCACAATGCGTGAACAAGTATTGACAGTCCCAACATATTTTTTTGCATACCTTGGAGAAAGGGCAAAAACGTATCTTATTCCTTTTATAAAATCATTTGTTGAAGCAGGCCTTTCCCTTAACTACTCATATGACGGAAGATCGTTAAAATCTCAGATGAGGTATGCGGACAGCAGGAATGCCGACTTTGTTTTTATACTTGGTGATGACGAAGTAGACAAGGGTATTATCATTCTGCGCAACATGAAAACAAAGGTGCAATATGAACTATTGCTCGATCCTTCCACCCTTCCGCGGGAAGCCGTTAAATTGAGCGTTGAATAGCCTGCTTCTGTAAAGCAGGTATGTTAAAGTTATTGCCAGGGCAAACCTGAATCCAATCAAGATAAAACCATTTGCACCTATGACCACAAAAATGAGTGTGTCTTCTATGATTGCATGGCATATGGAAAGAAAAAGTAGAATGAGAAAGGCCTCTTTCTTGGTTGTATTTGTGGTTCGTAAGGAATAGATGATTACACCTGCCCCATAGGTTAAGCCAATGATGATTCCTGTGACGAGGGGAATAAACCCTTTTCCAGAAATACCAAAGACAGCAAAATTCTTTTTCTCGATTGAAGATTGCCTGTGTTTTAAAAATTCGTAAGAGATTGACAATGGCAATATAATACAGAGGAGTTTTAAGGTAAGCGCCAATGAATCTTTTAAGGCTATGAAAATAATTTCCATACCAGATTGATTACAATGCCTGCAAACAGGCTGAACACGACTCGTGCTGCGAGCATGAGCCAGGCGTTTACTCCTGTCTGACGGGTCACTCCTGTTTCAATAGGGAGGCTGTGGGCTATGCCGAGCATAAGTGCTATTGTGGTCATATCTTTTGATGACAATTGAAGAGGGGTTATGACCGCAATAGCTGCATAAAGATTAATAAAGTAGCCTGCCATTAAACCGAGGGCTGACTCACCTGGAAGGCCAAAGATACTCATGCATGGTTTGAAGAATGCGCTAATTACCTCGATGAGACCAAGGTGTTTGATAAATTCTATGGCAATGTAACAGGGCACAATAACCTTGACCATCTTGTATGTGATTAATATTCCGTTTAGAAAGCCTCTTTTTACAGTTGAGTAAAAGGTATTCATATGCAAAAGTGTATTTTGAACTAACATTGTGAACCACAAAAAACAATAGATAATTTTTTCTATAGCGATTTTTCAATATATTTCATAGAATACATCCAGAATACAATGATTTATACGATCACACAAAGCCCTGTGCTGAATAGAACTGTTGAGGTAGAGGAAATCATTTATGACGATATAAATGAGATCGTAGAAGCGAAAAACAGTGTGGGAGGCAAGGGTATAGATATTTCAAGGGTAATTAAAGAACTTGGTGGACAGAGTGTTGTCCTTGGATTTGTTGGAGGATATAATGGGATAGAAGTCGAGGGCAAACTGGTAAATGAAGGTATTGTGTGTGATTTTACAAGAATTAATGATGAAAGCCAGACAAAAATAATCATCTATCAGAGAAAAAAGAACCTTCAGACACTCCTCAGCACCCCTGAGCCTGAAATAAAACCCAGTGAGGTTTCGGCCCTGCACAATAAAATCAAAGAAGTACCTGGTGAAAGTTATGTTGTGCTGGGCGGATCAGTGCCAAAGGATATGGATGTCAATTTTTTTGCTCAGGTCATAACCACTCTTAAAAAAAAGAATGTTAAGGTAGTCCTTGATGCAGACGAAGAAGCGTCTGCACGGGGCCTGGATGCCGGTCCCTTTCTGATAAAACCAAACATTCACGAATTTGGAAGGCTTATTAATAAGAATGTTAGAGATTTGGAAGATGTTTTTGAAGAAGCAAAGCCGTTCCTGAAAAAGGTTGATTACATTGTTGTCTCTGCAGGGGCACGGGGGGTTGCAGGTATTTCAAGGGAAGGCAGTTACCATGTAATACCACCAAAGATAAAGGTGCGCAGTTCTCTTGGTGCCGGAGACTCCTTGGTGGCGGGCATTGTTTTTGTTTTGAGTAAGGGGGGAAGTTTTGAGGAATCCCTGGTAATGGGTGTGGCCTGTGGTACGGCATCTACATTGAATCCTGGAAATATATTATGTTCAAAGGAAGACATTGAAATCATTAAAAAAGATGTTATGATTAAAAGATTTTAATTTACTTATTGACCATGATGTATTATATATTTCCCACAGGGAAAGTTGGGCAAGAGAATTGATTAAACACGAAAGGAGGTGAGTGTAGATGAAGAAGTTAGTGGTGTTGTTCATAGCTATTACATTTTTTGTGAGCTTTTCACTGATTAGCTGTGGTCCTTCGGCAGAGCCGCCAAAACCGGCACCACCAAAGGAGGAAGCTAAACCAGCGCCAGAGCCAGCGAAGGCAGAGCCAGAGAAGGCAGAGCCAGCGAAGGCAGAGCCAGCAAAAGAAGAGCCAGCGAAAAAGTAGGTACTGGATATCGGGGTATATCCTTGTCATGAGGATATACCCACTGTCCAAAGGAGGGAGTGGAATATGAAATTGAAAATGTTTGGGCTTATATTGGTAGTGTTTATGTTTGGAGCTTTCTTGAGTGGATGCGGATGTTTTCAGGAGGCAGCGAAAGGCGAAACTGCTGCGCCGCCGCCACCTCCACCAAAAGCAGCTCCGCCCGAAGCCAAGAAGGAAGTTCCTGTTGCACCAGCCCCTGCACCAGCACCAGCACCAGCCCCGGTCGTGGTGTTAAAAGATATCAATTTTGATTTTGATAAATATAACATCAGGCCTGGTGATGCGGAAATACTGAAGGACAACCTTGGTTGGTTCAAAGCAAATCAGGGAAAAAGGGTTAAAATAGAAGGAAACTGCGACGAGCGGGGATCTGTGGAGTATAACCTTGTCCTTGGTCAGAAGAGGGCAGACTCTACAAAGAACTACCTTATCAACCTCGGTGTTGATGGAAAACTTCTGGACACCATTAGCTATGGCAAGGAGCGACCAATCTGCACGGAGAAGAACGAAGATTGCTGGGCGAAGAATAGAAGGGCACACTTCGCACCATTACCGTAAATTGTCAAGAAAGAGGGAGGGCGGGAGCACTGCCTTCCCTTTTGTTTCCACAGCAGAACAACTCTCGCAACATATATTTCTAACTGAAGAATCAAAAAAGGATATTCAGGAAGTATCGGAAATTTTTCCTCTAAAAATACCGGTATTCTATCTCAACCTGATGGATCGGGAAAACCCTGCATGTCCTTTAAGGAAACAATCCGTTCCTTCGAAGGATGAACTTCTAAGCACTGGGCATATTGATCCCCTCGATGAACAACGTTTCCTGGTAACGCCTTCTTTCATTAAAAAATATCCGAATCGAGGTGTTTTTCTAGCAGCTTCTCACTGTGCTATGTTTTGCAGGTTCTGCAATAGGCGAAGATTTGTTGGCCGAAGCAGGCATCCAATGCATACATGGGAAGAAAGTTTCGATCATATGAAAAGAGATGGAGATTTGACAGAGGTTATTGTATCAGGTGGTGACCCGTTTACCCTGCCACGGGAGGATTTCTCATATATGATGAGAAGACTCAAAAATATTGAAAGGATTCGTGTAATCCGTATTAGCACGAGGTTACCTGTAGTATGCCCGGAGGGAGTAGATAAAGACCATTTTAAGACGTTGAAGAAAAGTTCACCCATTTGGATAGTGATTCATATTAATCATCCACGAGAGGTTTCCCCTGAGTTTGTTGACGTAATCAAAAAACTGAGTGCGACAGGAGCCAGTATAGTAAGCCAGACAGTCCTTTTACGTGGAGTGAATGATTGCCCCCATATCCTTTTAAGGCTTTTTGAGTTGCTTGTAGCCCAGGGTGTAAAGCCATACTATCTTTTTCAGTTTGATGAGGTAAAAGGGGCAATGCATTTCAAGGTTAGGATACAAGAGGGAATTCACATCATGCATTTCTTACGGAGACATGGCTCTGGTTTGGCAATGCCCCAGTATGCCCTGGACATAACTGGTGGTTATGGAAAGGTGCCGCTTGACTACAATTACGTGAAAAGAAGAAAGGGGACATCACTTCACCTGGAAAGTCCATCAGGCGATGAAGGCATTTACA
Source organism: Syntrophorhabdus sp. PtaB.Bin027 (assembly GCA_002067585.1). Classification (GTDB taxonomy): domain Bacteria; phylum Desulfobacterota; class Syntrophorhabdia; order Syntrophorhabdales; family Syntrophorhabdaceae; genus Syntrophorhabdus. Next base: position 43,850 of record MVQO01000164.1, read on the forward strand.
TAGACAATGGCAAAAAGGGCCTGTGCCAAGATTGTGGTATCTGTGGACGCAAAACAGCAAAAGTCAAAAAGATGAGAAGCTAAAAGGCTGAGAACTTGAGGTTTCAAATCATTCAATTAATTTACAAATCAAAGA